>JADDQX010000032.1:2675-7744 GCA_016781115.1 Actinomycetota bacterium | reverse complement strand
AGAGGGCGGGACGGTGACAGCGGGGAACTCCTCGAGCCTTAACGATGGGGCCGCGGCGTTGCTGCTGGCATCCGAGGCCTCGGTCCGGGAGCACGGGTGGAGCCCCATGGCGCGGATAGTGACCTCCGCGGTCGCGGGGGTCGAGCCACAACGGATGGGCATCGGGCCGGTCCACGCCACGCGCAAGGCGCTGAAGCGCGCCGGGCTGTCGCTCGAGGAGATCGACCTGATCGAGCTGAACGAGGCCTTCGCGGCTCAGTCCCTGGCCTGCGTGAAGGAGCTGGGGATCGATCTCGCGAAGGTCAACGTGAATGGGGGAGCCATCGCTCTCGGGCATCCCCTCGGCTGCTCCGGCGCCCGGATCCTGACGACCCTCGTGCACGAGATGAGACGTCGCGGCGCCCGCTACGGACTCGCCACGATGTGCATCGGGGTCGGCCAGGGGATCGCCACGATCGTCGAAGGCATGTGAAGCCGGCAGACGAGCTTGCCGATCTGATCGGCCCCCACCGCGTCGGCTCCCATCCGGCCGACCTGCATCGTCATGCGACCGACCGCTCGACCTCCGCGCTGCTGGCGCGCCGCGCCGGGACGCCGTACGACCTTCCGCAGTGCGTCGTCCGCCCGCACACGACCGAACAGGTAGCCCAGGTCCTCGAGTGGGCGCAGAGGACGCGGACTCCCGTAGTTCCTTACGGCGGTGGGTCGGGGGTGTCCGACGGGATCGTGTCGGGAGGCGCGGTCGTGATCGAGCTGCGCGCTCTGAACGAGATCTTGGACTTCGACGAGAAGAGTCGCCTGGTTCGGACCCAGAGCGGCGTTCTCGGGCCCGACCTGGCGAAGGCTCTGCGGTCGTGGGGCCAAACGCTCGGCCACGAGCCGCAGTCGATGGGCATCTCCACGGTGGGCGGCTGGGTCGCGACTCGGGCCTCGGGTCAGCTATCGGCTCGCTACGGCAGCATCGAGGACATGATCTCGGGACTGGAGGCGGTGCTTCCTGGGGGCCGCGTGCTGAGGTCGAAGACGGTGCCGCGACGCGCTACCGGGCCCGACCTGGCGTCGCTGATGGTCGGCTCGGAGGGGACGCTCGGGATCGTCACGGAGGTCACGCTGAAGGTGTCGCCGCTGCCGACCGAACGCGCGAACCGGTGCGTACGCTTCCAGCACATGGCGGACGGGGTCGCCGCGTGCCGCAAGATCGCGCAGAGCGGGTTGGCTCCGACGCTGGTGCGTCTCTACGATCCCGAGGATGCCGCGATCTTCTTGCGGAACATGCCCGAGGAGACGCCGGGGACGTTGTTGCTCCTGTCCTTCGAAGAAGCGGGGGCGGTTCAGCGTGCAGATCAAGCGGTGGAGCTAAGCAGCGGTGTGCCCGGGGACGACTCGCTCGTCGACCACTGGTGGGAGCACCGCAATGACGCGGTCGAGCAGCTCATGATCTTGATGTCGGGCGAGGGGGTTCTGGGGCCGCACGGGCTCGTCGACACGATCGAGGTGTCGGGAACGTGGTCGGGGCTGCGTGAGCTCTACCACTCCATGAAGGACGCTCTGTCTGAGCTCGCGGACATCGCCGCGTGTCACCTGTCACACATCTATCCCGACGGTGGCTGTCTCTACTTCACGCTGGCCTCGGCTTGCGAGGACGACGCTGTCGCCGCCGTTGTGCTGGAGCGCTGGTGGGAGGTCGGGATGGAGGCGTGCTTGCAGGCGGGGGGCTCGATCAGCCATCACCATGGGATCGGGCGCCGCAAGGCCAGGTGGTTGCCAGAGGAGCTGGGCGAGTGGTGGGACGTGCTGAGGAGCGTGAAGGCGGCGATCGACCCACACGGGATCATGAACCCCGGCGCCCTCGGGCTCGGCGCATCATGAGGCCGCGACGATGAGCTCGCCGTTCGGTCCGATGATGTTGATCTGCAACTCTCGTTCGGGCAGGGGAGGAGTAGCGAAAGCTCTGCCGGAGGTGCAAGAGCATCTGAGGCAGCGGGGGCTCGCATACGAGCTGCGCTACACGGAAGGTCCCGGGCACGCCACGGACCTTGCCCGCGATGCCCTGTCCTCCGGCATCCGGTTCCTGGTGGCGGTCGGCGGTGACGGCACGGTTCACGAGGTCGTCAACGGGATGATCGAGAACGACCGGGCGGTGAACCCGGACGCCGTCTTCGGCGTCGTCGCTGCCGGAACGGGATCCGACTTCATCAAGACCTTCGGGATCAGATCGCTGCCGAGCGCGGCGGTCGCGCATCTCGATGGGCCGAACTCGTTCCCGATCGACATCGGAAAGATCGTCTACACCGAAGATGGGCGGGAGGTGACCCGCTACTTCCCGAACATCGCGGAGGCCGGTCTCGGCGCCGACGTCGTCGCGAAAGCCGCCCGGCTGCCGCGCTGGTTGGGCCCGACCGTTTATCTCTTCGCGTTCTGGTTGACGATGAGCAAGCACAGGCCGGCTCAGGTCAAGGTCGACCTCGTGGACAGGACCTACGAAGGTCCTATGAACAACCTCGTCGTCGCGAACGGACAGTTCTTCGGCGGCGGGATGAAGATCGCCCCGAAGGCCGCGCCCACCGACGGCCTGCTGGACGTCCAGATCGAGCACGCCCGCAAGAAAGACGCCATCGCCATGATGCCGAAGGTGTTCAAGGGCACTCATCTGCCTCATCCCTCGGTCAAGGAGGCCAAACGCGTCAAGGTGAGCATCACGTCGGACCGGCCGCTGCTGATCGAAGCCGACGGGGAGGTGCTGGGTCACACGCCCGCGACGTTCGAGGTCCTGCGAGACGTCCTCTCGCTCAAAGTGTGAAGAAGGACCTCATGTCCAGCGCGAGCCTCTCTGGATACTCCAGCGGGATGAAATGGCTGCCCTGCTCGTAGACGACCTTCTCCGCGACCGGCAGGCGCCTCAGCATCTCGTCCACCATCCCGGGGGTGGCGAACCGATCCCGTCTACCTGCCACGAGCAGGCACGGCGCCTGGACCTCGGCGAAAACCGCGGGGTCTGAGTCGCTGGCCACCTCCTCGTAGGTCCGGAGCAACTGCTTGAGGTCGCACGACGCGAAGCTCTGGAGAACCTTCACCAGGGCATCCACGTCTGCGGCGGGGCCGATCACCCCGGACTGACGCACCACCCCTGCGATCTCCGGACGAGAGACGAAGGCTCGGAACGGGCCTTGCAGCGAGGCAGCGAAGTGCTTGGCGACACCCGCTCCGTACGGGAACAACGGAGACATCTCGAGGTACCTGAAGAGCCCGCGGAAGCCGCGCCCGAGGCCGCCGCAGACGATCACCACCGACTTGACACGCTCGGGATACGAGCGCGCGATCTCGATCCCGATCCTGGTGCCCGTGCTCCAGGCCGCGACGGCGAAGCGCTCCGCTCCGACCGCGTCGACAACCGCGACCGCATCCTCGCAATGCGCGGTTGCGTCTATCCGGTCCGACCGCGGCTCGCCGGAGCCGTGAAGACCGCGGAGATCCCATGCGACCACCGCCTGTTCCCGTTCGACCTGGTCGATCAGGGGGCGCCAGGAGGAGAGGTCCGGCCCGATCGCGTTCACCAGCAACAGCGGGTCCTCGCTCCTACCCTCGAAGTGGTATCCCGCGAGAGGCGTGTCGTCGAAGGCGGGGACGACGAGTTTGGTGGCGCTTCTGGTCATCCCGCGTCGACCGCGGCGTCGGCGCGGAGAGCTCGCAGCGGCGCCGGGTGGAGGGGCAATCCGCGCTCCGCCTCGACCTCGGCCCTATGAGCGTCCCGCTGCCGTTCGACCTCCTCGTCGCTCCAGCCGAGCTCGGAGGCGAGGACGGCCGCAGCGCTCGAGTCTCGACCGATGCCCGCCTCGGGATCGGTGAGCGTCACGCGCGTCCGGCGTCCCAGAAGGTCGCCCAGGTGCGTTGCCATCTCGGCTCGCGCGCAGTAGAGGGCTTCCGCTTGGATCGGGCGCATCCCCGGAACCAGCGGAGCCGTCAGACCCTCGGCGCCGGCGAGCTCGAGAAGGTCGAGCGCGCGGTCTCCGTAACACCTGACGAGGTTCGGCCCAACCTCGCGGTCCAGGCCAAGGACACGGCAGCGCCGGTCGACCGCCGCCGTGAGCGCGCCCACGTCTCGTGAGCCCAGCCGGATCCAGCGTGTCTTCGAGCGAGCGGAGATACCTAGGACTTCGGCCACGCCGTCCACCGCGTCTTTGGCCATGCGTCTGTAGGTCGTCATCTTGCCGCCGGTGATGCCGGTGATGCCGTGGGCGATCTCGTAGACCGCGTGCCGGCGCGAGAGGTCCGCGGTCGCGTCCCGCTCGCTGGCGATGAGCGGGCGCAGGCCCGCGTAGGCGCCGGCGATGTCACTCTCGTCCAGGTGGAGGTCCAGGGTGACGTTCAGGGCGTCGAGGCAGTACTGCCGGTCCTCTTGTTCGACCATCGGGTGATCCAAGCTGCCCTCGTAAGCATCGTCGGTGGTGCCGACGATGACGTGGTCGAGCCATGGGATCACGAACAACATCCGCCTCTTCTCAGCGTCGGGGATGAAAGCTCCCGCCTCTAGCACCGGTATCGCATCGCGACGGAACACGAGGTGCACCCCCTTGGAGGGGCGCAGGCGCGGGTGGGCGTCCGACACGGCCAGCGCCTCCACGCGATCGGCCCATACTCCCGCGGCGACGATGATCTGCCGCGCCTCGATCTCGAAGTGCGTGCCCGACGCGGTGTCTTCCACCACGGACCGTCCCAGGCCGCCACCGGAGGAGAGGTCCCGGACCACGCAGTGGTTCACCGGCACCGCGCCGTAGCGACGCGCCTGGATGAGGTTCTCCATGACCAGGCGAACGTCGTCGGTCTTGCAGTCGTAGTAGATGAAGCCGCCCTTGACCTGGTCGCGCGGAAGGGCGGGTACCAAAGCTTCGGCCTCGTTCGAGTCCAGATGCTTGTGGAGCTTGAGGTTCTTGAAGCTGGCCAGGGCGTCGTATGCCCACAGGCCTACGCCGAACTTGGCGCGGGTGGTCCGGCCGGAGAACGGCAGGACGAATGGGATCGGTTCGACGAGGTGGGGAGCGAGCCGCCGCAGGAGGTCGCGCTCTGTGCAG
>JADDQX010000032.1:0-2398 GCA_016781115.1 Actinomycetota bacterium | reverse complement strand
CGGAGCTGCATCCTCCGCGCCCGCCCGCTGCACGACCAGCTCCGGTCCGCCTAGCTGCTGGAAGTGGAGATGCTCGCGCTTGCCCTCCACCAGGTCGGCAAGCCCTTGGAGGAGGTCGATCAACTCCTCGTCGTCCACTGTCACGGTCGTCTCCGCGACGGGTTCCCCGCGCCTGTCTTCGATCTTCATGTGCCCTCTCCGGATATCCTGCGGCGCATGCCGGCGGACCTGCGACTGCTCGACGATGAGCAGCGCGCTCTCGTTCAGATGGTACGGGAGTTCGCGGACGAAGTAGCCGCACCTGCCGCGGACGAGTACGAGCGGCGTTCGGAAGATCCGGCGCCTCTCTACAAGCAGCTGGCGGAGCTGGATCTCACCGGCATCTCGTACCCCGAGGAGTACAACGGCCTCGGCCTTGCTTACGGGACCTACCTGTTGGTCGTCGAGGAGATAGCTCGTGCGTACCTGGGGTTCGCGGTCGGGCTGTCGGTCCACACCCTCTGTGCCTTCGCCATCAACGGCTTCGGGAGCGACGAGCTCAAGAAGGACGTGCTCAGCCGGCTCTGTTCGGGGGAGTGGTTCGGCGCCTACTCGCTATCGGAGCCGCAGTCGGGGTCCGATGCGGGCGCGCTCGGAACCAAGGCGCAACTCTCCGACGACGGCTACCGCCTCAGCGGGTCCAAGGTCTTCTGCACGCGCGGCAACGAAGCGGACGCGGTCCTGGTGATGGCCCGAACGGGGGGGCCGGGAGCGAAAGGGATCAGCGCCTTCATCGTGGAGAAGGGCACGGACGGGTTCGGGGGCTCTAAGAAGGAAGACAAGATGGGTTGGCGCTCGTCACCTACCTGGATGCTCCAACTCGACGACGCGCTGGTCCCCGCGTCGAGGCGTGTAGGTGAAGAGGGCGAAGGCTTCCGCATCGCGCTCGCCTCCCTGGACTCCGGCCGACTCGGCATCGCGGCCTGTTCGATCGGTCTTGCACAAGCGGCGCTCGACGAGGCTCTGAGGTTCACCGCGGAGCGAGAGCAGTTCGGCAAGCCGGTGAATCAGAACCAGGGGCTCCAGTTCATGCTGGCCGACATGTCCACGCAGATCGAGGCCGGCCGCGCCCTGTACAGGTACGCCGCCAGCCTGCGGGACGCCGGCAAGGACTACTCGATCGCAGCCGCTCAGGCGAAGCTCTTCTGCTCCGACGTCGCGATGCGCGTAACCACGGACGCGGTCCAGTTGCACGGCGGGTACGGCTACATCACCGAATATCCGGTCGAGCGCTACATGCGCGAGGCGAAGGCGCTTCAGATCGTAGAGGGGACGAACCAGATCCAACGCCTGGTGATCGGTCGCAAGCTCACCAGCGTCTGATGCCGTAACCCGTGGGCCACGCTCACTCGCACACGCACCCGCAGGTCCAGGTCTCCGGGCGCATGCACCGGAGACTCCTGCTGGCAGTCACCCCGTTCGCGCTCGCCACCGTCGCCGGGTTGGTGCTTCTGTGGCCCGGATCCACCGACGTGCAAGGCCGGTTCGCGGGAGGGGATCGAGGGGAACGGGCGACCGCCGAGGTTGTCGAGGTGCGTCCGGAGGAGTGTCAGGGAGTCCCGGAGGGGACGGTCTACTTCTGTTCCGCAGTCACCGCGATCGTGGCGGAGGGTCCGGGTGAAGGGGCCGAGGTCTCGTTCGACTACGCGCGCGGAGAAGGCTCCCGAGGGATAGAGGCCGGCGACGAGATCATCGTCGCCCGGTTCGACACGGCGCCGGGGGAGTCGCAGTACACGTTCGTGGACTTCAAGAGGGAACGTCCCCTGATCGTTCTCGCGGCGCTCTTCGCTATCGCCGTGGTGATCACGAGCCGGTGGCGGGGTCTCGCGGCTCTCGTCGGCCTCGCGCTGAGCGTGATGGTCCTCATTCGGTTCATGATGCCGGCCATCCTCGCCGGGGAGAACCCGCTTGCGGTTGCGATCGTCGGAGCGGCGGCCATCATGTTCATGGCCCTGTACCTCGCACATGGGCTTCATCCCGCGACGACCACAGCCGTCCTCGGAACGCTCGCGAGCCTGACGCTCACCGCTCTGCTCGCGGCCTTCTTCGTGGGCGCGGCGAGCTTCACCGGTCTCGCCTCCGAAGAGGCGGGGTTCTTGCAGCTGTCCGCGGGGCAGGTCGATCTGGAGGGCCTGCTGCTCGGCGGCATCATCGTCGGGGCCTTGGGCGTCCTGGACGACGTCACGATCACTCAAGCCTCCGCGGTATGGGAGCTGCGGGCGGCGAACCCGGAGATGGGCTACGGCGCGCTCTATCGATCCGCTCTCCGCATCGGCCGTGACCACATCGCTTCCACCGTGAACACGCTGGTGCTCGCTTACGCCGGGGCATCGCTGCCCCTTCTGTTGATCTTCAGCCT
>JADDQX010000128.1 GCA_016781115.1 Actinomycetota bacterium | reverse complement strand
AGTTGGAGGCGGATGACTGGATAGGGAGCGACGTACCGGTCGAGGAGATAGCTGCGCGCGCGGTGGCACTCGTGAGTATCAGCCGGCCCGTTCGTCTTCCAATGACGCTGCGATGGGGGGCCTTGGAGCTCGATGTTCGCCGCCGAATCGCTCATTGGTACGGACGGCCTCTCAAGCTAACCTCAACGCAGTTCCGCATCATGGAGGTTCTCGTACTCGCCGCGGGCGGCGTTGTCTCGGTAGCCGATCTGAGCCGCCGCGTGTGGGGACAGCATTCGTTCGCTGAAAGCGAAAGGGTCTCCAAGCACATCACGCGCATCCGCAAGAAGCTCGAGTCTAGTGAGCAGACCGGCGACTTCGTCTTGTCGGTCCGCGGCGAAGGGTACCGCCTGGTTGACGAACCCTTCGACCGGACCATTGACCTGAACGGATTGGGCTAAGGGCCACGTGATTGGGGCGAGGAGGGCCGGCTCAAGATCTTCTGCGCGGTGTTGGCGCGGATCCGCTATCGCTGCGTCCAGCGGGCCAAACCAGGATCGTAGTAACGGGTCCCGAATTTGTAGAGGCCCGTCGAGGCGTCGAAGTAACCCGCCGCGAAGCGCCATGCGTTGGAGACTGTGCCCGACGCGGTGGTCCTGCCGTAGGGCTCGTAGCTGTAGCTCGCCACCACGCCGCCCGACGAGTCGGTCAGCGCCACCACCGAGCCGAGTACGTCGAAGAGGTAGTAGTGGGTGCCGTTGGGGGTGCGCTGGCTCACCAGGCGCCCCGCCTCGTCCCGGGTGTAGTAGGTCGAGGCGGTGCCGGTCGTTTCGCCCTGGAGGCCCAACAGGGTCGACTTGAAGGTGGTCGAGCCGGCGCTCACTCGCTCCGTCTGGTTGGCATCGGCATACGCCATCGAGATTGCGGTCCCGCCCGCGGGCTTGATCGAGGTGGTCTGGTCCTTGGCGTTGTAGGTGAGCGCCTGGCCTGCGGAGTTGCCGGTCTGGTTGCCGTTCGCGTCGTAGCGCCCCTCCACCCGTTTCTGGGCGGCAGACGAGGCAGATTGTCACCCCCACCCAGGGTCCACATCGTGACAGACTAGAGTTTCCTCAACCCGCGTCCGGCAGCTCGACGCCGCCTCGCACTACCGGTCCGCTTCGCCTCGAGCAGGTGTCGTCTCGAGTCGTTTCCAAGCTTCACTAGAGCGTCACTGGCAGCCCGGCGTACGAGGAGAGATTCATCATCGAGTGCCTCTACGAGCGCGGCAGCCGCCCGCGGGTCACGCAGTTTTCCCAAGGCTTTGGCGGCTTCGACCCGGAGCGGCCGATGTTCGTCGCTCAATGCGTCAGCAAGGACGTCGATGGCGCCGCTGTTCCCAATCTCACCAAGAGCGAAAGCCGAAAGAGTCCTTACACGCCGATCCTCATCCACAAGCCCCTTGCTGAAGATTTCGACTAGAGGCAAACTCCTGAGGCGCGAAAGACCAAAGCGCAACAGCTCGTCAGCGCTGGGTGGCCACCCGGGTCCTGTAACGTGGCCCTCCGCCGCGCGAAGTGCCTCAATCAAAGGTCTCGCCGGACGAAGATCATCGAGGGCAACAAGGGTCGCGGCAGCGATGCGGCGCCCGTTCGGACTCGAATCGTGAAGCATCGCAAGCAGTCGTTCTTCCTTGGGCTCATTCATCTTGCACAACAGACGCTTGGCGTCGGCCGGCGCTGCATTCGACCGAGTGCACCTTCGCTTGCTCCGACGTGCTCTTACGGACATGCGAACACACACCATGTTGCCCAGGCACCGCAAGCGCCGATGACGCACCCGACGAACAGCCTAGAGCCGATTATAGGGACGCGAAGAACCTTTTGGCACGAGAGTAGAACCGTCCGCGAACACGCGGCCGTGACACACTGCAGCCAGCAAGAGAACGAAAAGCGTCCCGACTCATCAGTGGCGTTTACAGGGTTGCTATTTACGTACACGTAAGGATTTAGTGATTCAGGCTGATCGATGCACCCACTGACGGGATCCGGCTGCGTCCACCGCCCCACGTTTGGATCGTAGTAGCGCGTCCCGAACTTGTAGAAGCCCGTTGACGAATCGAAGTAGCCACCAGCGAAGCGCCATGGGTTCGAAAGGCTCCCTGTGCTCGAAACCAGCTTCCCGTAGGGCTCATACCTGTAGGTGGCGGCAAGGCTTCCAGACGAGTCGGTGAGGCCGACCACGGAACCGAGCGCGTCCACCAGGTAGTAGTGGGTCGCAGAAGGACCACGCTGAGCGACGAGAGCTCCCTTGTTGTCACGGGTGTAGTGGGTCGTGCCGCCATCTCTTTCGGTCGTGAGACCGAGCAAGCTGTAGTCGAAGGTCTTGCCTCCGGCTCCCACCCGCTCGTCCTGGGTCGCGTCCGCGTAGCTCATCGAGACCGCGCTGCCACCCGACGGGGTGATGCTGGTCGTCTGGTTCTTCGCGTTGTAGCTCAATGCGAGTCCCGCGGAGTTGCCGGTCTGGTTGCCGGCGGCGTCGTAGGAGTAGGTGGTCGATCCGGCGGCCGTCATCTGGTTCGCCGCGTTATAGGTGTAGCTGGTCGCGATGCCGTTCACGGTCTTGCTCGTGATGTTGGAGTTGCCGTCGTAGTCATACTGGTAGTCCTCGGTAACGGTCCCCGACGAGCTCGTCGTCTTGGCTCTCTTGAGCCGGTTGATTACGTCGTAGCCGTAGACGGTCTTGTTACCGTTCTTGTCGGTCACGCTCTGGCGCAACGCGCTGTCCTTGCCCGTCGCGGGGTCGGTGTAGCTGTAGGTGAAGCTTGTCAACGTGGTACCGGCAGAGTTCGTGGCGGCGATCTTCGTCATGCGCCCGGAGGCGTCGTAGGTGGCGTTCTGCGTCACCGCGTTCGGGTACGCGGTCGACGTCCGCCTGTAGCTCTTGTCGTGCGAGAAGGTGGTCTTGGCGCCCGAGGGCTCGGTCAGCGAAGACACCAGGTTGACCGCATCGTAGGCGTAGCTCACGCTGCCCCCGCCATCGGTTAGGGAGGTCAGGTTCCCGGCCGCATCGTACCCGTAGGTGATTGAAGACCCGTTCGGAAGTGTCTTTTTGGTCATCCGGTTCAGCGCATCGTAGGCGAAGCTCGTCGTTCCGGTGTTGTCCACGCGGCTGAGCAGGTTGCCGTTGGCGGCGTAGCTGTAGGAGATGGTCGCGCCGTCGGCGTAGGTGATCGAAGTCAGCCGGTCGACCGCGTCGTAGGCGTAGCTCGTCTTCTGCCCCTTGCCGTCGGTCATCGACGTCGTACGCGAGACTCCGTCGTAGGTGAACGAGGTCGCACCCATCGGCGACGGGTAGCTGATCTGCGTGAGGTTGCCCTTGGTGTCGTACGAATGTGAGGTGACGTTGCCCTTGGAGTCGGTGATGGAAGCCAGCGTCCCGTTGGAGTTGTAGGTGTAGCTGAACTTGTTCTGGCTAGCGAGTCCGTTCGTGACCGAAGCGACGTTGCCGTTGGTGTCGTAGACATGGGTCTGGGTGTTTCCTTGCGCGTCCGTCAGGGTGGTGGGTGAATGCGGATGCGAGGCATCGTCGTAAGCCAGGGTATTGATCGATCCGGTGGGCGCTTGGATCTTGGTGAGGTTGTTGTTGGCGTTGTAGCTGAAGATCGTCTTGCTTGTGTCCGCGTCGGTGTAGTCGGCGACGTTGCTGTTCGAGGTGTACGTCTTCGACGTTGCGTTGCCGAGGGCATTGGTCGTCTTGCTCACGCGCCCCATGCCGTCGAACGCGTACGTCGTCTTGTTCCCGCGGGGATCGGTGACCACGGTGTTGCCCGCGTTGTACGTGAACGACGTCGTCGGTCCCGTCCCGTTGGCGGCATCGGTCACCCGCGTAATGGACGTCACGCGGCGGTGGGAGTCGTACGCCAGCTTCGTCAAGTTGGCATTGGGATCGGTGATCTGCGTGAGAGCGAACAGCGAGTCGTAGGCGAATTTCGTTATCTTGCCGGTGGGGTCGGTGTAGCTCGTCAGCAGATCGTTTGCGTCGTAGCCGTAGGTGTGCTTGCGACCCACCGGATCCGTGATCGAACTGATCATGCCGACGCTGTTGAGCGTGAACGTCGTGACGCGCCCTTGAGTGTCGGTGACCGACGCGACGCTGCCGAAGCTGTCGTAGGCGAAGGAGATCTTGTTGCCGTTGCGGTCGACGACCGAGGTGATCTGGCCTCCGCTCGAGAAGTGGTGCTTCTCTTCGTCGTGGTGGAACTTCAGCGTGTAGGTGGCGTCCGCGTTCCTGGTCAAGGTCGCGTCGATTGCCGGAGGTGACTTGAAGGTCCCGTCGCTCCTCTTGATGAAGGGGATCACGAACGCGCTGCGGCCTGAAAGCGCGACCGATCCGTCGCCGTACTTGATCAGTTCCTCGTAGGCCGCCGTTCCGCCCTGGCCCCACTGGTCGCTCCAGCCGATCATGCTCTCGGCGCGGCTGTTGTAAACGCGGTCGAGGCTGAGGTCGATCCCAGTGCCGGCGATCGCGAGGTCGCTTGCCTTGAGCATGACGTTGCCGCTCGCGACGTTGGCGTGTAGCGACATCCTGTCGCTGAGTTGCTGGCTCTCGACCGTGTAGAAGGGGCGCTCGCCGACGCGCGGCTCGTATTCGACCGTCAAGCGCGGCTTGCCGATGGAGGACTCCGACGACCTGAAGCTCAGCACGTTGTTGACCGTCTCTGCGTCCGCCTTGACGATCAGCCCGTTGTTCGGGGACCTCCCGTTCACCCAGTCCTGGACGACCTCGGTTGGGTACCAGTACTGCCACCCGGTGCTCGTGCCGACGCCGGTCCGGGTATATGCCGCCGCTTTGAAGTCGCCGCCGGCGTTGGTCCACGCGTCGGTGCTGTTGCGCTTGTTCCAGGTGACCGCCGTGGTCCACGACTTGCTCACCTCGTGCACGCTCACGGAGGCTCCGTTGGAGGTCGAGGTGGCGTAGAGGTTCATGCCGAGCTCCGCGTTCAGCACGTCCACCTGCGGTGGCAAAGCACCGAGGCTGAACTGCATCAGCGCGCGCGAGGCCTGTGAGCCGTCGTATCCCACCTTGAGCGGCTCAGCGCTGCAGAAGCTGGAGTCGGCGGCGCTGCCGCTCGTGATGTGACAGTCAGGAGCGGCCCTGGGCGAGATGAACTGGGGGTCTATGACGATCGGAAAGACCCGACCCGGTGCCTTCACCCACTCCGGGTCCGCCGTCAGCGTACCGACGAAGCCCGCGTCGCTGCGCTCCAGCTGGAACGAGACGTCGCTGGAGTAAGCCGGTTCGTCGGCACTGTCGTACATGAACGGTGCGGCTATGGACAAACGCTCTCCAGAGGGGGCTACGACCGTCGTGGCACCCTGGTCGTCCGTGTCGATCCTGAGGCCGGGGCTCGCCTCGATATCGAAGACGACCTGGTGAGATGCGTCGGCAGTCGCCAGCGTCAGCTCCTCTTTCAATCCATCGCTGGTAGCGGTATACGCCGCGTCGATCCCGGGCAGGGCGTCGGCGTAGGTCGCGGTGCTGCCCTGGCCGGTCGGAGACCCCGTGGCGCCGCGTGGCGCGAAGCTGATCCAGGCATCGCCGAAGCTCAGGCGTATCGGGGCCGCGGCGAGATCAGCGGGAAAAGCCACCTTGTAGCTGTTGGCGGCGTTCTCGTAGGCATATCCCGACTCAGAGGAGGCAACCAGCGTGTTGTCGATCTCTTGCCATTGACCTTGGCCGTCGCGGTAGTGGATGGACCCGCTATAGATCTCGGTTCTGTGGAGTCCCTCGGGGGTGACAAAGGTGCGCGAATCCCGGGTCCGCCGCGAACGGTCTTCGACATCCGTGCCGCGCTCTACGTGCTCGGGCGGGGGACCTCCGACGGGCGTTCTGTTGACCGCTTGGAGGTCGGGAGGCGTGGGCGACGTCGACGTTTCGGCGGCGGCCTGGGCAGGCATCCCGAACATGATTAGGCTGGCCGCAACCAGCACACATATGGGCAGCGCGACCCGACGAATCTCCTTAAGCTGGTGTACAGCGACCACAGATACCCCCCACCTCACCCGTCACCTGGGCGACGGCTCACCGATGCTCGAGACCGGCTGTTTGCGCGGCCGAGTGCAAGGAGACTGCGATGAGGGCCGGGAGTTCCAGGACAGAACACCGACAAGTCACCGACAGAATGGCGACAATCTCGGGAGAGCACGTCGTCGGACGTCGCCCGCGGTTGCTGACTGTAGCCAGAGATCGGACCCCTTGTAGAGCGACTTAGACTCCGCCGCATGGCGCTCGAAGCTCCTCCTCCCGAGATAGTCCCCGTAGCGGCCGCCGGGTCGACCTCGTCGACGCTCATCTCGGTGGCCCTGTTGCTGGTGAGCGTCGTCTTCGCCACCGCGGGGCAGGTGACGCTCAAGGCGGCGATGGAGTCGATCGGCCGCATCGGCAGCGCGGAGGTCGCCGACGTGGGCCAGACGCTGACGCGGGCCCTGAGGGAGCCGCTCTTGTGGATCGGGTTGACCCTCTTCGGCGTATCCGCGATCTTCTGGTTGGTCGTCCTGTCCCGGGTGGCTCTGTCGCTCGCGTACCCATTCGTCGGGTTGTCCTACATAG
>JADDQX010000127.1 GCA_016781115.1 Actinomycetota bacterium | reverse complement strand
CGACTCGCCGCCTTCTACGCCGTCATCCGTCGAGTTGCCGTTGCTCACGTAGAGGAGGCCATCGGCCCCCCACGCCATGCCGTTGGTGTTGTGCCGCCCGTTGGGGAGGTCCTTCAGAACGAGGCTCCGTTTGTCGGCGATGCCGTCGCCGTTCAGATCTCGCACCCGCCACACCCGGCCGTAGGGGCGGAACCCCCATGGTCCTTCACGCGACCTTTCGGAATCGGCGACGTAGATGCTTCCGTCCGGCCCCGCCAGCACCCCCAGTGGGCCGCGGAACCCCGCTGCGAATGTCTCGGGTTCGCCACCCACCCCCGCCACGTCGTCGACCACCAGCACGCGATTCCCCGCATAGTCCGCGATGTACAGCCGATCGCCCTCGCCGCCCTTCCTGGTGTCGGGGCCGAAGGCGAGGCTGGAAGGGGTTCCTCCGGAGGCAACGTAGGAGGTGACGACGAAGCCCGGCTCCACGAGCCTCACCGGTGAAGGTCGAGGAGCGGGCGCCGCGACTCCGGGAGCAGCCGCACCCATGACAAGAAAGAGGGCTGCGAGCAGACGGGCGGAGGTCGACGGCACGGGAGGCGGCATCAGCGGACGACCAGGGTCCCGACCATGTTGTGATGCAGCGTGCAATAGAAGCGGTACCGATCGCCGCCCTTCAGCGCATCCAACCCAAGGACTTCAGCGGACTGACCGATGCCGATGCGGGGGCTCCAGAACAGGGGGCACTTACCCTCGAACGCGGTGCACCACTTGGTCCTGCGCGCCGCTCGTTTCGACAGGTATGCATCGAGCGCGACGAAGTCGTGCGGCGCGATGTCGAAGTTGTAGAAGGTGATGCCCTCTCCTTCGGAGATCACCACCACCGGGGTCGCGAAACCCGCGATGAACCCGGCAGGGCCGGAGGCCGCAGGCGCGGCTTGCGCCGGGGTCGCGCCGAAGAGCAACACAAGAACCAGCGCGGCGGCGAGCGCCGGGGTCATCCAGCGTCTCTTCATCACTTTACGTAGAAGCCGCCGCGCATCCACGCGTGCAGCTGGCAGTAGTAGGTGTAGTAGCCCTTGTCCATCTTCGACGTGTCGAGCTCCCAGTACGGCTCCGAGCGAGCAGTGACGTAGGTCTCTTCCCACATGTAGCCCAACGCGCCGGAGTGGATCTCACCGTCGTGGAAGGGGTAGTTGACGGTGTAGTCCCCGTTGCACGGTGCGCGGCACGTCGTGATGCTGTGGCGCACCGCGCCCAAGGCGTAGTCCTCGTTGATGAAGGTAAGGGTCTCGCCCTTCTGGACGACGGGAGGACCGAACGGCTCTCCCTCATACCCGAGGTTGCCCGGGAGGTACTGGAACCCCGCGATGTGAACAGTGTTCGTCTCGGGGCCTGGCTTGGGGAGCGGACCCGGCTTGTCACAGCGCTCGCACGTCTTCATCGGATGGTGCTCCGGCCATTTCTGGTTCGGAACCGTCCACGAGATCTCATCCGATGTGGCGCCGGGGTCGTTCAGGAGCTCGGCGGTGCAGACCTCTTCGTCCGAGGTTTTCTCGGAGGTGTCTATGTACATGCCGAAGAAACTCATCGCGTCTGGATACGCATAGTTGGTCGCGTCGTAGACCCCGTTCAACACCAAGCGGTCGCCCTTGCGGACGTGGACGCGCCATCCCGGCTGCGCGAGCCCCATCTGGAACTCCTCGGACGGGAAGACGTCTCCGCGCGTGATGTTGCGGCTCCGAGCCACGGTCACGCCGGGGAAACGATCGCCGTCTTGGGAGCAGGGGTCCTTCTTCGTTCCCATGTTCGAGAGAACGACCTCTCGAGCGCCGGGATGCGAATGACCCGCCCCGATGACGATCGTTCCGTCCCACGGAACCTCGAACACCTGCCCGACCCCGGGAACCACCTTCGAGGACGCGACGGGGCTCGCGTAGTTCCCGTGCGGGCCGATGTTCTTCTTGGTCGAGTCGAGCGGATAGACGTACTCGCCTCCGGTGCGCGGGACGTTGAACGTCGATCCGACCAATACCGGGGTCAGGTTGTGGAAGTCCCAACCTTTCTCTTCTTCGATCTGCTCGTGGGTTCCGTAGACCATCTGGATGCGGATCTTGATGTAGACGGTGAGCGCCCTCGCGGTCTTGTTGTGCAGCATCGAGATGAACCCGAGCTGGTCTCCACGCTTCACCCGGATGCCGTAGCGCATCCCGTCCTTGTAACGAGGGTCCGCTTTCGCGGAGGGATCGAGACTTCCTTGCGTCCGCTCCTCTCCCGTCCCGTAGAACCAGCGGTGCCCTCCTGGTGCATCCGGGTCGAGCCACGTCCAGTGGGCGTGGTGGATGTGGATGTCATGACCCGAGGCCTCGGTCCCGTCGGCGTAGACCACGCTCGGCTCGAAGCCGACGGCGTAGCCGTCCATCTGTGCGATCTCCGGATCGATGCGAGAGAAGTCCGAGCCGGGGTGGATCACGTAGGGGCCGTAGAAGAGCTCGATCCACTTCTTGGTCCCAGGTTCCTGTGGGATCCAAGCCTTCGCTCGGCTTGCGGGGTCCGGCGTCGACATCGGCAGCGTCAGGTCATCCGGCGCGCTGGCCCCGACCCACGCGCCCGCCCCTCCGAGCGTGATCGTCGCGGTGGCTGGCTGGAGCGCTTCGCCCGATGCGGCCACAGGGAGAGTGGCCATCATCAGGGCCAGGAGCAGTGTCACCGTGAGGTAGCTGCGCCGCATGAGGTCCCCTTTCCTCTGGCCTTGCCCTCTGCTGTTGGATACCAGCAAAGCGGGCAAAAAGACGCCTATCCCAAGACTTTCTACCTATACACCCCCGTCTCCTGCCCGTCATCGGGGCTGTTCCCGACCGGGGCCCCCGCTTACGCTAGCCAGGTGAGCCATCCCGAGGATCTGGTGCAGACGATCCGAGCGTCGGTGATAGGCGACACGGAGGTGTTGGTAGGTCCCTTCGGACCCCGCCGCGTCACCTACGCCGACTACACCGCGTCGGGACGCTCGCTCACGTTCATCGAGGACTTCATCCGGTCGGCGGTTCTCCCGCTCTATGCGAACACCCACACCGAAACGTCGGGGACAGGACTACAGACGACGCGGTTCCGCGAAGAGGCTCGCGACATCATCCGCGAGTGCTTCGGAGCGTCCGACGAGCACGCGGTGATCTTTGCCGGCGCCGGCTCCACCGGCGCGATCGACAGGTTGATCACGATCCTCGGCCTCCGGCTTCCGGCGGAGCTCGACTGGAAGTACGGTCTGAGCGAGCAGATCCCGCGCGAAGAGCGCCCCGTCGTTTTCATCGGGCCCTACGAGCATCACTCGAACGAGCTTCCGTGGCGAGAGTCGATCGCAGACGTCGTCGTCATCGGAGAAGACCACAATGGGATGATCGATCAGGCGCATCTCGAGCGCGAGCTGGTGGCGCATGCGCGACGGCCGCTCAAGATCGGAAGCTTCTCGGCGGCGTCCAACGTTACGGGGATCGTCTCCGACACGCAGGGGATCTCGGCCCTCTTGCACGCGCACGGGGCCCTTTCTTTCTGGGATTGTGCCGCCGCCGCGCCCTATGTGGGCATATCCATGGGTTCGCCGTCCGACGGGTCTGCTTTCAAAGATGCCATCTTCATCTCTCCTCACAAGTCGATCGGCGGGCCCGGGACCCCCGGCGTGCTGATCGTCCGCAAGGACCTCCTAACGAACAGCGTCCCGAGCGTGCCCGGCGGCGGCACCGTCGCTTACGTCAACGCGTCCGAACACCGGTACCTGCCAGACCCGGAACAACGCGAAGAGGGCGGGACGCCGGACATCGTTGGTTCGATCAGGGCGGGGTTGGTCTTCCAGCTCAAACATGCGGTGGGGGTCGAGGAGATAGAGGGCCGCGAGGAGCGATTCATCCGACGAGCGATCGCATCATGGGAGAAGAACCCGAACATCGACGTCCTCGGCAACCACGAGGCGCGGCGGCTATCGATCGTCTCGTTCGTGATCCGCCGCGGCGATCGGCACCTCCATCACAACTTCGTCGTCGCTCTGCTCAACGATCTCTTCGGTATCCAGGCGCGAGGTGGTTGCTCATGCGCGGGACCCTACGGTCACCGCCTTCTCGGGATCGACATCGACACGTCCCACGAATTCGAGCGCGAGATCGCCTGCGGTTCCGAGGGCATCAAGCCCGGATGGGTGCGCGTGAACTTCAACTACTTCATCTCGGAAGCAGTGTTCGATTTCATCCTGCAGGCCGTCCACATGGTGGCGGAGGACGGGTGGCGTCTCCTGCCGCAGTACGACTTCGATCCGAAGGCGGGAACCTGGACCCACCGTATGGGGATCGCGGAGCCCCCGATGAGCCTGCGCGACGTCACCTACCGGAACGGACAGCTGACCTTCGAGCTTCATCGCTCGACCGAACCGGAGTCGGTGCTCGCCGACTACCTCAAGTACGCCGGCTACATCTTCGATCAAGCAGATCTTGGCGATGGACAAGGTCCAGGTGCCCCGGCTGTGTCCGCGGATTTCGAACACCTCCGGTGGTTCCCTCTCCCGCACGAGATCGAGACGGAGGTGCCGGCGCCGCCAAGCTAACGCGGAGTGGCCCCAACGGGATCCGAACCCGTGCTACCGCGTCAGTGGACCTAAAAGGACACTGCGCCGAACCGCGGGGCGGAGACGGCTCCCATACGGCCTGTAGCTCGGTCCATGATCCGGCTGCTCCCTGTCGTAGAAGATGTGTCTATGACCACGACGTTGGGCGTCCGGCTCCGCTCCTTGGTGAGTTGAGCGACCGACTCGCGCGCTACGGGTGGCGCGTCCTTGTCTTGGCGGTGGGCGCCGGCATCATCGGGAGCCTGTTCTATGCGGCCACGTGGGAGCCGCGCCCGGCCCCAAGACAGGTCGAAGAATGCGTAAACCCGCCGTGCTTCGGAGGTGGCGGCGCTCCCCAACTTCGAGACTTACCCGTCGTACTACCGACGATCGGGTACGGGGTCGCGATCCTACTCGGGATCCCTAGCGCCCTTCGGGGCGCGTGGTCACTGCTGCGAGCGAAACCTGCAGGAGCAGGGCGGCTGCTCCTGGTGTTCATCGGGCCATTGCTCGTCTTGGTCGGCATGGAGATCGTTCCTCACGTTCTCAGTCCTTGTTTCATAGTCGACGATGGCATCTGCGAGGTGACGGCGGACGGGACCGACCTGCGGGACAGATGGCATCCCCTCGATCACACGCTGGTCGGTGCCGTCCCGATGGCCGCCCTCTACTGGGCGGCGCTACGTCGATGGAGGTCGGGTCTCCTCACCAGAGATTCGTAACGACGCCGCCTGGTTTCTGGTGCCCCCAAACGGGATTCGAACCCGTGCTACCGCCTTTGCGAAATTCGACGGTGCAGCGCGCCGCCCTTTCAGTGGCCCCAACGGGATTCGAACCCGTGCGTACCGCCTTGAACGGCCTGTTCAGGGTGTTTCGATACCCGCCTAGATGACTGTCAAATGACAGCCTGACCTGCGGTTTTGCAGCTTCGGGATATCCCGCCGTTTCCCTGCGTTTCCCGCGGACTCCGCGGTCTTTCCACGGTCTTCTAACTCTCCCGGATCGCTCAGACGATCCCTCTGACGATCCCGATAACCGCGCCTAGGGACCAAGCCATGAGTGCCAGCAGGAGGGGCGATAGTCTCGACATGAGCCATATCCCCGCCACGAGCGAGACCAGGATCAAGCCCATAAGCGCTCCGGTGGTCGCGCCCGACGCTTGCCGTCGCCAGTAGGTGCGCTGACTTCGCGAGCGTGATCAAGAGCTCGAGCGCGTAGTCCCGATGCGCGAGGCACAGGATCGCCCGCTCGATGATGTGCCCTAGCGCGCTGATACCTCATCGTCGGTCAGCGAGTGATCTGCCGCTGTCCAGCCCGCTGGCAATGAGTGCCGGTTGCCCACGATGAACTGGATACAGCAGGTCGTGGACCCTGTGCGACCACGTAGGGGATGGGTTGTAAGCCGCCCCTCTGCGCGGCGATGGGGGGCTAACTAACTCCACGGACCCGCTCAGGCCGCATCCCGTCCCTCTGTGCGCTCCTGACAACCTTGTACGTGAAGGACGACGAGCCGGGGACGACCTCCCGTGACCTCTTCCGCGCTGCGACGTACGTGATGTCGCCGGGGCGATCGCCTCGGTGCCGACCGCACTCACGGGGTTCTGGGACTGGCTGAAGTCGACCCCGCGGGGGACCCAAGCGTGGCGCAGGCCAACTGGCACATGGCTGTGGCGCTGACCGCCACAGCCATCGTCGTCGTCGACATCGTGCTCCGGCTGGGGCGCTGGGACGAGGGTTATCCCTCGCTGGTCGTCACGATCCTGTCGCTGTTGGCGGGATCACTTGTTGCGTACGGAGGCTCGCTCGTTTACGACTACGAGTTCAACGTCGAGCAGGACAACGGCACGCCCAGGCCCCCTCGGAGACGGATCGCCTGCCGGGTCAGAAGGAATCCTCTCCGACCCCCTAGGATTCGCCCGTCAGTTACGGGCGGATCCTGTTGGAGCGTGACCGGGTACAGATGGTCGTGGGGTTG
>JADDQX010000031.1:11665-20008 GCA_016781115.1 Actinomycetota bacterium | reverse complement strand
ACTGCGCAGGGCGAGACCTTGAACGTCAACGCAGACGCCGCCGCGGCCGCGATAGCCGGGTCGTTGGAGGCCGAGAAGCTGATCTACCTGACCAACGTCGAAGGTCTCTACCGGGACCTCGGCGACAGCGATTCGCTGATCTCCGAGCTGAAGAGCGGCGATCTCGCCCAGCTCGCCGAGGGGCTTTCCGAGGGCATGCGGCCGAAGGCCGAGTCCGCGCTGGCAGCGATCGGCGCCGGCGTCGGCAAGGTCCACATCCTCGATGGGCGCGTCGAGCACTGCCTCCTGCTGGAGATCTTCACTCCCGACGGCATCGGGACCCAGGTGCTGCCGTGAGCGCGCCGGCCACGGCGGTGGACCCGATGCTCGCGACCTACAAGAGGTGGCCTATCCAGTTCGAGCGCGGCTCTGGGAGCACGCTGTACGACCCAGACGGCAAGCCGTACCTGGACCTCGTGGCCGGGCTCGCGGTCGCGAGCGTCGGCCACGCGCATCCCGATGTGACCTCGGCTATCGCGGAGCAAGCCGCCCGCCTCCTCCACGTTTCGAACCTCTACGTCACGGCTCCCCAGCGCGAGCTGGCCGGGCGATTGCTGAGCGTCAGCGGCGGGATGAGGAGCTTCTTCTGCAACTCGGGGGCCGAAGCCGTCGAGTGCGCTCTGAAGCTCGCGCGCAAGTGGGGCGGGCCACAACGGCGCGGCATCGTTGCCACCGTGGGCGGCTTCCACGGCCGAACCCTCGGGGCACTCTCGGTCACGGGTCAGCCCTCCAAGAGAGCGTCGTTCGAGCCGCTGTTGCCGCGCATCTCGCACGTCGCCTTCAACGACGTAGACGCGCTGGAGGCGGCGGTCGGCGAGGACACGGCGGCCGTCATCGTCGAACCGATCCAGGGCGAGGCCGGGATCGTGGTACCGCACGATCGTTACCTGGCGGCCGTGCGCGATCTGTGCGACCGCGCCGGCTGCCTGCTGATCCTGGACGAGGTCCAGACGGGCATCGGTCGCACCGGCTCGTGGTTCGCCTTCGAACCGGCCGGGATCGCGCCCGACATCGTCTGCATCGCCAAGGGCCTCGGCGGAGGTCTGCCGATAGGGGCGTGTTTGGCCGGCCCCCGCGTCGCCGACACCTTCACCTTCGGTGACCACGGCAGCACCTTCGGGGGCGGCCCGCTGCAGAGCGCCGCGGCGCTCGCGGTGCTCGACGTGATCGAGCGCGAGGGCCTGCTCGACCGAGCGCGGATCGCCGGCGCGCGCCTAAGGGAAGGGCTCCGGTCCATCTTCGGCAGTCACAGCGTGCGAGGGAGAGGGCTCCTGCTCGGAGTAGTACTGCCTTCGCCCACGGCCTCTCGTCTGGCCGCGGCGGCGCTGCAGCACGCCGTCCTCGTAAACGACGTCGCGCCGGACGTCATCCGGATCTGTCCACCGCTCGTGATCACGGACGCCGAGATCGATCGCGGGCTGCAACTGCTAGAGGAGGCTTGGCATGAAGTCACAGAGGCGTAGAGACCTTCTGAAGATCCTGCACGAAGGCCGCGCGTCGACACAGCAGGATTTCGTGGCGGCGCTGCGGGCGGCCGGCCACGACGTCACGCAGGCGACGGTCTCGCGCGACCTGCACGAGCTGGGGGCGATCAAGGTCAGGATCGGGGATCAGGTCGCCTACCGGTTCCCCGACGAGACGTCACGGGCGCGCTCGGCGCGTCTAGACCGAACCTTGCAAACAGAGCTGGACGAGTTCGCGATCGACCTGAAGGTCGCGGGCAACATCGTGGTGATCGTCACGCTGCCCGGGCACGCGTCCGCGATCGCTCGGGCGATCGACCTGGCGGGGGCCGACGGGGTCGTCGGAACGATCGCCGGCGACGACACTGTGTTCGCGGCCGCTTCCGACGCAGGCGTCGCTCAACAGATGGTCGAGCGCTGGCTGCAACGCGAGCCGGTGCTAGAGAGCGTGTCCCGATGAGCGCGCGTCGCGTCGTACTCGCATACTCCGGCGGCCTCGACACCTCCGTCGCGATCCCGTGGCTGGCCGAGCGCGGTTGGGACGTGATCGCGGTCGCCGTCGATGTGGGACAGCCGGGCGATCTTCACGAGGCGGTCGGGCGCGCTCTGCAGCTGGGGGCGAGCGACAGCAGGCTGGTGGATGCGCGGGCTGATTTCGTGGACCGCTTCGTCCTCCCGGCGCTGCAGATGAACGCGCTCTACCAGGGGCGTTACCCGCTGGTCTCGGCGCTGTCTCGTCCTCTGATCTCGCAGGTTCTGGTGCAGGTGGCACGCGAAACGGGCGCGTCCGCCGTCGCACATGGCTGCACCGGCAAGGGCAACGATCAGGTCCGCTTCGAGGTCGCGCTCGGGGCTCTGGCGCCGGATCTCGAGGTGTTGGCTCCGGTGCGCGACTGGGGGATGGGGCGAGACGACACCATCGCGTACGCGCTCGAGCGCGATCTCCCGATCCGCACCACGAAATCGTCTCCGTACTCGATCGACGAGAACGTGTGGGGGCGAAGCATCGAGTGCGGCGTGTTGGAAGATCCCTGGGCCGCGCCTCCGGAAGACGTCTACGAGATCACCCAGGATCCCCGCTCTGCGTCACTCGCGGGCCGCGAGATCGAGCTGCACTTCGAAGCCGGAGTGCCGACGGCGCTCGAAGGCGAATCGCTCGAAGCCCTTCATCTGATCGAAGCCGTGGGGAAGATTGCGGGCTCGTTCGGGTTCGGCCGCATCGATCTGGTAGAGGATCGGCTTGTTGGGATCAAGTCGCGCGAGGTCTACGAGGCCCCCGGGGCGCTGTCGCTGATCGCGGCTCATCAGGATCTGGAGAACCTCACGCTGGAGCGCGCCTACCTGCTCGAGAAGAGGAAGCTGGAGACCACGTGGACCCGGATCGTCTACGAGGGGCTGTGGTTCTCGCCGCTGCGTGAGGCGATCGACGCCTTCGTCTCGTCGTCGAGCGATGCGGTGACCGGCGACGTGAGGCTGCGGCTCGGCCCGGGTTCGTGTTCGCCCGTTGGGCGGCGTTCGCCCCATGCTCTTTACGACCACGCGTTGGCTACCTACGACGAGGGCGACTCGTTCCGGCACGAGGACGCCGCCGGGTTCGTGAAGCTGTGGGGGCTTCCGACGAAGCAATGGGCGAAGAGCCGTGTCTGAGGCGATCTGGGCGGGGCGCTTCAGCGAGGGCCCGCATCCGGACATGCTGAGGTTGACGCGGTCGATCGAGATCGACATCCGTCTGCTGCCTTACGACCTTGCCGCGACACAGGCACATGCCCGCGCTCTCGTTGCCGCCGGTCTGCTTTCGGAGAACGAGGTCGCGGAGATAGATCGGGTCGCGGACGACCTCCTTGCGGAATGGGAGAGAGGCGACCTTCGGATCGCACCGATCGATGAAGACGTTCATTCACTCGTAGAGCGGGAGCTGACCGAACGTCTGGGCGACGCCGGGGCGAGGATCCACGCGGGCCGAAGCCGCAACGACCTGGTTGCGCAGGACCTCCGGCTGTGGTGTCGCGATGCCGCCGGACGGCTGGCCGGGCTGTCTCGCGATCTGGTCGAGCTTCTCACCGCGCGCGCCGAAGAGCACCGAGACGCGGTGATGCCGGGATACACGCACCTGCAGCGGGCTCAGCCGATCAGCCTCGGTTTCTACCTCTGCGCGCATGGGGCCGCCTTCGCCAGGGACGCTGTACGTTTCGACGCGGCGCGCGCGGCGTCGGCAGTCTCTGTCCTGGGGGCAGGCGCGCTGGCGGGGACGACGCTTGGGTTGGATCCGTCGGTCGTCGCCGACCAGCTGGGACTACAACATCTCTTCGTCAACGCCATGGATGCGGTCTCCGACCGAGACTTCGCCTGTGAGCTCGTCCACGCATGCGCGCTCTGCGGCGTCCACCTGTCGCGTCTGGCGGAGGAGATCGTCATCTTCTCGAGCTCGGAGTTCGGCTTCCTGCGTCTCCCGGATGCCTGGTCGACCGGCTCGAGCATGATGCCGCAGAAGCGGAACCCCGACCTTGCCGAGCTGATCCGAGGCCGCGCCGCGGGCGGCATCGGCGACACCACGGCCCTGCTCACCTTGTTGAAGGGGTTGCCGCTGGCATACGACCGCGACCTGCAGGAGGACAAGGTCCATGTCTTCGCGGCCGTCGATCGGGTCGAGGCCTGCCTGCAGGGGATGCGGCAGCTGATGGAAGCGGTCGTGTTCGACACCGACGCACTCGCGCTCGCCGCCGGACAGGGAGCGACCTGGGCGACGGACGTTGCGGAGTCCTACGTCGCGCAGGGGATGCCGTTCCGGCATGCCCATCGCGCGGCGGGCAGTCTCGTCGCCGCTATTGAGTCCGGCGCGGCCGACATCGCCACCGAGGTGCCCGAGGTGGCCGAGGGCCCGGCTCGGAGCGTGCGCTTACGCACGAGTCACGGCGGTACGGCACCCGATCGCGTCGACCAACAGATCGCCGCGTTGCGCGCCGGTTGCCGAAGGTGACGAGGCTGCGCCCCGAGATGAGGGAGGACCGAAACCGCTGCCGATCCCGCTTGAAGGCAACCCTCGATCTATGCGGTCAGCGGCAACCTTCGCCCGAGCATCGCCGTAGCTCTCCTAGACGCTGCTCGATCATGCTCACGTCGGGATCGTTCGCGGGGTCCTCGTCGTTCAGCAGGTTCTCCAACTGCCACGGGTCGCTGTGCAGGTCGTAGTACTCCCGAAACCGGACCTGCTGCATGTCTTGGTCGTAGTACTCGATGTATTGGAACCGCCGGGTCCGTAGCGAGGCCCACGGCACGTAGGTCTGGTTGATCGGGTGCTCCTGCCAATACTCCAACAGGATGTCGTCGCGGGTGGCATCGTCCAGAAGCGACATCCCATCCACCGGGAACGACTCGTCGGGAGTCACCCCCGCCGCCTCGTAGACCGTCGGCGCGAGGTCGATGTTGCCGATGACGCGACGATCGGTCAGCCCCGCTTCGAAGTTCCCCGGCCAGCGCGTCATGAAGGGGATCTTGGTCGCCGGCGTGTAGGGCTCGGACTTCCGCAGAAGCTGGTGCTCGCCGGACATGTAGCCGTTGTCCGACATGAAGAACGCGATCGTGTCCTCGGTCTCGCCCAGCGCCCTCAACTGCAACCTGACTGCCTCGACCATGCGATCGACCGGAACGAGTGAACGCATCTGGGCTTCGTAGTTCTCCTTTGCCCGTCTGCGCGCGCCGCTGACGCGACGCGCGAACGGGGGTTTGTCAGCGAGGTTCGACTCGCGTCGGGCGGGGTCATCAATCCACCTTGGTACGTCCACCTCCGCATACCGTTCTGGGGACAGGCTCGGATGATGCGGCGCGTACACATTCAGGAACATCATCCACGGGCGAGCGTCTAACGTCTCGGCACTCTCGAGGAACCGCAAGGCGTGATCCCTGATGTAGTTGGTGGAGTAGCGCGAGACGACCTCTTGCTGACCGTTGACGTTCCAATCACCACCGTAATAACCGCGCTCCTTGCCCCCGCGGATGATGGCCCAGTCGTGGAAGAACGGCGGATCTTCGGCCCTGTCCCACCCATTGAGGTACTTCCCAAAGATCGCGTTGCGGTAGCCCGCCTCAGCGAGGTAGCGCTGCATCGTCGAGTCGTGGTCGAGGTTGTCGGTTTCCTCGCGGTAGTTGGCCTTCACCCCGTGGTTGTGGGCGTATCGCCCGGTGAAGATCGAGGCTCGCGATGGACAGCACAGGGGCGTCGTGGCAAAGGCATTCGTGAAGGTCGTCCCCCGCTGGCCGAACCAGTGCCGGGTTCGAGGCATCATCGCCATCGTGTTGTTGACGGGCTGATCGTCCGTCATGATGACCAGCACGTTGGGCCGGAGCGCCGGCAGGGGGAGTTCTTGGGCCTCAGCGCGGGGGGCTCGGTGTGCGGCCGACATGAACAGCGCTAGCAAGGCGACCCCTAGGCCCGCGGGGAGGGCGGTGCGGAGGGGTGTCCTCCCCCCGGCCCGGCCACGCGATCGGTTCACTCTCGTCTCCCCCTGTCAGGCCTAGTTCACCCGCACGTTAGTGCCCCCGGCAGGATAAGAAGACATCCTGCCGTTGGCCGCACTCCGTGCTCGGTGCCCCCGGCAGGATAAGAAGACATCCTGCCGTTGGCCGCACTTCGTGCTCGGTGCCCCCGGCAGGATTCGAACCTGCGCACCTCGCTCCGGAGGCGAGTGCTCTATCCCCTGAGCTACGGGGGCAGGGGAGACACCACCTTAGAGCCTCGAGTTGCCGCCCAAGCCCCGGTTACCATCCCCACCAATGTCGACCGAGGGCAAACGCATCCTGATCTGCGACGACGATCCGGCGATCCTGCGGGTGCTCGAGGTCAACCTCGAGGTCGAGGGCTACGACGTGTTGCTCGCGCACCACGGCGAAGAGGCTTTCGAGGTCGCCGCGGCCGAACACCCCGACCTCATCATCTTGGACATCATGATGCCGCGTCTCGACGGCTACCAGACCTGCGCGAAGCTGAAGGAGAACGAAACGACCAAGGACATCCCGGTGGTGTTCTTATCGGCGAAGGCGCAGCAGTCCGACATCGAGCGAGGAAAGAGCTTCGGCGTTGCCGACTACCTGACGAAGCCGTTCGATCCCAGCGACCTCTTGGACGTGGTCGAGCGACTGCTTCAGTAGGAGCGCGTGTGATCACCGATCAGCTGGGTGAGATGGTCGCTGCTGCGCTGCATAAGGTCGCAGCGGCGGGCCTGCTGCCGGCGGACAACGTCCCCCGGCCCTTCTTCGAGCGTCCGCGCAACCGCGACCACGGCGACTGGGCGACCAACGTCGCTCTCGTTGCTTCCAAAGGAGTTGGGAAACCTCGCGATCTAGCTCAGGCGATCGCGGACGCTCTTGAAGCGTCGGACCTGATAGCCAGCGTTGAAGTCGCGGGTCCTGGATTCTTGAATTTCCGCCTGTCTCCGTCGTGGCTTCACGACGTCGTGCGGAGAGCCGCAAGCCGCACGGATTTCGGAACCTCGGATACTGGTAACGGCGTGCGCGTCAACGTCGAATTCGTCTCGGCTAACCCCACCGGGCCGGTCAACGTCGTCAGCGGCCGCCACGCTGCGGTGGGCGACACCATCGCGGCGTTGCTGGAGGCGACGGGGCACGAGGTGACCCGGGAGTACTACTTCAACGACGCAGGGCGGCAGATGTTGCTGTTCGGCGCGTCCGTCGCGGCCCGCTACCTCCAACACTTCGGGATCGAGGCGGAGGTACCCGAGAACGGCTACAAGGGTGAGGACGTTCGGGTGCTCGCCCAAGAGCTCGCCGAGGAGATCGGCGAGGCCCTCGTGGACGTAGACCCGGCTGAGCGTGACCGGCGGATGCTGGAGCTCGCGTGGCCACCAGTCCTGGAGCGCGTGCAGCGCTCCTTGGAGCGTTTCGGAACGACCTTCGACGTCTGGTTCCGTGAGAGCACCCTGCACGAACGCGGCGAGGTCACCGGCGCGATCGAGACGTTGCGCGAGAAGGGATTGATAGAGGAGCGTGACGGGGCCTTGTGGTTCCTCTCGTCGCGGTTCGGAGACGACAAGGACCGGGTGGTGATCCGTTCCAACGGCGAACCGACCTACATCGCCGCAGATCTGGGTTACCTCGTCGACAAGTTTTCGCGCGGCTTCGACCGCCTCATCTACCTATGGGGCGCGGATCATCACGGCACCGTCCCGCGTCTGATGGCAGCCGTCGAGGCGCTCGGTTTCGATACCCCCGCGGTTGAGATCCCACTCGTGCAGATCGTGTCACTGGTGCGCGGCGGCGAGCAGGTGAAGGCGTCCAAGCGACACGGCGTCTCGGTTCCGCTAGACGAGTTGGTCGATGACGTCGGCGTGGATGCGGCTCGCTACACGTTCCTCACCAGATCGATCGACGCGCCTCTCGAGTTCGACATCGACCTCGTCAAGGAACAGGCGCCGGAGAATCCGGTCTACTACGTGCAATACGCGCATGCGCGCATCTGCTCGATCTTGCGCAAGGCCGCGGAGGAGGGATACGAGCCGGAGGTCGAAGTGGCGAGGCTCGAGCGGCTCGAGCATCCGAGCGAGGACGAGCTGATGCGCAAGCTCGCGTCTTACGAGGAGGCGGTCCCCGAGGCGGCCCGGCTGCGCGCGCCGCAGCGGATCACCCGCTACGTGGAGGAGCTGGCATCGACCTTCAGTGGCTTCTACCGGGATTGCAAGGTCGTGAGCGAGGACCGTGAGCTGTCGCAGGCGCGCCTGGTCCTTTGCCTCGCGACGCGAAGTGTCCTCGCGGGCGGACTCGGCCTTCTCGGCGTCGGCGCGCCCGACAGGATGTGAGCGTGGATCTCGTTCAGGTCGACGTCTTCGCG
>JADDQX010000031.1:10634-11658 GCA_016781115.1 Actinomycetota bacterium | reverse complement strand
CTTTCCGCGGGAACCCCCTGGCGGTGTTCCCCGATGCGTCTGGATTGAGCGTTGACCAGATGCAGACGATCGCGGCGGAGATGAACCTGTCGGAAACGGCGTTCGTGACGGATGTAGAGCCGGATTCGTACTCCGTCAGGATCTTCACACCGCAGGAGGAGCTTGCTTTCGCCGGGCACCCCACCCTCGGAACGGCCTGGGCCCTCAAGAGGCTCGGCAAGATCGCGGCGGACAAGGTGCAACAACTGACGGCCGCGGGGCACACGGAGGTCACCTTCCGCGACGAGTCGGTGTGGTTCCGGCGTAGCGGCAGCGCGGGCGACGATCTGCGCGTGCGGGACGAACAGGTGGATCAGAAGGTCGCGAAGGCTCTGGGGCTCGCTCCGGGAGAGATCGGGCTCGAGCCGCGCGAGCTCGGCCGCAGCCTGGATCGGCTCCGTCCGGCCGAGACCGACGTCGGCATCAGGCATCTCCTGATCCCGCTCAGAGACCAGGCCGCTCTTGCCAGGTGCCGTCCGGTCCCACATCTGGTCGACGATCTCGGCGACACCGTGGGTACCTATTGCTTCACCGCGACCCGCGCCGGGGCAGTGCGCGCCCGTGGCTTCTTTCCCTCCCTGGGGATCGCGGAGGACCCTGCGACCGGCTCGGCGGCAGCGGGCCTGGGCGTTTACCTCGCGTCGCGTCTGGGGCCGATAGACCTGGTCATCGACCAGGGGGTTGAGATGGGCCGTCCGTCTCGCCTCCTCCTGCGCGCGTCTGCTGATCATGTCGATGTGGGCGGTCGCTGTGAGTTGGTCATGGAGGGATCGCTCGTCACGTTGCCGTAGCCTCAAGAGATGGAAAAGATGGAAAAGATCCTTCCGGATACCGCGTCCTCGCACGATGGACGGCTGCATCTTGCAGGCTGCGACGTGGTCGAGTTGGCGGAGCGATTCGGGACACCGCTGATCCTGTTGGATCGCGCCACCTTCGACACGCGGGCGAAGTCTTACGCCTCGGCCCTGGAACCGGCTCGGGTCTT
>JADDQX010000031.1:0-10392 GCA_016781115.1 Actinomycetota bacterium | reverse complement strand
CTGTGGACGGCGGCATGTCCGACAACATCAGGCCTTCGCTGTACGGAGCGCGCTACGAAGCATTCCTCGTGAACCGGATCGACGAGCCGGGAGGTAGCGCGGTGACGGTGTGCGGCAAGCACTGTGAGTCGGGGGACATCTTGATCAAAGATATCGACCTTCCACCAGATGTCGCCGAGGGGGACCTGTTGTGCATCCCCGCAACCGGTGCGTACACGTACTCGATGGCGTCCAACTACAACCGCATCGCCCGGCCCCCGATCGTGGTGGTGGACGATGGAAAGGCCACCGTGATCGTCGCCAGAGAGACGCTCGACGACGTATTGAAGCTCGACCGGCGACTGGACGGATCGCCCGTCCGCTAAGCGCGAGCGGCTAACAGCTCTTTGTCTCCTCGACGGCTACGCCGTCGCGGGAGGTGCAAGCTGGATCTCGGGTTCGCTCTGTGCGACAAGAGGTGTGGAGCAGACGGGGCAGCCGTCGCCGTCATCCTTGCCGATGTAAACCGTCCGCTGACACCTGCTGCAGAACGCTTCAGCCACCATCGCCTCCCTCTAGTCCGTAGGACCGATGTGGCTAGCTCTGAACCACGTTCGCCGCTGTGTAGGAGAACGATAGCCGCGCTCGATTTGTTCCGCTTTCACCCGCTTTTCCAGCGATGGCGGCCCGCCGGGGTTCAGATCCGGGCGTAGCTGACTACCTCCGCCCGGGGGCCGTAGCGAGGCGCTCGGACGCCGGACGCTCCGATCAGCCTGATCACCCTCCCGCGCTGCCCGCGGTACGGCTCGAGCAGCTCCAGCATCCGGGCGTCGCTGCCGCGCGGCTCTCGTGCGAGGAACCAGCACACGCTGTGCGGAACGTGTAGATCGCCGACCTCGACGGCGTCTGGATCCCCCCACGCGGCCCCTGCCACCAAGGCCGCCGTCCACGGTCCTACCCCCGGCAGCGCCAAGAGCCGCCGCCACGCCTCGCTCTGCGCCAGCCCGACCGTCTCCTCCAGACGCGCCGCGTAGGAGCAGGCCACCTTGATCGCCCTGGCCCGTTTCCGCTCGACGCCGAGAGGGTGGAAGTCCTCGTAGGGGAGACCCGCCAACAGCTTCGGCTCTGGACACAATCGAAGCTGGAACGGCCCCGGAGCAGGCTCGCCGTATCTCAGCACCAGTGCGCGGAACGACCGGCGAGCGCCGGTGCCGGTGACTTTCTGCTCGAGGATCGTCGGAACGATCGATTCGATCACGGCGTCTGAGCGCCCGATCCGAAGCCCCGCGTGCATCCGGTGGAGGTCTCGGAGCGCCGGGTGGCGCGGCGAGAAGTCCGAGGGGTCGTCGTGCATCCCGACCAGCGCGGGAGCCCGCTCGAGCAGCCACTCCGCGCCCGGCCCCCATGCCTCCACCTCGACGGCTCCCGGCCTTACCCGCAGGTGCTCGGTCGCGGGACCTGCGGGCGTGCGCGTCGCCCGCCAGGCCTCGTCGCGCTCCAGTCGCATCGTGGGATCTGCGCGCCCGCGCGCGAAGGGCCGGAGCGTGAGACCGAGGTCTAGGCGCGCCTCGAGCTTGAAGCCCCGTCTCATTTGAGCAACCGCGACATCCGACGATCGGCCAGGATCCGGCCGCCGGTCTGGCAGGTGGAGCAGTAGGTGACCTCGTGCGACTCGTACGAGATCCGGTTCATCGTGTCGCCGCAGCGTGGGCACGGCTGGCCGTGGCGGTTGTGGATCGTGAACCTGTCGCCCATCTTGGCCGGCAGCCCTCCCGTCCGCTCTCGCTCGCGCTCCGTCGCCTCTTGGAGAACCTTCCGCACGGAAGCAACGAGATGTCGTCGCTGAGCTTCGTCGAGCGTCGCGAGCGAGTCGAAAGGTGACAGCCGCGCGTGATGAAGGATGTCGTCGCTGAACCCCCTGCCGATCCCGGCTACGAAACGCTGATCGCGGAGCAGCGTGTGTATCCGGCGGCGGTCCGTGCTAGACAGCACCAGTTCCTCGAAGGCGTCCGAGAAGGGCTCGGGACCCAAACCTTCGAGTGGTCCCGGATCGTCGTGGTCCAGCACCCAGATCGCGGCCTTGCGCTCGGTTCCGAACTCCTTGATCAACACCGCGCTATCGCTCTCGAAGCCGAGGCGCGCGACCGCGCCCTTCGGTTTGGTCTTCTTCGGGGGGGTTTCGAAGTCGATCCGGCCGCCTTGCGACAGATGCACCACCAGTCGGCGGTCGCCGAAGCAGAACAGCAGGTACTTCGCCCGTCTGTCCACGCGCTCTAGCGTCTGACCCCGGAGGCTCAATGGGTCCGGATCGAACGTCTTCAGCGCCGAGAACTGCATGAGGTGGAACGACTCGAGGGTGCGGGTTGCGTAGGCGGTCGTGAGCCGTTCCGCGAGCGCCTGCATCTCCGGTAGCTCTGGCATCGCTCCAGCCTAGAGGGCGCCTTCGTGAGCGGGAAGCGTTTAGCGTTCGTCGATGGAAACGATCAGGGTCGGTCTGCTCGGGTGCGGTGTCGTGGGAGGCGCCACGCTGCGGATCCTGCGCGATCACGCCGACGAGCTGGCGGCTCGCGCCGGTGCGCCCATAGAGGTCGTCAGGGTGGCGGTCCGGGATCCGGAGCGGAGGCGTGAGGTCGAGCTCGACCCCGGCACCACCACCCGCAACGCGGCGGACGTCGTAGAGGACGGTTCGATCCAGATCGTCGTCGAGGCGATGGGAGGGCTAGAGCCCGCGCGCGACCTGATCTTGCGTTCCATCCGGTCCGGCAAGCACGTCGTGACGGCGAACAAAGAGCTTCTCGCCACAGCCGGGGGCGAGGTGCTGCAGGCGGCCGGAACCTCCGGAGTGGACGTGCTGTTCGAGGCGGCCGTCGGTGGAGGGATCCCGATCATCCGCCCTCTCCGAGAGTCGCTGGCGGGGGACCGCGTTCGCAAGGTGATGGGCATCGTGAACGGGACCACCAACTTCATCCTCACCCGCATGGCCGAGACGGGGGAGTCCTTCGCGGGGGCTCTGGCGGAAGCAGAGAGGCTCGGCTATGCCGAGGCCGATCCGTCGGCCGACGTCGAGGGATTCGATGCAGCCGCGAAGCTGGCGATCCTGGCCACCCTCGCCTTCGGCTCCGGTGTGGTCGCGACCGACATCCCGACCGAGGGGATCACCCGCGTCACCTCCGAGGACATCGCAGCCGCGCATGATCTCGGCTACGTGGTGAAGCTAGTGGCGGTTGCGGAGACCGCCGGGCAGCAGGTGTCGGTGCGCGTGCATCCTGCGATGCTCCCTCGCACTCACCCTCTAGCGGCCGTGCGCGACGTCTTCAACGCCATCTTCGTCGAAGCCGAGAACGTCGGCGAATTGATGTTCCTAGGCCGTGGCGCCGGAGGAGCGCCCACGGCGTCGGCCGTGGTCAGCGACATCGTCGAGATCGCGCGCAACATAGTTTCTGGAGGCCGCTCTCCCGCCAGCGCCGGGTACTCGCGCCGCGCCGCGATCGTTCCGCAAGAAGAAACGCTGGTGCGCTATTACGTCGTTCTTTCGGTGCTGGATCAGCCGGGCGTACTTGCCGCGGTCGCAGGTGCGTTCGCCGATCACGGCGTCTCCATCTCGAGCGTGCGCCAAGAGGGATCCGACGATCAGGCCACTTTGGTGTTGATCACCCATCTCGCGAGCGAGGGGCGTCACCGCGCGACCTTCGACCAGCTAGAGGGGCTCGACACCGTGAAGGAGATCGCCTCGAAGATGCGGGTAGAGGGCACGACCGAGGCATGAGAACCGAGATCCCCGCCGACTCGCCTCGTCTCGGGATCATCCGCCGCTACTTCGACCGCCTTCCGGTCAGCGAGAGCACGCCGATCGTCACTCTGCACGAAGGGGGCACGCCGCTGATCCGGTCGGCGCGGCTGTCGGAGGAGGTCGACGCAGAGGTGTGGCTGAAATACGAAGGCCTCAACCCCACGGGCTCGTTCAAAGACCGCGGCATGACGGTAGCGATCTCCAAAGCTCTAGAGGACGGGTCGCGAGCGGTCGTGTGCGCGTCCACCGGGAACACGAGTGCCTCCGCCGCGGCCTACGCCGGAAGGGCAGGGCTCGTGTGCGCGGTTCTGATCCCGCGCGGGAACGTCGCGTTGGGCAAGCTATCGCAGGCGCTGGCGCACGACGCCCGGGTTCTGGAGATCGACGGGAACTTCGACGTCGCGCTGAACCTCACGAAGGAGATGGCGACGGCGTATCCCATAACGCTCGTCAACTCCGTGAACCCGCACCGGATCGAGGGACAGAAAACCGGCGCCTTCGAGGTGGTGGAAGACCTGGGACGCGCTCCCGACCTGCACGTGATGCCCGTGGGCAACGCGGGGAACATCACGGCTTACTGGCGCGGGTACCGCGAAGCACAACAAGCCGGTTGGTCCGGGACGCTGCCGAAGATGTACGGGTTCCAGGCCGCCGGTGCGAACCCGATCGTCCGAGGTGAGGCGATGTCCGACCCGCGAACGGTCGCCACCGCGATCAGGATCGGGAACCCGGCCTCGTGGAGCGGTGCCAGCGAAGCCGCGGACTCGTCCGGTGGCGCGATCGGGTCGGTCCGAGACAAAGAGATCGTCGAGGCCTACAGGAACCTCGCGGCAGAGGGCATCTTCGTCGAGCTTGCATCCGCCGCCGGCGTGGCCGGGCTCCGCCAACTAAAGGAGCGAGGGCTCGTGCCGCCGGGAGCGACGGTCACCTGTGTCCTCACCGGCCACGGTCTGAAGGATCCGGATTGGGCGATCGCGGGAGCGGCTCGCCCGAAACTGGTGCCGGCGGAGGTCAGGCCCATCCTCCAGGAGCTCGAGCTCGCCTGACGCGGGACCCGGGATATAGCCTCCGGGCTGTTCATCCGGCACGTCAGAAAGACGAGGTGAGATGCCCGCAGCAGTGAAGGTGCTCGTGCCTGCGACGATCGCGAACCTCGGCCCGGGCTTCGACTCGTTGGGCATCGCCATACGGATGCATCTCGAGATTGACATCGAGCCGCGGCGCGATTCGATCGAGATAGCGGTGGAGGGCGAAGGGGCCGCCACGCTCGCCGCGGACGAGACGAACCTGGTCATCCAGTCCATGAACGCGTTCTTCGACCATGTCGGTCGCCGTCCCGCGGGGTACGCCGTGACGATCAAGAACCGGATACCGCTTGCTGCGGGCCTGGGGTCTTCTGCCGCTGCCGTGGTCGGGGGTCTGTTCGCGGCGCGCGCGGTGACGGGCAGGAGCGTTCCTCAGATCGAGATGGTGCAGCTCGCGAGTGGGCTCGAGGGCCACCCCGACAACGTCTTGCCCGCGCTGCTGGGTGGTCTCGTCGTCTGCTACCACGGGAGGGCCGACGGCGAGCTCAAGTATTACCGGCTCGATCCGAACGAGCGCCTGCTCCCGATCGTTGCCGTGCCGCGCGGAGGGTTCTCGACAACGGAGGCGCGCAAGGCCCTGCCCGCGAAGGTCGGCTTCGCCGACGCGCAGTTCACCGCGTCTCGCGCCGCGTTGCTGGTCGCCGCGATGACGGCGGGTGCCGGCGCAGACATATTGAGCGACGCCATGAACGACCGCCTGCACGAGCCCCACCGGTTGAAGTTGATGCCGGAGACGGCCGCGGTCCATCAGGAGTTGCGCGACGCAGGGCTGCCGGTTGCGCTGGCGGGGGCGGGGCCGTCGCTGGTGCTTGTGATCCCGCGTCCGGAGGCGGTCACGCGCGCGGAGCAGGTTCGGAGGATCTGTCGCGAGCGCAACAGCGGTTGGAGGGTCTTCGTCAGCGAGTGGGAGCCCGAAGGCGCCCGCTCCGAAAGCTAGACCTCGCGCTCCTACTGAACCTCGATCAGCCCGAACATCCCGTCGTGGATGGAGCAGAAGTAGGGGTACGTCCCCGGCTTCACGTGCGAGGTCACGACTAGGTCCTCTCCGGGGCCGTCCACCAGCTTCGACGCGAACAGCGGGACCTTCTTGCCGCCTCTCTTGACCCGCTTGAACGAAGTGATCTTGTGGGCGCCGGCGAAGGCGGAGACGTCGAGGTTGAAGAAGCGAAGGTTCGAACCCTCCGGCACGATCAGCGGCTCCCCTACGTAGTCGTCGCCGTTCGCGAGCGCGGTGCCGGGGAAGAAGACACCGTTACTCACCTGGGTGCCGCCGGCGGCGTACACCGTCACCTCTGCATCTGCGATGGCAGCCGAGGCGGGCCGGTCCGCGCCCGTCATAGGAGCAACCAAAGCGAGCGCGACGAGCATCCCGATCAGCTTCCTCATACGAGGGTGGTTCTCCGCTCGGAAGGGCCCTTCCTGCGGACGCGAAAGATCCCGCCCGGGTGCCCGGACGGGATCTGGTCGCCTTGGAACCTCTGGAAGCTAGCGCCCCGTGGTGGTGTGGCGTTCTTGAGGGTGAAGGTCCGCTCCCTGCTCAACGGGGGTGGCGTGGGAGCCCGTGGTGGTCGTGTGATCGTCGTCGCGCAGGTCGACCTCGTGGGTCGCCCGTTCCTCGACCGCGTAGTCTTCGAGCTTGCTGTGCCAGCGGGCCCCCATGCCGCCTCCAAGCGCACCGCCGAGGAACATCGCGACGAGAGACGCGATCCCTATCCCGATCCCCCAGTCGACGAGGTTGTTGTTCTCGACTGGGAGCTGGTTCGTGGTGAACGGGAGGTTCAGGTTCGCGGTGGCGCCGAGTCCGGTGGCTATCGCTCCGACCAGCGCCGCCACGATCAGCGCGGTGAGCGGGACCAGCAGTCCGTTGCCGACCCCAGATCCCCGAGCCATCCGACCGGCCGTATAGCCGCCCCACAGGTACGAGAGGAACTGCGCCGCTACCAGCGCCATGCCCGCTCCTATCCCGGCGTCGATGGCTTCACCTTCGGTGACGTTTGCCTCGGTGAGACCCATGGCCGCAACGACGCCCGCGACGATGGCGGACAACAGGAACATGCACCCGAACGCCACCACCACGCCGGTCAGGATCGGGCCCAACGCGATCCCGCCTCGGGCGCGGGGCTCCATGGTGGTGTGGTGCGCGCTCTCCGACTTGTTGCCGAACATAGGCGCCTCCTTCCGGAGTAGTTGCTTCGTCACTTAGGGTTACCCGGTCGTTCCTTCCTCTAATCGCCCTCACCCCTGGGGATCCCATGCGCTACGTGGTCTTGGTCGACGGCGAGCACTACCCGCCGGTGGTCCAGAGCGCTCTCGACGACGTGGTGGCAACAGGGCACGACATCATCGGAGCGGTGCTGGTGGGCGGGCGCGAGAAGCTTCCGAAGGATGGGGTGGACGCCTTCGGTGAGGTCGCCGTGCGTAGCGGCGATGACCCCCGGGCCACGCTTGACGCCGCGCTACGCGACCTCGCACCGGACGCCGTGCTGGACCTCTCCGACGAGCCGGTTCTGGACTACCGCCGGCGCCACGAGCTGGTCGCGGTGACGCTTCACCACGAGGTTCGGTACGAGGGTGCGGACTTCACCTTCACGCCGCCGCCGCGGCTACGCCTCGCGACCAAGCCGACGCTCGCCCTCATCGGAACCGGCAAGCGAACCGGCAAGACCGCGCTCGGCGGGTTCACTGCCCGCACCTTGAGCGAGGCAGGCCTCAAGCCGGTGATCGTGTCCATGGGGCGCGGCGGACCGCCGCAGCCGGAGGTGATGCGCGGCGACGAGTTGGAGGTGACGCCGTCGGACCTCCTCGAACTCGCGGACGCGGGGAAACACGCTGCCTCGGATTACATAGAGGACGCTCTTCTAGGCAGGGTTCAGACGGTTGGATGCCGTCGTTGCGGCGGAGGTCTCGCCGGCGGCGTGGAGTTCTCGAACGTCGATCGCGGCGTGGAGGTAGCGAACGACCTCGAGGGCGACATCATGATCCTGGAGGGCTCGGGGTCCGCGATCCCTCCCGTTCATGCGGACGCGACCGGCCTCGTGGTGGGGGCCGCGCTGCCGATCGAATACCTCGCCGGCTACCTCGGGCCGTACCGGCTCTTGCTATCCGATTTCGTGGTGGTTACTATGTGTGAGGAACCTTTCGGTTCTCCCTCCCAGATCTCACAGATCACTTCTCAGGTCCGCACAGCCTTCCGCGGCACCCGCGACAGGGACGAGATCAGGGTCGTTCGAACGGTCTTCCGCCCCGCGCCCACGCGTCCGGTAGATGGACTGAAGGTGTTCGTGGCGACGACCGCTCCCAAGGAGGCAGCGACGCCCATAACGAAGCATCTGGAATCCGAGTACGGGTGCGAGGTCGTTCGGATCACGCACTCACTCTCGGACCGCAAGCGGCTAGAGCAAGAGATCGCCGACGCTAGGAAAGAGGCAGACATCCTTCTGTGTGAGATCAAGGCAGCAGCCGTAGATGTCGCAACGCGGAGCGCGCTCGGGTGCGGCATGGACGTTGTCTACATGGACAATGTGCCTGTTGGCCTGGACGGTGACGACGCCGGGGAGTTGGTCCGGTGGGGCGCCGAGCTCGCGCGCGACCGGCACGAGGCGCAGCGGTGACGGAGCCTCGCCGCAAGCACATCTTCATCGCGGAAGAGGAGTACGGGCTTCCTTACTCGAAGGGTTTGGCCGCTTCGTCGTTGATGGTGACCGGGCTGGGACCGGCGAGGTGCTACGCCGTCGCCAACAAGGTCGAAGAGGAGCTCCGTCGTCTCGAGCACGAGGTGATCACACAGGAGCGACTGCGCGAGCTCACCCTCGAGGTGTTGCGACGTGAAGCCGGACACCGTTACGCCGAGGCCTTCATCAAGTGGCAGTCCGTAGCTCGCCTCGACCTCCCCCTGATCATCTTGATCGGAGGAGGGACGGGCGTCGGGAAGTCGACGATCGCGACCCAGCTCGCGACGCGTCTCGGCATCACGCGGGTGGTGTCGACCGACGCGGTGAGAGAGGTGCTGCGAAGCGCGTTCACGAAGGAGATGTTCCCCACGCTCTACTCGTCGTCGTTCGAAGCGGACCATGAGGTCCGTCAGCCGATCCCTCACTCGGGCGACCGCTTGATCATCGGTTTCCGCGAACAAGCGGCGGCCGTCGCGGTCGGCGCTCAGGCCCTCATCGACCGCGCCATAGCCGAGGGCACCGACATGATCCTGGAAGGCGCTCATCTGGTTCCTGGATTCCTCGAGAAGATCGAGAGCGACAAGGCCGTCATCGTTCCGCTTCTCGTGACGATCGACGACGAGGAGCTTCACCGCAGTCACTTCTACAGACGAGGGCGCGACAGCAACCTGCGCGGGCAAGAGAGGTACCTCAACGCGTTCAAGAAGATCAGGCGGATCCAGAAGTACATGATCTCTTCCGCCGCGATGCGAGGCGTTCCACAGATAGAGCACTACGACCTCGACGCGACGCTGACAGAGGTCATCGACCACGTCATCACGCGAGCTCTGGAATCCGCCGAACGGGGCGTCGAGCTGCAGGGGACCGACGAGGTGCTACTGGAGCAAGCGGTAGAGGTGGTGGGGCGTCAGCGCGAAGAAGCCAAACAGACCGCTCCGGAGAACGGCGCGGGTCTTACTCACGAAGGAAGGGAGCAACACGCATGAAGCTGTTTCTGGACACGGCGGACCTCGACGAGATCAGAGAGGGCGTTCGCTGGGGCGTCTTGAAGGGCGTCACTACCAACCCCTCTTTGATCGGTAAGGCGGAGCAGGGCTTTCTTCCGCTCGTGAAGGAGATCTGCTCGATCGTCGAAGGCGACGTGTCGATCGAGGTCTCGGGCGACGACACGGGATCACTTGTGGATCAAGGCCGGGAGATCACGCAGATCGCGGACAACGCGGTGGTGAAGATCGCTCTGACCCCGAACGGCCTGGCCGCGACCCGTAGGTTGTCGGACGAAGGGATCAAGGTGAACGTTACCTTGTGCTTCTCTCCGGCGCAGGCGATCCTGGCGGCCGAAGCAGGTGCTTACATAATCTCGCCATTTGTAGGTAGGCTTGACGATGTCGCGACCGACGGCCTCAGGTTGCTGTCGGACATCTGCGAGATCTACGCCGCCCAGGGATACGGAACTCAAGTGCTGGCGGCCAGCCTCAGACACCCGGTGCATGTGGTTGAGGCGGCCCGGATGGGCGCAGATATCGGGACGATGCCATTCAAGGTTTTCGAGGCTCTGGTGAAGCACCCGCTCACCGACTCGGGGTTCAAGAGGTTCACAGAAGACTGGGAGAAGGCGAAGCCCCACCTGGGCGAGCTTCCTCCCTCGATGCAGGAGGCATAGGAGTTGGTAGCCATGGATCGCTCGGTTCTCGAGACGAAGGGTGTTGCCGAGCTGAAGGAGATCGCCAAGTCACTGGACATGAAGGTGACGGGATTGAAGAAGGCCGAGATCATCGACCGGATCTCCGGAGGCGGGAATGGGGCGCCGAGACCCAGCGGCGCGCCGGCCCCCGCACCGGTCGCGTCCGGCGCTCCCGGCGAAGGT
>JADDQX010000126.1:4419-6525 GCA_016781115.1 Actinomycetota bacterium | reverse complement strand
CACGAACAGAACCCTCGTGTTCGAGAACGGGTCTGAGGCTCTGGCGAACACCGGATCTGACACCGAGCCGTGGCTCGTGGCGGCCTTCGCTCTGATCGCGGTCGGCGCCGCCGCGGTTGTCCTCTCCAAGGTCAACAACACCCCCCCGAAGCTTCCCTCGTAGCGCTCGAGCGGTAATTCCGCGGCTTTCCGCGGTTCCTGTCTTAGCCTGCCCGAGCCATGAACCTGTGTACGAAACCCAGTTGCGCGCGCCCCGGAGCGGTCGTCCTCGCCTACGACTACGCCGAGCGTCGAGCGCTGCTCGAGGACCCCGTTCAAGGTGAGCTGTCGCCGCACGTCTACGTCCTGTGCACCCGGTGTGCCGAGAAGCTGCGGCCTCCGCGCGGCTGGGAGCTCGAGGACCTGCGCGCGAGGCCTCCGCTGTTCGTCGACCCGCCGGCGGAGTCCGTGATCGCCACGGTCCCGGCCTCGGCGGCCGAAGATGAGCCAGATATCCCCCGCCGCCAGCTGTTCTTCGGCTACAGCGCCTAGACTTAGGTACACGCTACCTAAGAAAGGCAGACCGTGGTGGTCGACCGCGATCTCTTCTCCGCCCTGCGCAAGCTCGATCGCCACGATCTGCGTCGGGTCCTCATCTTCGTCCGCGGGCTCCTGCACGCGCTCGGCGACGACTTCGGCGGTGAGGCCCCCGAGGCCGTCGTCGGCAACGAGGCAGGGGTGACCTACCGCCTCGAGACCGTGAGGTGCGGGAAACAGGGGTGCAGGTCATGCCCGCACGGCCCCTACTGGTACGCCTACTTCCGGGAGGGCAAGCGGCTGAAGTCTCGCTACATCGGGCGCGACCTTCCGCCCGAGGTGAAGGTGATGCTCCAGGGTCCCGCCCCGATGGGGGACTAGTACCGCCAAAAGTGGGAAAACCACCCACAGGGGCTATGTCGGAGATGTGGCTCCGGCACGACAATGGCTGGTGCGGCGGCGGACGTCGTCTCCGCGGGATCCAAGGGGGACCGATGCAGAAGTGTCCGCAGTGTGGCGGCGAGGACTGCACTCACATCGTGATCAATCTCAAAGAAGAAGACACCGTTCAGTTCTACGCGTGCCGCCGTTGCGAGGCCAAGTGGTGGGAGCACGAGGGTGACACGATCGCCCTGGACGAGGTCTTGAACCTGGCGGCTCAGTCCGAGGTCCGCTAGCTGCCCTTTTGATCCGACAGGCGGCTGCGCTTACGGGCGCGGTCGCCCCACCTGTGCGCTCTGTGACGAGTAAGAGTGCGGGCGCTCGGGGCCTCTAGAACCGTCCGGCAACAGGTGCCAGTTGAGGGGGTCGTGCCGGTTGCGACTCTGGGGACGAGACGGATCTCGCCGGCAGAGCGCCAGCCGGGTCTTGGCTCCCGAGCGCCCGCAAACCCAAAGGATCGACGGACCCTCTTAACCCTCAGCCCTCATTATGGTCGTGTCTGGTACATCGCGCCATCCCTAAATATGCCTAGACACTTCGCGGCGGGAGATGAAGCTCGGGCCGGCCTCGGCGAGAGGGCCCGAAGGTGGGTCGATCTTGACCCCGCCCCAGCGCCGCCGGAAGCGGATCTCGAAAGCTTCCACGAATCCCGCCTTGGTGATAGCTCGTATCGACCGTTCGTTGTCGGACTCGACGCCCACCCAGGCTCTCGCGCTCCCGCGCTGTGCCAGCTCGGCGCGGATGCAGCCCAGCGCGAACGGGTAGATCCCTCGCCCCCGGGCGTCGGCTCTCGTGAACGACTCGTAGATGTAGGCGTCGCCTGCGGGCGGGACGAGGAAAGCCCTTATCTCGCTGGTCCACGCCCTGCTCGTGGTGACCCAGCTCGCGTGGAGGACCTTGTCGTCAGCGTACACGAGGCAGCAGATGGTGGTTCCCGTCAGGCGCGCTCGGAACGTTGCGGGGGAGTCGGTTCCGATGTCGCGGGCGTAGGGCTCCGCGTCCGCCTCGGTCGCAAGCGCGAACCTCAGCTCCGCATCCGGCCGCTCGCCGCCGGTGGGAGCGATCATCAGCTTGAGCGCGCCCTGCGACCGGACGCCTGCCCGCACCTGGTCCCACGCCTCGGCCGCGACCTCGCGGACCCCCCGGCTT
>JADDQX010000126.1:0-4400 GCA_016781115.1 Actinomycetota bacterium | reverse complement strand
TGGCCAGCGTTTGACTGAAGGTGGGGCGAGATTCGGCCACTCGCGGGCGGCCGGCTAGCTGGCGCGGCCGCGCAGCCTCGCTTTGCGCTCCAGCTCGGTAAGGCCGCCCCAGATGCCGTAGGGCTCTCGCATGTCGAGGGCGTACTGGAGGCAATCTGTCCGCACCACGCACTGGGCGCAGACCGCCTTCGCCTCGTCCTCCCGGGCTCGGCGCTCGGTGGCGGATTCATTGTCGTCGACGCCGAAGAACATCACGGCGGGGTAGGTGAGACAAGCCGCGCTCTCGCGCCACTCGAGCTCGTCGAGCACGGAGGGGGTCATGTTCATCGTCATGCAGTGAATGCTTCCAGGCAATCCGATCTTCGTCAACGCCCCACCCGGGCTTCGGACGCGCGAACGAGGGGCATTTCGCCGCTTTCCGCTCGATCTGGCCGCCGGAGGCGCCGGGCGAGTGCCCCGTAGGATGCCGCTGTGCCCTCAGATCTCGATCTCGTCTTCAAGGCGTATGACATCCGAGGCCTCTACCCCGAGCAGCTAGACGAGGATGCCGCGTGCCGGATCGGCCATGCGTTCGCATCCTGGGCCGGCTCCGAGCGTCTCGTCATGGGGCGCGATATGAGGACGTCCTCGCCCGCGCTCGCACAGGCGTTCGCCGGGGGGGCCGGGGCCGCCGGAGCGACCGTGGTCGACCTCGGCGAGGTCTCAACCGATGCTCTTTACTACGCGTCGGGAGTGATGGATCTGCCCGGAGCCATGTTCACCGCGTCTCACAACCCACCGGGTTACAACGGGCTGAAGCTGTGCCGGGCGCAGGCCGCACCGGTCGGAGGCGACTCCGGGCTGCCCGAGATCAAGGAGCTCGCCCGGACCCCGGTGCATACGCCGCAGGCGAGGGTCGAGACGGATGACATCCTCCCGCGCTACGCGGAGCACTGCAGATCGCTGGTCGAGGTGTCGTTGCTCAGGCCGTTGAAGGTGGCGATCGACGCCGGCAACGGGATGGCCGGCAAGACGATCCCGATCGTGTTCGGCCCGCTCCCCTTCGAGGTCGTGCCGCTTTACTTCGAGCTGGACGGGACCTTCCCGAACCACCTGGCGAACCCGATCGAGGCAGAGAACCTGGTCGACCTACAGCGAGCCGTCACGGAAGGCGGCTGCGACGTAGGCGTTGCCTTCGACGGCGACGCGGACAGGATGTTCTTGGTCGATGACCGCGGCCGCCTCATCCAAGGCTCGACCACCACCGCGATGGTCGCCGAACGCCTCCTCAAGAAGTTCCCGGGCGAATCGATCATCTACAACCTGATCTGCTCGTGGACGGTGCCGGAGGTGATCGGTGAGAACGGGGGCAAGCCGATCCGGACCCGCGTCGGTCACTCGTTCATCAAGGAGATCATGGCCGAGACCGGCGCCATCTTCGGCGGCGAGCACTCGGGCCACTACTACTTCCGCGACAACTTCCGCGCCGACTCCGGGATGATCGCTGCGCTCCTGGTGCTGGAGGCGATGTCGGAGACCGGCCGGCCACTGTCCGAGATGGTCGACCCCTACGCCCGTTACGCCGCCTCGGGCGAGATCAACTCCGAGGTGAGCGATCAGAAGGCTTCGCTGGAGGCCCTCGCGGCTGCCTATGTAGACGGGCGGCAAGACCGGACCGACGGGCTGACCGTGGAGTACGAGGACTGGTGGTTCAACTGTCGCGCCTCCAACACCGAGCCCTTGTTGCGGCTGAACCTCGAGGCGAAGACGCAGGAGTTGATGATGGAGAAGAGAGACGAAGTGCTGGCGCTGATCAGAGGCGGAGTGTGATGGCCGTAGACCAGAAGCTGCTGGAGATACTCGCGTGCCCGAACTGTCGTGGGGACGTGGAGTACATCGAGGAACAAGACGTCATCGAGTGCCGCGGTGAATGCCGCTACCGCTATCCCGTGCGCGACGACATCCCGGTGATGTTGATCGACGAGGCGGAGAAGCCGTGACCGCTTCCGTCGATCTAGACGATCTCAACGAGCTGGCGCGCGTGGACTCCGAGGATGTTCTCGGCGCGGTCGAACGTTTCGCCGACCAGTGCCGGGAGGGGTGGGAGATAGGCCGCGCTGCGTCTGGGTTGCCAGACGCCGACGGGGTGGACTCGATCGTGGTGCTGGGGATGGGTGGCAGCGGCGTGTCGGGCGACGTGATCAAGGCCGTTGTCGAGCCGCGCCTGGCCGTCCCGTTGCGCGTCATCAAGAGCTACGGTCCCTTGCCGGAATGGGTCGGGCGGAACACGCTGGTGTTCGCGGTTTCCTATTCGGGGAGCACCGAGGAGACGGTCGCGGCGCTGGAAGAGGCGCGGGAGCGGGGGGGCCGGGCCGTCACGATCTCCTCCGGAGGACCGCTCGCCGACATGGCGCGGCGCTACGGCTTCGCGCACATCCAGATCCCCTCAGGGCTGCAGCCGCGGGCGTCGCTCGGCTACCTCACCCTCCCCATCCTGGGCGCGCTGATCCAGGTCGGTTTGGTGCCGGAGATGCAAGACGACGTGGACGAGGCGGTGCAGGTGCTCACCGACGTCCAAGAGCGTTGTCATCGCAAGAGGAGCAAGACCGAGAACCCCGCCAAAGACCTCGCATCGCGCATCGTCGGACGCATCCCAGTCGTCTACGGCGGGCACGGCCTTGCCGCAACCGCGGCCTACAGGTTCAAGTGCGACCTCAACGAGTATGGGAAGACGCCCGCTTTCTGGAACGTGCTTCCCGAGCTGAACCACAACGAGGTGGTGGGGTGGAACCAGCTTGCGGAAGTGACGCGTCGGAACGTGGTGCTCATCCTGCTGCGCAGCACGGGACAAGAGCACGAGCGGATCTCTTTGCGCTTCGAGATCACTCGGGCTCTGATAGAGGACCAGTTCGCGGATGTGATCGAGCTTCCGGCGGAGGGGCGGTCACCGCTCGCACAGTTGTTGTCCTTGGTCTTGGTCACGCAACTCGCCTCGATCTATGTCGGGCTGTCGTACGGGGTCGATCCGGGGCCCGTCGAGGTCATCCAGAAGCTGAAAGCTGAATTGTCGAACAGATAGGAGTGCGCAGTGAGCGTTGAACACGACATCCTCGACCTAGAGCTTGCCGACGAAGGACGCCTGAAGATCGAGTGGGCGGATCGGCAGATGCCGGTGCTGGCGCGGATCCGGGAGCGCTTCGAGAAGGAGCGCCCGCTCGACGGCGTCAAGATCGCCGCGTGTCTGCACGTGACGACGGAGACGGCGAACCTGATGCGGACCCTGTCCGCCGGCGGTGCCGATGTGGCGCTGTGCGCATCCAACCCGCTGTCGACGCAGGACACCACCGCCGCCGGGCTCGTCGAGGCGTACGGCATCCCCACGTTCGCGATCCGAGGCGTAGCAGAAACGCAGTACTACGGACACATCAAGTCCGTCCTCGATCGGAGACCGATGATCACGATGGACGACGGCAACGACCTCGTCACGATGCTGCACACCCAACGTCCGGATCAGCTGCATGAGGTGATCGGCGGGACGGAGGAGACGACCACGGGGATCATCCGGCTGCGCGCCATGGAGGCCGATGGCGTTCTGGGCTACCCCGTGGTTGGCGTGAACGAGGCGCTCACGAAGCACCTCTTCGACAACCGCTATGGAACGGGCCAGTCCGCGATCGACGGGATCATCCGGGCGACGAACATCCTTCTCGCCGGGCGAACCGTCGTCGTGTGCGGTTACGGCATGTGTGGGCGAGGTGTCGCTTCGCGCGCCAAGGGGATGGGTGCAGATGTGATCGTGACCGAGGTAGAGCCGACGCGGGCACTGGAGGCGGCGATGGACGGCTTCCGCGTCATGACGGGGCGGGACGCCGCCAGCCAAGGCGATGTCTTCGTGACGGTCACGGGTAACAAGCACGTTCTCGACTCGCAGCACTTCGAGTTGATGAAGGACGGCGCAATCATGTGCAACGCCGGTCACTTCGATATCGAGATCAACCTCCAGGCGCTGCGTTCCATGGCGAACGGCAGCCGCAGGGTCCGTCAGGAGGTCGAGGAGTTCTCGATGGGCGGCGACCGCCGCATCTACGTGCTCGCGGAGGGGCGCCTTGTGAACCTGGCCGCGGCGGAGGGGCATCCCGCTGCGGTGATGGACATGTCGTTCGCGAACCAGGCTCTGTGCGCGGAGTGGATGGTGCAGAACGCGGCGTCTCTCCAGAAGAAGGTCTACGTCGTCCCCACGGAGATCGACCGAGAGGTGGCTCGTTTGAAGCTCGAGACGATGGGCGTCCGCATCGACGAGCTGACCGCGGGGCAACGCACGTACCTGGAGGGATGGCAAGAGGGGACGTAGACGCGCCATCGTTCGAACCTGTCGCAGGTTGTGACTACGGTCACTGACCATGACGACGTCGCCGCGGATG
>JADDQX010000030.1:14388-19652 GCA_016781115.1 Actinomycetota bacterium | reverse complement strand
GCGGCCCCCGCGGAGCCGTCACCGCATCCAGCGCCGTCGCGACGATCTCGCTTCCGACCGCGGCGGTATCGGTCACCGTGCGCGACGGAGCGACCGGGTCTACGAAGGGCACGTGGTCCATCTCCTGGAGGGAGCCCTGTCCCCACCGGAAGGAAGGGGCGCGGCCGCCCAGAACCAGCATCGGCGCCCGGTTGGCGGCGGCTTGAGCGAGCGGGCTCATCGCGTTCGTCACACCCGGCCCCGCCGTCACCGCAGCCACGCCCAGGGTTCGCGTGATGCGGGCCCAGCCCTCGGCCGCGAAGGTGGCATTCGCCTCGTGGCGGGTGTCCACGAGACGGATCCCCTCTTGGTGGCAGCCATCCAGGAACGGGAAGATGTGTCCGCCGCTCAAGGTAAAGACGTGACGAACGCCGAGGGCCTTCAGGGCCTTCGCCGCGATGTGCCCGCCGTGCCCGTCGCCCTCCAGAGCAGCGGCAGCAGCGCGCAGTTCTTCAGCAGCGGGTATCCAACGCAAACTCATCGCAGGAGCTTAGGCGTTAGTTCTGCATCCCTGCAGACCAGCCGTCGCAACGGGAGGCGGGCCGATTCGCGCCGGCTCGCTTGTGGTTTCGGATAAAGCGAGGATCGGTTCGGTCCGGAGGGAGCATCGTGGAGAAAGGCACCGCTTCAGCGGTGGCTTTCGTAGCGCCGCGACCGGAGCGACCGGACCGACCGGAGCGTCCCGTGGCGCCGCGACCGGAGCGACCGGACCGACCGCAGCGTCTCAGTCGCCGTCCGAGACCCACCGTGTCCCGCCGGTGTCACCGCTCGCGGCGGTCTCCGACGAGGAGCGTCGGATCACGTGGTCGTCATCGGGCTCTAAGTCGTAGCCCTCGGCCACGCGAGCCTCGGACTCTTCGAGGATCCGGCGGGCTGTGCGGCGCGCGGCCTCCAAGCTCCCGTCGGTGGCGCGGCCGTTGTCGTCCGTTTCCCGAAGCAGCTTCTGAGCCAGCTTCTCGACCTTGTCGTCTAGGGCCTGGCTCCGCTCGGCCTGCTCGACGTACTCAGGCTCCGCGTTGTCCGCCATCAGCCGCGCACCTAGACGGTCCAGGTGTCGCCGGAGCCGAGCAAACGCTCGAGGTCGCCGGGCCCCTGCTGCTCCGCCGCGGTCCGCAGCTGGTGCTCCATCCCGTCGCCGTACACCGGACGCTGCACGTCCCGGAAGACCCCGATCGGTGTCGGTTGGCTCGGACCCGACGCGACCCGGGCGAGTGCGAAAGCGAGGCTGGGGTCGTCGCGGTGCTCGTCGTGAACCAGCAGCTTGTCCTCCCCCACGTCCGCCACCTTCACAACCTCGACGCGGCCTTCGCTCGTCATCCGGACGCCGTTCTCGTCGTTCGGGCCGAAGCGGATCGGCTTGCCGTGCTCGAGATAGATGCGGTTCTGCGACCGTCCCTCTTTCCCGGTCAGCGCCACGAACGCGCCGTCGTTGAAGATGTTGCAGTTCTGGTAGATCTCGATGAACGCCGAGCCGCGGTGCTCGGCGGCTCGCTTGATGATCTGCGGCAGGTGCTTGCGCTCCACGTCGATGGTCCTCGCAACGAAGCTCGCCTCGGCCCCCAGCGCGAGGGCAACCGGGTTGAAGGGATGCTCCAGCGACCCGAACGGCGTCGACTTGGTTACCTTGCCCTTCTCGGACGTCGGTGAGTACTGCCCCTTGGTGAGCCCGTAGATCTGGTTGTTGAACAGAAGGATCTTGAGGTTCACGTTGCGCCGCAGGGCGTGGATGAAGTGGTTGCCTCCGATCGACAGCCCGTCCCCGTCGCCGGTCACCACCCACACCTGGAGATCGGGGCGCGCGGTGGCGACGCCGGTGGCGATCGCGGGAGCGCGGCCGTGGATGCCGTGGATGCCGTAGGTGTTCATGTAGTACGGGAAGCGGCTGGAGCAGCCGATCCCCGACACCCAGACCATCTTCTCGGGCGGGACGCCCAGCGAGGGCATGGCGCTTTGAACCGCCGCGAGGATGGCGTAGTCACCACACCCCGGGCACCAACGAACCTCCTGGTCGGAGACGAAGTCGTCGCGCGTCAACGTCCCGACGCCGCTCGATGCCTCTGTGATGCCTCGGTCGTGGTCAGGCTGTCCCATCATCGTCATAGGTGCTTCTCCAGCTCCTGTTCTAGTTCGGCGGCCCTGAACGGCAGCCCCTTCACCTTGTTGATCGAGATCGCGTCGATGAGGAAGTCGGCGCGGATCAGCTTCGAGAGCTGGCCCATGTTCATCTCCGGGATGATGACCTTCTCGAAGCGCATCAGCACGTCGCGCGTGTTCTTGGGCATCGGGTTCAGATGCTTGAGATGGGCGCGGCCGATCTTCTTGCCACGCGCTCGCAACCTGCGACAGGCGGCGCCGATCGCGCCGTAGGTCGATCCCCACCCCAGCACCAAGACCTCGGCGCCCTCGTCCGCGTCGAACTCGAGCGGCTCCATGTCCTCCTCGATCGCCTTGATCTTGGCCTGACGAAGAAGCGTCATGAGCTGGTGGTTGTCCGCGTCGTAGGAGATGTTGCCGGTGCCGTCCGCCTTCTCGAGGCCGCCGACGCGATGCTGCAGGCCCGAGGTCCCCGGGATGGCCCACGGGCGCGCGAGGGTGTCGTCGTCTCGCAGGAAAGGCCAGAAGTCGTCCCCCGCGTTCGGCTGCGACGCGAACCGGACCTGGATGTCGGGGAGCTTGCTGACGGCGGGGATCCGCCACGGCTCGGCGCCGTTCGCCAGGTAGCCGTCCGACAGGATGATCACCGGCGTCATGTACCTGATCGCGATGCGCGCCGCTTCGATCGGCGCCCAGAAACACGACGAGGGCGACCACGGCGCGACGATCGGAAGAGGAGCCTCGCCGTGGCGCCCGTACATCGCGTGCAAGAGATCTGACTGCTCGGTTTTCGTCGGGAGACCCGTGGACGGGCCGCCGCGCTGGATGTCGACCACGAGCAGCGGGAGCTCCATCGACAGAGCCAGCCCGAGAGCCTCGGACTTGAGATCGAGCCCGGGTCCCGACGTGGTGGTCACACCGAGGTGACCGGAGAACGCCGCGCCGATCGCCATGCTGATCGCGGCGATCTCGTCTTCCGCCTGCACGGTCCGCACGCCGAAGTTCTTGTGACGCGAGAGCTCGTGAAGGATGTCGGACGCGGGGGTGATCGGGTACGAGCCGAGGAAGAGCGGAAGCTTCGCCTGCACCGAAGCGGCGATGAGGCCGAAGGCCATCGCCTGGTTGCCGGTGATGCGACGGTACGTGCCCGGGGCCAACGTGGCGGGCTTGACCTCGAACGCGCTGAGCTCCGCGGTCTCGCCGAAGGCGTGACCCGCTTTGAGCGCCGCGATGTTCGACTGTGCGATCGCCGGCTTCTTCGCGAACTTCTTCTCGAGCCACGCGATGGTCGGCTCGATCGGCCGCGAGTACATCCAGGAGACGACGCCGAGCGCGAGCATGTTCTTCGCCCGCTCGGCCTCCTTCTTGCTGACGCCGGAATCCTTCACGGCCTCGACCGTCAGGGTCGTCATCGGGATCTCGTAGATCTGGTAGCTGCTGAGCGAACCGTCCTTCAGAGGGTTCGACGCATACCCGGCCTTGTCGAGGTTGCGGTCCTCGAACGCGTCCGTGTTGACGATCAAGAGGCCACCCGGCAGGAGGTCCTTGAGGTTCGCCTTCAAGGCGGCGGGGTTCATCGCCACCAGCACGCTCGGCTGGTCGCCTGCGGTCAGGATGTCGTGGTCGGAGAAGTGGAGCTGGAAGGCCGACACTCCCGCCAAGGTTCCGGCCGGCGCCCTGATCTCGGCCGGGTAATCCGGCATCGTCGCCAGGTCGTTGCCGAAGATCGCGCTGGCGCTGGTGAAGCGGTCTCCCGTCAGCTGCATCCCGTCGCCGGAGTCGCCGGCGAACCGGATCACGACCCGGTCGAGCTCTTTCCGCTCCGCCCTCGGTGGAGCGGCCTGCGCAGCCATCGACATCCCCTCTTCTTGAGCCGGCGAGGGTCAATGATAACTCCGCACCCACGCGCTTCCCAGACGTTTAAACGTCTGAACGGGACGGCCGTTGCGCTTGAACAGCTAAAGCGGGAACAACTTCGACGCGGTGATGTCGGCGACCGCGATCTGCTTGGTCTGACCCGACCGCGTGAGGATCGAGACCATCTGCGCGCCGCTCGCATCGCTTCCGACCGCGGCGACCACGCCGATCGCCTCGGAGAAAGGGTGCTCGGCCTCGCGCAGCCGGTAGCGCACCGAGACCTTGCGCCCGAGAAGCGCCCGCCAGTCCGATATCACCCGTTTTGTCACCGGAGTCCTGGAGCGGAGGGACGGCGGGTCGGCGCTAAGCGAACGATCCGCAGCCAACGTCTCGCTTCAGCGAGACGTTGCGAGGACGTTCGCGTGTGGCGTGCCCGTCGGACCGGAGCGGACCGGAACGGACCCGTTACTCGGTCCGCTCTTCGGAGGGCGCGTAGGGGCTCTCCATCGCGCCGCCGGAGGCATCCGGATGCTCCACGAACCACTGCGCCTGGGTCTGGGTGAACTGCGCCCATTCCGAAGGGATGTTGTCGGCCGGGAAGATCGCGTCCACCGGACACGCGGGCAGACAGGCGTCGCAGTCGACGCATTCCTCCGGGTGGATGTAGAGCTGCTCTTCGCCCTCGTAGATGCAATCCACCGGGCACTCGTCGACGCACGCCCGGTCCTTCACGCCGATGCACGGCTCAGCGATGACGTACGTCATCTCGGATTCCCTCCTGGCTTGATAGGTAGTTGCGGCCAGATGATACCCACGGATGGGCTCTCTACCCGCTCATCGGTCGGACCGTTCAGCCGGCAGGTTGAGGTACACGATCACCGCATCGTCGCAGGTGGAGCTGCGGATCTGAAGAGATCCCAGCTGGTCACCCTGCTGGAGGTAGAGCTCGGCCTCGAACCCCTCGTTGTCCTCCTGCAGGATCTGGAACGACGTCTGTCCGATCGCCTCCTTGTAGAGGACGAAGGACTCGTTCACCGAGTGAGGGACCGCCAGCGCCGCGATCACGCGGCCCTTGGTGCGTTGTGTCTTGTTGACCTTCGCCTCACCGCCCAGGAGATATGGCTTGGGCACCAATCCGGCGTCGGCACGGGGATCCGGCGCGGGGAGTCCGCAGCTCTCGAAGTCCGGCGCCGCCTCGACCGTCGGCTCGTCCCGGGCGCAGCCGCCCGGCACCACGAGCAACGCCACGGTGAGGGCGAGGAGCCGGGTGCGGC
>JADDQX010000030.1:0-14363 GCA_016781115.1 Actinomycetota bacterium | reverse complement strand
TAGGGAAGCTGTGTTTGCCGTACGTTTCCGCCCAGAGCGGTCACGTACCGCTCGCCGAAGCGTCTCTGTCCGCTTCTCGCTCGACGAAGCTGAACAACCCGCTCTTGCGCTGGATCTTCGCCGTCACGTCGGGAGACACCGCATGGAAGACGTCGACGACGTTGCCGAGGCCCTTCGTCACGATGACCTCGGCCCTGTTGTCTTCGATCGCATGGATCGTCTTCGCCGCTACCTCAGCAGGGGTAACCATGCGCGCGATCGCCGGAGGGGCGTCGTCTGGATGCCGGCGCGCGAACATCCCCTCTTCGGCGACGAAGCCGGGGCACACGACCGAGACCTCTACGCCGTATGGCCTCATCTCCTCTCGCAGTGACCACGAGAACCCGACGACCGCGTGCTTCGACGAGGCGTAGACGGTGTTGTACGGGTACGCGGTGCGCCCGGAGAGCGACGCGATGTTGCAGATGTGCCCGCGCCTGCGAGCGATCATCCCCGGCAGCACCAAGCGCGTGAGGACCTCGACCGCCACGACGTTGGTGTTGATGATCCAAGCGATGTCGTCCACGTCGTAGGACTCGAAGCGCCTCACCTTCTGCACGCCCGCGTTGTTGACTAGGAGGTGGACCGGGCCCAGCTCTGCCTCAGTTCGCTGCACCAGCCGTTCCAGGTGATCCCGCTGCGTGACGTCGGTCGGGACCGCTATGGCGCGAACGCCCCTCGACTGCACGCGCGCCACCGTGTCTTGCAGATCCTGTTCCGAACGAGCCGCCAGAGCCAGATGCACGCCTTTCGCGGCAAGCGCATCGGCGATGTGGACGCCGATCCCGCGCGAAGCGCCGGTGACGATCCCGATCTTGTTGTGAAGTTCCATATCCGCCTCCTGTCGAGGATGCTTAGGCCGCGAGCCTCCAGCGCTTCGCCAACCGATACTGCACGTACACGACCAGCGCGGTGATGACGAACATCGTCAAGGCGATGGTCGAGGCATAGCCGAGCCGGAAGTAACGGAACGCGGTGCGATAGACGTAGAGCGGGACGTACGTCGTCGCGTAGCGCGGGCCGCCGTCCGTCAGGAGCAACGCGGGAACGAAGTTCACCTGCAGGGACAGGATCACGTCGCGCAGCGCGAGCAACGCCAACACCGGCGCCATCAAGGGAAGCGTCAAGCGCGACAGCGTGAACCACGGCCCCGCTCCATCGACGGCTGCGGCCTCGTATACGTGGCGGGGGATGCTTCGCCGAACCGCCAGGGCAACGATGAAGGCCTCCCCGATCTGAAAGGCACCCATGACCGCGAGCGAGACCCTCGCGCCCCAGGGATCGGTCAGCGTGCCGGAGAAGCCGAAGGCCGCTGCGAGCGGCCCGTACAGGGGGTTCAACAACCACAGCCACAGGAGCGCGTACGCCACGTCCGGCACCACCGTCGGCAGGTACACCAGTGGACGTGCCGCAGTGGATGCCGCCCGATGGCGGTTCAACAGGAGAGCGGCGCCGACGGCGGCGGCCAGTCGCAGCGGCACCGCGATCGCGATGTAGATGACGGTGTTCCCGAACGAGCGCCACAACGCGTTGTCGGCGACCAGCCGAGAGAAGTTGTCGAGTCCGGTGAAGCGAGGCGGCTGAACCCCGGAGAACTCGGTGAAGGCCAGCGTCGCCGCGGCCAGCGCGGGGACGGCTACCAACGCGGCCACACCTGCAAGGAACGGCCACGCCAGAAAGCCTGTCCTATTCATGCAAGCCTGCTCCCGTCCTCGGAGAAGCGATGTACGTCGCCGTCTGCGAACGCGACGCCCACCGTCTCCGCAAGCCGCGGCGCATCCCGGGTGTCGGCTCGAACCAGAACCGTCTCGGCCTCCAGCCGCACGTGGACGATCACGTCGGCCCCGACGGGCTCGACGGCCACGACCTCACCGCTGACGCGGCCGTCGACAGGCTCGACCAGCTGCATCCGTTCCGGCCTCACCCCGATGAGCGTTCCGTTGCCGGACCCCAGCAGCCGTGACGGGATCAGGTTCATCGGGGGCGTGCCGAGGAAGCGAGCAACGAACGCGTTGGTCGGGCGCTCGTACACCTCCATCGCGTCACCGACCTGTTCCAGCCTGCCGTCTCGGAGAAGCGCGATCTGATCGCCCATCGTCAGGGCCTCGACCTGGTCGTGCGTGACGTAGAGGGTCGTCGTCTCCAGCGCACGTTGTAGAGACCGGATCTCGATCCGCGTACGGGCCCGCAGCTCGGCATCTAGGTTCGACAGCGGCTCGTCGAGCAAGAAAGCGACGGGTCGCCGCACCAGGGCGCGCGCGAGCGCCACCCGCTGCCGCTCTCCACCCGAGAGCCGGTCCGGCAGACGGTCTAGGTGCGGCTCCAGGCCCACCGTGTCGGCAGCGCGCCGAACCTGAAGGTCCACCTCGTCCCGCGCCACCTTGCGCGCCTTCAGCCCGAAGGCGATGTTGTCCCGGACCGACAGGTGCGGGTAGAGCGCATAGTCCTGGAACACCATCGCTACGTCGCGCTCGCCGGGAGGCAGTGCAGTGACATCACGCCCCCCGACCTCGATCGCGCCGTGGTCGGGATGTTCGAGCCCTGCGACGCAGCGGAGCAACGTCGTCTTCCCGGATCCAGATGGACCGACCACGACCGTCATGGAACCCTCCGGAACCTCCAGTGTGACGTCGTCGAGCACGAGGTTCGGCCCGTGGTGCCCGGTGAACGTCTTGGAGATCCCGCTCAGGCGAACCGTCACCGCCCAGCGGCCTCCTCGAAGAGCGGCGTGGTCGCCGCCTCCAGCTCCTCGATCGCGCGGTCTACGGAGTAGTCATCTTCGTAGAAGGCGCGCGTCAGGATCTCCTCCGCTACGTCTTCGATCTCCGGCCATGTCGAGATCACGGGCGTACGCCGGATGAAGGGAATGCCCTGCAGGAACACCTCGGGATGGGCGGGAGGTTGAGTCGGGTCCAGGAAAGCGCCGGACCGGGCCACCGACTTCAGGGAAGGCACCGTGCGCCCTCCCAACGCAGTGATCGTCTGACCCTGCTGGCCGGTCGCGAACGCGATGAAACGCGCAGCTGCGTCCAGACGATCCGGGTCGCCACCTGCAGACAAACAGTAGGCGTCGGAATGCAGAAGACCCGCCGGCTCTTCCGCCACCGGTAGCGGCGCCACGTCCCACTCGAGCCCCAGCACCTCGCGCAGGACCGGCGTGTCGCGCCGCGAGGACAGGAACATGCCGAGCTTGCCGGTGACGAAGCGCGTCTCCAGGTCCTGCGCCGCGACCTCCTCTTCCGTCGGCACCACGCCTTCATCGCGCACCAGAGAGACGATGAACTCGATCGCCTCACGGGCGGCGGGATCGTCGAAGGTGAAACGCGTCGGCGCCTCCAGGTCGTCGACGATGTCACCGCCGTTGGACCAGATGAAGGGCGCGAGCCTGATGATGCTCGGCTCGATGCCGAGGCCGTCGACGTCGCCTTTCGTCAGAGCCCGAGCGACATCCGCGAACTGGTCCCAGGTCCAGCCCGCCCGAGGGCGGGGGATGCCGGCCTGGCGGAACAGCTTCTCGTTGAAGTAGACGACCAACGAAGAGATGTTCTGCGGCATGCACTGCAGCCGGCCGTCGAAGGTGAAGGCCTCGAGCGGCTGGGGGAAGTAGTTCGCGAGGTCCACCTCGTTGGCCTCGAGGAACCCTTCGTAAGGTTCGATCGCCCCGCGCACCACGAACTGCGCGTACTCGCGGAAGTTCACGAGGAAGACCTCCGGCGGGTCCTCACCCGCGAACGCGGTGGTGAGCTTCGCCAGGTGCTCGTCCTTCTCCGGCACCTCGATGAGGTCGATGTCGATGTCTTGGTTGTCCTTCTCGAAGGCGGCGACCATCGTGCGGTAGACCTTCGTCTCCTCCGGCTCGCCCGACACCTGTACGCGTAGCGGCCGCTGGGGATCGCCGCCGGCCTCTCGGGCGCATGCGAGCGGCGCGACCAGCATCGCAGCGACCCCCACAGACAGGAGCTTCCTCACACGCCCACCGTCCTCGCGAAGAAGGCACGTTGAGCCGCGAGGAAAGCGACCACTGGAGGTGCGGTGACCATGACCGACGCCGCCAGCAAGATCGGATGGTTCGTCGGCTCCAGCGTCTGCAGCGCCCGCAGCCCGACCGGAACCGTCAGCTTCTCTGCGGACGAGATGTAGAGCAGGGGGTCGATGAAGTTCGCCCAATGCCACGCGAAGGCGAGGACAGCGACCGCGAACGCCGCGGGAACCGCCAACGGCCACGCGACCCTGCGCCAGATCTCTAGCGGGGACAGCCCCTCCAAGCGAGCGGCCTCGAACAGCGTCGGCGGGATCCGCGCGTACGCGAGAGCGAAGAGGAGCACGTAAAAGGGCGTGGTCGCCATGAGGGCCGGCGCGATCAGGGGCCACATCGTGTCCAGCAAGCCGAGCCAGCGGAACATCACGAAGCGCGGCACCCACAGAGCGCTGAGCGGGATCATCAACGTGACGAGGCATAGTCCCACCAACCATCTGCGGGCGGCCGACGTGGCCGTGGCGATCGCGAACCCCGCCCACGACGCGACCACCACCGTCACCGGAACCGCCACGGTGGCCACGATCAGTGAGTTCATCAGGTAGGTGCCGAGCGGCACGAACGCGAACACGGTGTTGTAGTTGTCCCAGGTGAGGCCCCGGGGGATGACCTCGAAGCCGTCCGGCGGGGGCAGTCCCGGGGCGCGCAGCGACCCCAGGATCATGAAGATCAGCGGCGTCAAGAAGACCGCTCCCATGAAGATGATGGCGAAGCTCCGAACAGCGCGGCCCTCAGTCACGATCCTCCAGCCTCCGATAGCGTTCCGCCTCGTACAGGAGCTTGATCGTGACCTGTTCTGCGCACGGCCCCTCTCGCAGCCGGTAGGTCCCGGTCGTCCCCTTCCCGCGCTCGAAGAATATTTCGGCTTCGAATCCTTCGTTGTCGCCGCTCAGGATGTTGTAGCCCGCGTCGACCGTGGCGCGCGCCATCATGGGGTAGAGCTCTACGACGCTCGTTTCGGACACGGCTCGCGCGCCGAGGAAACCGCCCTCCACCTCGATCTGATCCACGACCCCCCATTCGTCGAGCGGGATGTCCCCAGGCAGCAGCGAGAGATCCGCAAGCGGCTCCGGCAGTGGGCAGCGCCTGGGAGCCGCCGAGTCGGTGCCACTGCAGGCGGTCGCCAGGCCGACGACGGCCACGACCAGGACTGCGCGCCTCACGTCTCTCCTGTCGGGCCGGGGGCAGGGCTTCAGTAAGCTAATCCGTCGGGGAGGTGGACCATGAAGCTGTCACGACCGGTTCGTTTCATAGCGGTGGCGCTCGCAGCATCCGTCCTCGCCGGGATATCGCCGCTCGCGAGCGCGGCTCCGGGCGTGACGAGGCGCCGGATCAAGATCGGCGTGCACACATCTCTGACCGGTGCCGTGCCACTGCCCGCCGATTCCGCCCAGCAAGGTGCGACGTTGTTCTGGGAGTGGCTGAAGGACCGGAACCGTCCCATCAACGGCCGCCACGTCGACGTCGTGATCAAGAACGACAACTACAACCCGAGCCAGGCCGTGGCCGTGTGCAAGGAGATGGTGGAGCAGGACGGCGTGTTCCTGCTGAGCGGGCTGATCTCCGGCTCGAACGGCGGCAACCAGAGCATGAGCTGCGCTCGCTACGCTGCCAGCGTCGGGGTGCCTTACGTGACCATCGGCTCCTACAAGCTTGGGGTCCGCACATTACGCAACTACTTCGCCGTCACCCAGCCGATGGAAGAGCAAGCTCCTCGGTTGGCGGACCACCTCGTCTCCGACCTCGGCGCTAGACGGGAGGTTAACGGCATCCTACGTTTCGACACCCCGATGTACGCGCGCACGCACGACCGCTTCCTGACGGCGATGACGAAGCGGAACGCCGAGGTGGCCTACGACAGAGCGGTCGCCCACGGCGCCGGGCTGACCGAAGCGAACCTCGTGGTGCAAGAGATGAAGGTGGCAGGCGTGGAGAACGCGACGATGTTGGTCTCGCCGATCTTCTTCCTGCAGGTTCTGCAAGCCGCCAAGAGGCAGGGTTACGCCCCGCTGTGGAACGGCGTCGGGCTAACGATGACGATCTCCGACGAGATCGTTCGCATCGGCTGCCGCAACGGGACGATCGGCGGGGCGAGGTTCCTGTCTTTCCTGCCGGCGTTCGCGGAGCGAGACCGCTTCGATCCCGTCTACGACCGCGCGATGCGGAAGATCCATTCGAACGAGGGAGGCGGCGACGCCGTTGTGTGGCTCGGCTGGGCGACCTCGAAGGCATTGAAGGACATGTTGGAGTTGCCGGGCCGCCGCCTCACGCGGTCGCGCTTCATCCGCCTGGCGCAGAGCGGCAAGACCATGCGAACCGGGATCCTGCCCGCCGTGCGCTTCACGAGGAAGGACCACTTCGCCGGCAACTCGACGCACGTGTTGAGGGCGAGTTGCACGGATCAACGCTGGCACGCGATCCGGAGTTTCGTGAAGGACTTCTAACGAACGGCTAGACGCCGCGCCGCGGCTTCGTACTGCTTGCCCGCGTGGTAGCTCGAGCGGACGAGGGGGCCGGATTCGATCCAGGCGAAGCCGAGGTCGTCCTCGCCGTAGGCCTTGTAACGGGCGAACTCGTCGGGGTGCACCCAGCGGTCCACCGGCAGGTGCCACGAGACGCTCGGCTGCAGGTACTGGCCGATCGTGACGATGTCGCAGCCGGTGCTTCTCAGATCGCGCAGCGCCTCGTAGACCTCTTCTTCGGTTTCGCCCATCCCCACGATCAGGTTCGACTTCGTGACCTGGTCGGGCCGGAGCTCCTTGGCCCACCTCAACAGGTCGAGGCTGGCGCGGTAACCGAAGCCCGGACGGATCGCGGGGTGGAGCCGCGCGACCGTCTCGAGGTTGTGGGCGAGGACATCGGGCTTCGCGTCGATGACTCGGGCCAGGGAAGTGCGGGGATCCTCCTTACGCCCCTTGAAATCGGGGATGAGGACCTCGATCCCGCAGCCGGGCATCTCGCGCCGGACGGCCTCGATCGTCGCCGCCCAGTGCGAGGACGCGGCATCGTCCCGGTCGTCCCGAGCGACTCCGGTGATCACTGCGAACCTCAGTCCCATCAAGCGAACGGCCTCGGCCACCTTGTTCGGTTCTTCTGGATCCAGGGGCTGGGGCTTTGCCGTCATCACGTCGCAGAACCCGCAACGACGCGTGCAGAGGTCGCCGCACAGAAGGAAGGTGGCCTCCCGTGCCTCCCAGCACTCGTAGATGTTGGGACAGGCGGCTTGTTCGCACACCGTCGCGAGCCCGCGCTCTCGCATGATGTTGCGGAGCTCGGTGAAGTTGGTCCCCTGCTGCACCCGCACCTTGAGCCATTCGGGCTTACGGGCGAGGCGGCCGCCGGCGAAGCCGTGGGCCGCGTGCAGCGGGATGCCTCGCCGCAGATCCTTCTCGATCTGCTCGCGCGTTCGGATGCTGGGCTGCAGGACCTGCGCCATCAGACCCGGCGGCCGTTCTGACGTCGAAAACCTACGCTGGGGCGTAGGTGAGTTAGCACAGAAGGGGGCATCAGTAGTCGGCTAGCTTGCGCATCTCTTGTTCGAGGCTGTCGACGCTCGGCATGAACCAGTGCTCCAGCGTTGGGGCATACGGCATCGCGGGCACATGGGGACCCGCGATCCGCTTGATCGGCGCGTCGAGCTCGAACATGGCGTGCTCCGCGATCTGCGCCGCGACCTCGGCCCCCGCTCCGAGGAACTTGTTGTCCTCGTAAACCACCATCGCCTTGTTGGTCCTGCCTACGGACTCCAGAACGGTGTCGATGTCCAGCGGGAAGATGCTGCGCAGGTCGATGACCTCGACCTCGATGCCGTCACCGGAAAGACGATCGGCGGCCTCGACACACAAGTGGTGCATGAGGCCGTAGGAGATCACCGTGAGATCGCTACCGGGCCGCCGGAGCTCGGCCTTGCCGAACGGCACCGTGTAGCGCTCGTCGGGCACCTCGCCCTTGATCAACCGGTAGGTCTTCTTGTGCTCAAGGTAGATGACGGGGTCCGGATCCTCGAGCGCCTGGATCAGCATCCCCTTCGCGTCGTAGGGCGTGGAAGGCACGACGACCTTGAGGCCCGGCACGTGCGCGTAGAACGCCTCCACTGACTGCGAGTGATACAGCGCCCCGTGGACACCACCTCCGTACGGTGCACGGATCACCATCGGTACGCTGAAGTCGCCGTTGGAGCGGTAACGGATGCGGGCCGCCTCCTGCACGATCTGGTTGAAGCCGGGGAAGCTGAAGTCGGCGAACTGCATCTCCGCCACCGGCCGCATCCCGTCGATCGCGAGGCCGATCGCGACGCCCGCGATCAGACACTCGTCCAGCGGCGTGTCGATCACCCGGTCCTCGCCGAACTCGTCGAGGAAACCCATCGTCACGCGGAACACGCCTCCCCGCGCGCCCACGTCCTCACCCAGCACGAGCACGCGGTCGTCGCGCTTCATCTCGTCGAACAAGGTGTCGTGGACCGTCTGAACCAGGTTCTTCTCACTCATAGTGCACCTCCCGGTGACGTCGTTGATGCGCTGCGGCGCGCCATGCAAGCCAGGCAAGGCCGCAGGGAGCCGGCGCACTGGAGCGTTGGCGACCGAGAACGCTGCATGGCACCGCAGGGCGCCCGCAGAGCGCGACAGATGTTGCCGGGAGGTGCACCACCTATCGCACCTCCACGCGCTCTGCGTAGACGTTGTCGTAACCGGTCGAGGGGTCGGGGAAGTCGGCCTGCTCGGCTTCCTTAGCCTGCTCGTCAACCGTCGTCTTCGCGTCGTCTCTCATCTCTTGGATCTTGGCGTCGTCGATGAGGTCGACGGAGCGCAGATACTCCTCGAAGCGAGGGATCGGATCTTTGCGCTTCCACTCCTCGACCTCTTCCTTCTTGCGATACGTGCGGTCGTCGTCGTCGGAGGTGTGCGAGTAGTGCCTGTAGGTGAGGAGCTCGACGAGCGACGCGCCCTCCCCTGCGCGGGCGCGATCCACCGCCTCCTTCGTCAGCTTGTACGACTCGAGGACGTCATTGCCGTCTCCGACCGCTCCTGGCATCCCGTATCCCGCAGCGCGCCCGTGGACGGACCCCGCGACCTGCTTGCTCACGTGCACGCTGATCGCGTACTGGTTGTTCTCGACCACGAGGACGAGGGGGAGCTTGTGGATCCCAGAGAAGTTCATCGCGCCATGCCAGTCCGCCTCGGACGTCCCGCCTTCGCCGCACCAGGTACCCACGACGGCATCGCTCCGCTTGAGCTTCTTCGACAGCGCGATCCCCGCGGCGTGGAGACACTGCGTCGCGATGGGCGATGAGCCCGTGATGATGTTGCGGTCCCTCGCTCCCCAGTGCGCCGGCATCTGGCGTCCACCCGACGACGGGTCGTCCTTCTTGCCGAACAGCCCCAGAAAGACGTCTTTGGGAGAGAAGCCGGCGACCAGCGTCAGCGCGAGGTCCCGGTAGTAAGGACAGAACACGTCCTTGCCTCTCTCGAAAGCCCACGCGGAGCCGACCTGAGCGGCTTCGTGCCCCGACACCGGGACCACGAAGGGCGCCTTGCCCTGGCGGTTGAGCCCCCATTGCCGCTCATCGCAATAGCGCGCGAGCAGCATGAAGCGATACATCTCGACCAGGTCTTCTTCCTTCAGACCCAGTTCCGTGTGTCTGTCGTTACTCGAGCCGTTGCCGTTGGCCATGGCGGGTTCTCCTCCTCGAGACTCCTGTGTTTCCCTCAACTAGTTCGGCGACAGCACGCCGCCGATGAACGATGCAGAAGAGATCAGAGACTGGGGCTCCGTCCACGTGAGTCGCCGATCGAACACCTGGCTCAGATGGCGCGCGGCGAGCGTGGCCACGTCCTTCACGTCGTGCACCTCGCCCGTCTCCGCCTCCACCGAAGTCACCCACCGATCCTGGATGCCACATGGAACGATGCCGCGGAACATGTTCAGATCCGTCGTCACGTTGAAGGCGAACCCGTGCATGGTGATCCCGCGCGTGATCTTCACGCCGATGGCACCGATCTTGTTGCGGCCCGCCCAGACTCCGGTGTGCTCCGGATCGCGCTGTGCTTCGACGCCCAGGTCCGCGGCCGTGCGGATCACCACGTCTTCCAGGCTCCGCAGATAAGCCAGCACGTCGTAACGCTCGCCGAGCTGCAAGATCGGGTAGCCGACCAGCTGGCCGGGACCGTGATACGTGGCGCGCCCGCCGCGGTCAACGTTGTACAGCCCGATCCCCTGCGAGGCCATCTCGGCCTCGCCGTACACGAGGTCGTTCGCATCGGCGCGTCGGCCCAGCGTGTAGGTCGGCGGGTGCTCGAGGAGCATGAGCGTGTCACCGCGTTCACCGTCGAGACGGCCGAGATAGAGCTCCTTCTGCCACGCCCAGGCAGCCGGGTAATCCACCCGGCCGAGCCACGCAGCGGTAACTGAAGGTTCCATCGCTGATCTTTAGCTGAACTGCTGCAGGTCGGCGGAGAAGTCGGTCGTTTCGATGCGTTCGCGCAGCCGGGCGAGGAACTTCGCCGCCTCGGCGCCGTCGATCGTGCGGTGGTCCCACGACATCGACAAGAAGCCCATGTTGCGGATCCCGATGGAGTCGTCCTCGGTGACCACCACCCGCTTCTGGATCGCCTCGAAGCCAAGGATGCCGGTCTGACCCCTCGGGATGATCGGGACCGAGATGATGGACCCGAAGGGGCCCGGGTTGGTGATGGTGAAGGTCCCACCGACGAGATCGTCGGGCGTCAGTTTCTTGGTGCGCGCTCTCGCGGCCACGTCGTTGACGGCTCGAGCGAGACCGACGAGGTTCTTCTCGTCGGCTTGCTTGATCACCGGGACGATCAGGCCCCCACCCTCGAGAGCCACTGCGATCCCAAGGTTGACGTAGTGCTTCACGAGGTTCGCCTGGTTCTCCTCGTCGAACGAAGAGTTGACCTCCGGCATCTCCATCAGCGTGTCGCACACGACCTTGCACAAGAACGGCATGTACGTAAGCGAGAAGCCCTCGCGCTGTTTGAACGCGTCCTTCACCTGAGCGCGCAGCTTCGCGATGTTCGACCAGTCCGCCTCGACCGCGTTCCAAGCCCGAGCGGTCTCGAGACTGGCCGCGACCATGTGCTCTGCGGTTCGCCGGCGGATGTTGGTCCACGGCACGAGCTCCTCGCGACCTCCCGTGGAGGCGGCCGCCCGCTCGGGCTGCCGTTCGGGCTGAGGCTGTCGCTGCGGCTGCGGCTGTTCCTCGGCCTCAGGCTGGGCAGAAGACGTCGCCACGGCTGCGGGCCGCGCCTTTCTCTCCTCGACGAACCGGAGCACGTCTTGTTTGCGGATCCGGCCGCCGGTTCCCGTCCCCTCGACCTCCCCTAGGTCGACCCCGTGCTCGTCTGCGAGCCGACGGACCAAGGGGGAGATGACCCCGCGCTTCGAGGTGTCGCCGGGGCTGCCGGTGCCGCCCGAAGGTTGCGGTGCGGGCGCAGCGGCGCCCGGGGCGGTGGATGCGCCTGCCTGAGCGGGTTCTTGACTCGGCACGCTTTCGGGGGCGGGCTGTCCGTTGGAGCCCGAGCCGGATCCGGAGGGGACGCGCTGATCGCCCGGGGGCGCATCGGTCTCGCTCCCGCCGCCGGACTGATCGTCCATCTCCTGCAGCGGAACCTCGTCCTGGCCGTGTGGAGCTTGCTGCGACTCCTGCTCGGGTTCGGCCTGTTGCTGGGCCGCCTGGCCGCCGTTCTGCGACTGCGCTCCGGAGGCCTCGGCGCCGTCTCCGATGATCGCGAGGGGGGTTCCTACCTTCACGGTGTCGCCCTCTTGAACGAGGATCTTCTGCAGCGTTCCGGCCGCGGAGGAGGGGACCTCAGAGTCGACCTTGTCCGTCGAGATCTCGACCAGAAGGTCGTCGGCTTCGACCTGATCGCCCTCTTGCTTCAGCCACTTCGTGATCGTGCCCTCGACGACGGTCTCGCCAAGCTGCGGCATCTTGATCTCGGTTCCCATGCGACAGGACCCCCTTGTCCACGAAGTAAAGGGCTTGATCTTGAGGAGGCCTCCAGAGTACCCGCACCTGGCTACCGCCCCAGTAGGTCGGGCGGCCGTTCGGGTGTGGCGTCAGCCGTGGAGCGGCTTGTCCGCCAGCTCGAGGAAGGTCTCCCCGATCGCCTCCGACAGTGTCGGGTGCGGGTGCATCAGTTCGGCCAGCTCCGACGGATAGGCCTCCCATGAAGTCACGAGCTGCGCCTCGGTGATGAGATCCGACGCCCGCGGTCCCACGATGTGAACGCCGACGATCGCGCCTTCTTTCTCTGCAACGGTCTTCACGAACCCCTGGCCGCCTCCGAGCATGAGGGCCCGGGCGTTCGCGGAGAACGGATACCGCTTCGTCTCCACCTCCATCCCCAGGTCTTTCGCCTTTTGCTCCGTCAGTCCCACGGCGGCGACCTCGGGTTGGCAGTAGATGACGTGCGGGATGTTCCGGTAGTCGACTGCGGCGGGGTTCTGTCCGGCTATGCGTTCGGCAGCCTTCTGGCCCTCGGCGAACGCGGTGTGCGCCAGCTGCGGGTGCGGCGTGTCGGAATCGGTGACGTGCACCGCGTCGCCGATCGCGTACACATCCTCCACGCTGGTTCGGAAAGAAGAGTCGACGGTGATGTATCCGCGATCTGTCTTCACGCCCGCCTCTTCCAGGCCGATCCCATCTGTCCGAGCGGCGCGGCCGATGGCTACGAACATGCGGTCTGCACTGAGCGTCTCTTTGTTGCCGTCCTTCTCGATCTCCACGTTGACGCCCGAGTCAGTCGTGGTCGCGCCACTTACGGAAACGCCTAGGTGGAACTTGATGCCGCGTCTTTGCAGCAGCTTGTGGAGCGCCTCCGAGACGTCGTCATCTTCCGCGGGAGCGATCTTGGGAAGCATCTCCACGACCTGCACCTCTGCCCCCAACGACCGGTACACGCTTGCGAACTCGAGCCCGATGTAGTTGCCGCCCACGATCACGACCGAAGACGGAACGTCGGTCGCGCTGAGCGCGTGGTTGGAGTTGTGAACGCGGTCACCGTCCGCCGGCATGAATGGGAGGTCGCGCGGGTACGACCCCGGTGCGAGCAGGACGCCCTTCGTCCCTGTCAGCGAGCGTTCTCCGTCTGCGGTCTTGACCGTGATGGTCTGGGCGTCGGTCAGCCGTCCCTCGCCCTCGACGAGCTCGATCTTGTTGCGCTTCACGAGCCCGGACAGCCCCTTGTACATCCGGCCCACGACGGATTCCTTGAAGTCCAGCACCTTGCCCCAGTCCACCTGCGGCTCTTGCGTGATGATCCCGAACTCGCCGGAGGACTTGATCTCGTCGACCAGATCCGCCGCATGCAGCAGCGCTTTGGTCGGGATGCACCCGCGGTGAAGGCAGGTGCCGCCGACCTTGTCTCGCTCCACCATGGCTACCGACAGGCCGAGCTTGACGGCACGGAAGGCCGCGGAGTAACCACCGTTCCCGCCACCCAGGATGACGAGATCGAAGCTGTCCGAACCGTCGGGCACGACGAACCTCCTAGAGAAGATCGAGTGGGCGCGGACGTCTCCGGCCCCGTTGCTGGATCAAGTCCGAAGATACACTCGCCCCCATGAAGGGCGACCGGGTCGAGGTCGTCGTCGATATCGGTGACGGCACCAAGACCTACGACATCGTGGCGACCAGAGCCGGTCGCCGCGTCGAGGTGTCGAACGTGAGGGGCACGCTCGAGGTATCCGAGGTCACGCGCACCGGAGTCCTCGTCAGGACCGGGCGTTTCATGGCCGCTCGAGTGGTAGCGGTGATCGAGCACCCGGCCGAGGACGAGCGGTCGGAGAAGCCGAAGAAGGCGGCGCGCACCCAGCCGTCGCTCCTATAACCGTTCTGGCGTAAGAATCCGTCTGCACTGCGGCCCCCCTGAGCGCGCCTTCCGGGGGGTCAGAAACGGTCGCTCTGTCTCTCTCCACAATGCTTGCAATACGGCGCGTTCGGAGAGATGACTCCGTTGCACTCTGCGCACCGAGCGGGAGCAACCCTCTGCCCCTCGAACTTGCCTGCTGCCGCTATCGCCAACGCCCCCACCAGCGCGATGAGCACCAGGATCGTGATGCTCGTCGTGTCGAACCCTTGATCGACGCCGAGAGCGAGCGCGAGTGCAAGACCCACGGCGACGACCGCGACCGTAGCGGCTCTCACCGAAGCGTCCTGTCCAACCACTCGTTCAGGACCGACTGCGCCTCGGGCTCCCGGCGCAGGATGTGCTGCGCCCCTTCGAGGATGACCAGCTCGGCGTGCGGAGCGCGCTCCGCGATCAGG
>JADDQX010000125.1:6559-6689 GCA_016781115.1 Actinomycetota bacterium | reverse complement strand
CAGCCTCCCGCTTTGGCCGCGAGGAGATCGAGTTCGCCGTGGGTAACGGTCGCGCCGTCGATGGTCAGCGCCGCCCGATCAGGATGATGAATGGCGGTCGCCTGAAAGGCTCGGGGGAGTGAGCCCTCGG
>JADDQX010000125.1:0-6324 GCA_016781115.1 Actinomycetota bacterium | reverse complement strand
CGCTTCACCCGGCTCGCCGCGGCTTTGTCCAGCAGGGCAAGTTCGGAGGCAAGCTCTAAGGCGGCGCTAGCCGGCTCCGCCTTTACGCGATCCACGAGCCCCATGGATCTCGCCTCGTGCGCGTCGACGGCGCGCATCGTGAGACAAAGGTCCAGCGCCCGGCCTCGGCCCACCAAGCCAGGCAACCCCCAGGCAGCGACCGCCAGGCCATGTCCGGGGCCGGCGACGCGCATCTTCGTACCCAATCCCGCCACCCTGAGGTCCCCGGCAACCGCCATCTGCATCCCAGCGCCGACGGCGTGCCCATCCAAAGCCACGACGATCGGGATCGGCAGCCGGATCATCTTCTCGTAGAGCTCGTACAGCGTGTCGCTGACCCTCGTCCGCTCCGCGTCTTCGATGTCCAGGTCGACGCCGGAGCAGAACGCCTTCGGGCTGGAGGAGTCTAGCACGACGGCTCGTGCGCTGACCTCGTCGAAGGCCGCAATTAGGGCATCGACGAGGTCAGCGTTGATGGCGTTGAGCCGGTTCGGCCGATTCATCCGGAGGCGCAAGACGCCCTCGGCAGGTCGATCGACCAACAGCTCTCTCGTCTCGTTCATCCGCTAAGCGACCCGCTCACAGAGTTCGACCAGTATCCCACCGAACGCCTGTGGGTCCAGGAACGCTATGCGCATCCCTCCCGCCCCAGGAATCGGGGCGTCACCTAGCGGCTGCACGCCGCGCGTCTTGAGCTCGTCTAGCGCCGCGTCGAGGTCTTCCACCTCGAAGGCAGCGTGCTGTATGCCGGGCCCGTGCTTTCTCAGGAAATCGGCATTGGACCCCTTGTCGGTAAGCGGTTTGATCAACTCGATCAGCGTCTCGCCACAGGGGAGAAAAGCGATCTCGAGTTCGTCTCCATACGGCTCCACGTGGTCGAGCGTTAGCCCCAGGTTCTCGGTGAAGCTCCGTACCGCATCGTCGAGGTCTTCGACGAGGATGCCCAGATGGTTGACGCGCTTGATGTTCACCTGCGCGGCTCCGCGACGACGCGCGTCGGTCCCCCGTTCTCGCCGACGAGCCTCAATGGAAACGCCGTCACCTCGAAGCCGTCCCGCGGAAGCTCGGGCAGACGCATCAGGTTTTCGATCAGCAGCACGTCCGCGCCCAGCAGGGTCGTGTGGTTGGGCCAAGGCTTGGTATCGTCGACGGCGAAGTCTAACCCGATCGCGGAGGGTGCCGCCTCCGCGATCGCCGCTGCGGCGTCCTCGGCCAAGAAAGGGTTGGTCTCGTAGAGCCGCTCGCTATGCCACGCTTCATCCGACCATCCGGACGCCAACATGAGGATCGCGCCCTTCGCCTCCGATGGCTCGAACCCAGCACTCTTCAGGTGCCCGAAGGTGATCGGGGCTCCCGGCTCGGCCATGGACCTGAGGTCCAAACACAGCCCAGGACGCCGGAACCTGTCGATCGGAACCTCGTCTATGGACGCCCCATCCTCGATGAAGTGCGAGGGCGCGTCTATGTGCGTTCCCGTGTGGATGCTGATCGTCATCGTCGTGTTGCGGACGCCGTCCCGCTCGAGCGTCGTGAGTGGCTCGAGCCGGGGACACGGATGACCCGGGACCGGGATGGTCCTCTCCGAAAACGGCATCGTAAGGTCCAGCATCTTGCCCATCTCGAAACTCACCTCTGTGTAATTGTTCCTTACCCTAGCTTAATATAATATTATATAAACTGTTTGTAAAGCGCTGGTAGACTGCGTATAAAGCGCTGGTAGACTGCGGGCTAACGCATCTACGAGATTTGGAAGTAACTCGACCTGGGGAAGGGGCGAAAATGAAACCGGCCGCTTTCGAGTATCGGAAGGCCAGTACGGTAGAAGAAGCCGTCGAGCAGCTCACCCAGCTTGGCGACGATGCCAAGCTGCTGGCCGGTGGCCAGAGCCTGGTTGCTATGATGAACTTCAGGCTGGTTCGGCCCTCTGCGCTTGTAGACGTAAAAGGCATACTCGACTTGCAGTACGTGGAGGCTAATGGCGAAGGCCTGAAGATAGGAGCGTTGACGCCGCACCGCTGGATCGAGACGATGGAAGACCCAGGCGTCCTCGAGGGCTTTTCGGTACTCAAGAGCGCGGCACGCTGGGTTGGGCACTACCCGATTCGTACTCTAGGCACGTTCGGCGGCAGCATCGCCCACGCGGACCCTTCGGCGGAGTGGTGCATGCTTGCGACGTTGCTGGACGCCGAGATGGTGGTGGTCGGCCCTGGAGGGGAACGCATGATCCCGGCGTCTGACTTTTTCCAGGGCTTCTTCACGACCGCTCTGGAGCCCGACGAGATGATAATCGAGGTTCGCTTCCCCGAACCGGCCCCGTACGCCGCGCTGCAGGAGTTTGCCAGGCGTGCCGGGGACTACGGCATTGTGGCTGCCGCCGTCGCCTTGGACTTGCAGGGCGGCGAATGCCGGTCCGCCCGTGTGGTGTTGGGGGGCGTATCAGACGTTCCCCTGCGCATCCCCGAGGCAGAGCAGGTACTGGAGGGTGCGGACATCGGTCAGGAGGTCTTCAAAGAAGCGGGGCAGGAAGCTGCGAAGGTCATCGATCCGCCCTCCGACGTCCAGGGGACCGCGGAGTACCGGCGGGACCTGGCGGCCACGTTGATACAGAGGGCGTTAACGGAGGCGGTAGCCAAAGTGAAGGAGGCGGCCGATGCACGATAACAGTTCGTCTCCGCAGCCCGAGAAGTGGGTCGGAAAGTCCATGCGCAGGGTCGAAGATGTGCGCCATCTGACCGGCAGAGGCCTTTTTGTAGACGATATTGAACGTCCCTGGATACTGTATGCTGCCTTCGCCAGGTCGTCGTTCGGTGCGGCACGCATAAAGGAGGTAACCGTCGAGGAAGCCTTGAAGGTGCCCGGCGTGGAGACCGTGATCACGTCCTCCGACCTCGGTGGCATCCCGGGTTTGGAGCCCTTGCTCGAACGCCCGGAGTTCGTCCCGGTGACGATGCCGCTGCTAGTCGGCGAGACGATTCGTCACGCGGGCGAACCTGTCGCCATGGTCCTGGCGAGCTCCCCCCATGCTGCGGAGGACGGCGCAGAGGCCGTGAGCATCGAGTACGAGCCCCTGGAGCCTGTCGTGTCGCTAGACGCGGCACTCGCCGAAGGTACCCGAGCGGTGCATGAGGGGATGAACGACAACGTGCTGCTCGACGTGATTGATCCCGACGACCCCGAACTCGAGAAGATACTGGAGCAGGCTCCCGTCGTCGTCGACGCCACGTTCGACTCGGGGCGCCAGTCGGCGGCCCCCATGGAGATGCGAGCCTGCCTGGCCGAGTGGGACGCGCGGGAGGACACCCTGATCTTGCACACCTCCACCCAAGTGCCCTACGTGGTCCGCACCGCGATCTCGGACGTTCTCGGGCTCCCGCAGCAGCGCGTACGCGTGGTAGCCCCCGACGTAGGCGGGGGCTTCGGACAGAAGTGTGTGGTCGGCCGCGAAGAGGTGCTGGTATCCATCGCGGCCCAGCGGATGGGTCGCCCGGTAAAATGGACTGAGGATCGCCAAGAGAACCTCACCGCGGCGTTCCACGGTCGCGAGCAACGGTACGAGGCACGCGCCGCCTTCGACGAAGAGGGACGACTCCTGGCGCTGAGAACGGATATCGTATGTGATGTCGGCGCATACTCATGCTACCCGTTCACCTGCGGGGTCGAGCCGCTCATGGCGGCGGCGGAGATGCCTGGTCCGTACCGCTTGCCACGCTACTGGTCGCGGGCGCGGGCGGTGACCACGAACAAGGTCCCCATGGCGCCTTACCGGGGGGTATCTCGACCCCAGTTCACCTTTGTCATGGAACGCTTGATGCAGAAGGCCGCAAAGCAGATAGGCATGGACGCGGTGGAGATACGGCGGCGCAACGTGATCACCGCCGACGAATTCCCCTACGAGAGTCCGACCGGCATCGTCTACGACCCGGGCAGCTACCTGGAATCCCTCGAGAAGTGCGCCGAGGTGATGGACGCGAGCGGTTGGGAGAGAAAACGGGAGGACGCGCGTAGCGAGGGGCGGCTGGTCGGTCTCGGTTTCTGCTGCTTCGCCGAGCGGACGGGCTACGGGACGCGCGCGTTCGCCCTCAGGAAGATGGCCATCACGCCGGGCGGCGACAACGCTCGCCTGAGGATGGATCCATCGGGACACGTAATCGTCTCGGTCGGCACCTGCGGTCACGGGCAGGGGCACCAGACCACGCTTGCCCAGATCGCGGCCGACCAGTTGGGGATAAACCCGGATCGCATCACGGTGCGCCAGGGGGATACCGAATCCACGCCTTACGGCTGGGGCACCTTCGCTAGCCGCTCCGCGGTCATCGGGGGCGGGGCCACAAAGAAGGCGGCCGTGATGCTGGCGGAACGTGTCAAGGAGGTGGCTAGCCATCTGCTGGAGGCCGCTCCCGGTGATCTCAGCATCGAGGACGGGAAGGTCTTCGTGAACGGCTCCCCCGACCGCTTCGTCAGCGTAGCAAAAGTAGCGCGCGCCGTCCACGTGGAGCCGCATCTCCTACCCGAGGGAGAGTTGGGGACCCTGGACGCCACCGCCGGCTTCGATCCTCCGGGCACGTTCTCGAACGCGACCCACGGGGCCGTGGTGGAGATAGACCCGGAGACGGGCGCCGTCCGCATCGACCGTTACGTGGTCGTGGAGGACTGCGGGGTGGTGATCAACCCCATGATAGTCGAAGGTCAGGTGCGAGGCGGCGTGGCGCAGGGGATCGCTTCGGCGCTCTACGAGCAACTGATCTACAACGACGAGGGACAGCTCGTCACTTCCACCCTGATGGATTACCTGATCCCCACCACCATGGAGATACCGCCCATCGAGATCTTCCACCTGGAGACGCCCTGCGAGTTCAGCGAGACCGGGGCCAAGGGGATGGGTGAGGGCGGCACGATAGGGGCACCCGGGGCCATCGCCAACGCGGTGGCCGACGCCCTGTCGCACCTCGGCATCGAGGTCGATCGACTGCCCATCACGCCGGATCGCCTGCGGGCCGCGATCAAGGAATCACGAGCGCACGGAGGAGTTCGTTTATGAAAGACACGCATCCTATAGAGATTACCGTTAACGGCCGCGTCCACGAGATCGAGGTCGAGTCTCGTCGGACCCTTGCCGACGTGCTGCGCCACGATCTCGGCTACACGGGGACACACTTGGGGTGCGAGCACGGGATCTGCGGCGCCTGCACCGTTCTGCTCGACGGCCTTCCGGTCAGATCCTGCCTCCTTTTCGGCGTCCAGGCTGACGAATGCGAGGTCGAGACCGTCGAAGGGCTAGAGTCGGACGGGCGGCTCAATCCCTTGCAAGAAGCCTTCTCTGCCCATCACGGCTTGCAATGCGGGTTCTGTACCCCCGGTTTCTTGATGCTGGCGACCGGCTTCCTGAGGGAGAACTTGGATCCCACGGAAGAAGAGGTGCGAGAGGCGGTATCCTCCAACCTGTGCCGGTGCACTGGCTATCAGGGCATCATAGAGGCGGTGCTGGACGCGGCGGGTAAGGGCGGCGAGAGGACGGAGACAGCCGCCGATGAGACGGCCGCATCGGAAACCTCCCGAAACCAAGAAGAGAGCGTATCGGTAGAGGACGTTTCCCTTTCCGGCGCGGGGGAAGCCAATCAATGAGTGTCGTCGGACGCCGGATCGGTCGCCTGGAGGATCGCCGTCTGCTGCGTGGTCTCGGCCACTTCGTCGACGACGTCCACCGGCCGGGGCAGCTGTGGATGAGGGTGCTGAGGGCCCCCCTTGCCCATGCCCGGATCTTGGGTATCCGGACGGACGCGGCGCTCGCCCTTCCCGGGGTTGAAGCGGTGCTCAGCGGTGAGGATGTGACCGGTATGAAGCCCATACCGGTCCGTACGCGGGCTGAGCACCGGCTCGACGACTTTCTGCAGCCCGTTCTGGCACGCGACAGAGTGCGCTATGTAGGAGAGCCCGTAGCCGTAGTGCTGGCCGAGGACGCCTACCTCGCCGAGGACGCCGCCGAGCTCATCGAGGTGGAGTACGAGGAGCTGCCGGTCGTGCTAGAGGCTCGGAGGGCGATCGAGGCGGATGCTCCGCAACTCAGAGACGGGTCCGGAAACGAGGCCGCGACTCTGTCCATGGGTTTCGGGGACATCGAAGAGGCGTTCCGAGGTGCAGCTCGAGTAGTCGAGACCGAGGTCAAGATCGGGCGACACTCGGGGGTTCCGCTCGAGACCCGAGGGCTTGTAGCCGAGTACGACGTTGGGAGCGACCATCTCACCATCTGGGGCGAAACCAAGGTGCCGCATTTCAACCGTCTGGTGC
>JADDQX010000124.1 GCA_016781115.1 Actinomycetota bacterium | reverse complement strand
GGAGATCACTTACCGGCACCTGATCTCGGTGGAGGGAGTGATGCGCGCGTTGGCGCGCCACTTCGGCGAGGACGAAGAGCGCTGGGGCTACGCGGGGCTGTTCCATGATCTCGACTACGACAAGACCGCCGACGATTTCGATCGCCATACGGAGCTAACGGTGGAATGGCTGCGCGACGAGGGGTATTCAGACGAGGGTGTGGTGAACGCGATCCTGGCGCATAAGGATGAGCGCTTCCGGACCGACCTGATGTCGCGGGCGATCGTTCACGCCGACGCGGTAGCAGGTCTGCTCGTGGCCAGCGCGCTGGTGCGACCGGAGAAGGCCGCGGGGATGAAGGTGTCTTCGGTCAAGAAGAAGCTCAAGGAGAAATCGTTCGCGCCCGGCGTCGAGCGCGAGGAGATAAGAGACGTCGAAGACAACATCGGGATCCCGATGGACGACTTCATCGCCATATCCATCGGCGGTCTCCAGGAGGTCGCCGCGGAGATAGAGCTCGCCTAGCGGGGTCCGGCCGTGCCCGCGGTGGCTTGGTTCTGCTTGCGGCGCCTGAGGTACCAGAGCGCGGCGGCGATGACGAGCGCGAGCCCGATCAACAGCGTCGGCAGGTCGAAGTAGTCGAGCACCCGCTCCCAGTTCTCACCTACGACCACGCCGAGGTAGGCGAGACCGAAAGTCCACGGCACAACGCCCAGGAATGTGTAGACGCTGAATCTCCCGAGCGGCATCTTCGCGATGCCCGCCGGCAGAGAGATGAAGGTTCGGATCACCGGGAGCAAGCGGCTGAAGAACGTTGCCGCCTCTCCGTAGCGGTCCCACCAGATCTCCGCTTTGTCCACGTCGTGGCTGCGGATCAGCACGTAGCGCCCGTAGCGGTCGAGGACGACTCGTCCGGTCTTGCGTCCGATCGCGTAGGCGACCCAAGAGCCGACCATGTTCCCGGCAACGCCAGCGGCACCCACCCAGAACAGGTCGAGCGATCCCTCGGCCGCGTAGAACCCGCCGGCCAGCATCGTTACCTCGCTCGGGAACGGGATCAGAGCGGATTCGAGCAGCATGAGGACGAATATGGCTAGGTAGCCGTAATCCTCGACCCACCCCTCCATCAGCTGGATCAGCGGTTCCACGATGGCTTCCATGGCCCGGGATGGTAGTCGCGGGTGGGGCTGGGGCCGCCTACGGGAAGGTCGTCGGGCAAGGCGTCGTTATTGACACCGACTGATATCAATGCGATACCCGCCCCCCAGGGCGCGCCGTGCGAGCGGCCCGGAACAGCCCGGCCCCCACCTACAAGGAGCTCAGTGCCGAAGAACCTGGTCATCGTCGAGTCACCGGCGAAGGCGAAGACGATAAGCAAGATCCTCGGGAAGGACTTCCTCGTGGAGTCCTCGATCGGCCACGTCCGAGATCTCCCCGAGAACGCATCCGAGATCCCCGCGGCCTACAAGAACGAGTCATGGGCGCGACGTCTCGGCGTCGATGTGGAGAACGACTTCAAGCCGCTCTACGTCGTGCCTCGCAAGAAGAAGCAACAGGTGACCAAGCTGAAGCAGCTGCTGAAGGGGGCGGACAACCTGTTCCTCGCCACGGATGAGGATCGCGAGGGCGAGTCGATCGCATGGCACCTCCTCGAGGTGCTGTCGCCGCGGGTTCCGGTCAAGCGGATGGTGTTCCACGAGATCACGCCTCAGGCGATCCAAGAGGCGGTGGAGAACCCTCGTGATCTCGATCGGCGGCTCGTCGACGCGCAAGAGGGCCGGCGGATACTCGACCGCCTGTTCGGGTTCGAGGTATCGCCGGTGTTGTGGAAGAAGGTCATGCCGGGCCTGTCGGCGGGGCGCGTCCAAAGCGTCGCGACCCGGATGATCGTCGAGCGCGAAGAAGCGCGGATGCGATTCCGTCCCGCTTCCTATTGGGATGTGGAGGGCTACTTCGCGCCGGCGGGATCGAGCGACGACATGTTCGCAGCAATCCTCGTAGCACTCGACGGCACGCGCGTCGCGACCGGCAAGGACTTCGACGCGCACGGCCAGCTCGTTCGCGCCGACGTCACCGTTCTGGATCAGTCCCAGGCGACCTCGCTGGCGCGGGGGCTCGAGGGGTCGTCCTTCTCCGTCACGTCCGTCGAGCAGAAGCCCTTCAAGCGCTCGCCTTACGCACCGTTCATCACCTCGACGTTGCAGCAAGAGGCGGGGAGGAAGCTGAACTTCACCGCGAGCCGGACCATGCGCGCGGCGCAAGCGTTGTACGAGAACGGCTTCATCACCTATATGCGCACCGACAGCGTGACGCTTTCGGCTGGAGCCGTCGCGATGGCAAGGGATCTGGCGAAGAGCCTCTACGGCCCCGACTACGTGCCCCCCGAGCCGCGCCGGTACACGAAGAAGTCGAAGAACGCCCAAGAGGCGCATGAGGCGATCCGCCCGGCGGGCGAGACCTTCCGGATGCCCGACGAGGTCGCGCGTCAGGTCTCTAGTGACGAGGCGCGGCTGTACGAGCTCATCTGGAAGAGGACGGTCGCGTCGCAGATGTCGGACGCGCGCGGCCAGAGTGCACAGGTCCGTCTAGCGGCGGCCGCGGCGGACGGACGCCGCGCCGAGTTCGGTGCGAGCGGGAAGGTGATCACCTTTCCCGGCTTCCTGAAGGCCTACGTGGAGGGAAGCGATGATCCGGATGCGGCTCTCGAGGACCGGGATGTGCGGCTGCCGGCGCTCGAGGTCGGGCAAGACCTTCGCGTAGCCGACCTGCAACCGCGTGGTCACGAAACGAAACCTCCTGCGCGCTTCACCGAGGCGTCGCTCGTCAAGCAGCTGGAGGAGATGGGCGTCGGTCGTCCCTCCACCTACGCAAGCATCATCCAGACGATCCAGAACAGGGGCTATGTCTGGAAGAAGGGATCCGCCCTCGTGCCGTCGTTGACGGCGTTCTCCGTCGTCCGCCTCCTGAAAGCGCACTTCTCCAGGTTCGTCGACTACGACTTCACGGCCGCGATGGAACAGGATCTCGACGAGATCGCGGCGGGCGAGGAGGAGGCGCTCCCGTGGCTCCGGCGCTTCTACTTCGGCAACGGCCACGCCGGGCTGCACGCGATGGTGTCGCAGCGTCTCGATGAGATCGACGCGCGCGAGGTGAACTCGGTATCGATCGGGCGTGACGCTGCCGGCATCGAGATCGTCGCCCGCGCCGGCAGGTACGGCCCCTACATCCAGCGCGGAGAGGACACGGTGTCCATCCCGGAGGATCTTCCGCTCGATGAGCTGACGGTGGAGAAGGCCGAAGAGCTTCTGGCTGCACCGAGCAACGACCGGGTGCTGGGAGAGCACCCGGAGTCGGGTGAGCCGATCCTTCTCAAGGTGGGGCGCTTCGGCCCCTACGTGCAGCAGGGGGACTTGGAGGAGGGCTCCAAGGTGAAGCCGCGCACGTCATCGCTGTTCTCCACGATGGAGCCGGCGACCGTGACGCTGGAAGATGCGCTCCGGCTGTTGAGCTTGCCGCGCGTCGTGGGCGTGGACCCGGCCGACGGCGAAGAGATCGAGGCGCTGAACGGCCGCTACGGGCCGTACCTGAAGAAAGGCAAGGACAGCCGCTCGTTGGAGCGCGAGGAGCAGCTGTTCACCGTGACGCTGGACGAGGCTCTGGCGTTGTTCGCTCAGCCGAAGAAGGGCCGGGGGCGGACCGCCGCCGCCCCGTTGAAAGAGCTCGGTCCCGACCCGGCCACGGGGGCGGACATCGTGATCAAGAGCGGCCGCTTCGGTCCCTACGTCACGGACGGTACGACGAACGCCTCGCTCCGCAAGGGCCAAGATCCCGAAACGATGAGCCTCGAGCTCGCGGCGGAGATGTTGGCCGAGAAAAGAGCCGCCGGGCCCGCCAAGCCGCGGGCCAAGAAGACGACGCGCAAGAAGACCACCAGGAAGAAGACGACTGCCAAGAGCACGGCGGTAGAGAAGCCAGGTGGTTAACGCAGGCCCCGCCTAGGATGTTGTCCAGGCGAGAGTAGGAGGAACCAGATCCAGCCTGCGCACGATCGACCCGATCTACGCATCCTCACGAACGAGGGTGAGGATGCCTCTTACCTGTCTCTTCTCCGGAACGGGAACTTCCTCCGCTTCTTCCTCGCTCAGTTCGTCTCCAGTCTCGGCGACTGGATCGGCGTCATCGCGATCGCTGTCTTCGCGAACAGCATCGGCGGAGCCACCGCCGTGGGGACCGTGCTGACCGCTCGGGTGCTGCCGGGATTCGTGGTGGGGCCACTCGCCGGCGTCATCGCGGATCGGTGGGACCGCAAGAAGACCATGGTCATTGCGGACCTCATCCGGGCCGCGATCATCTTCTCCCTCCCGTTCTTCCCGAACCTCGTCTATCTCCTGCTCGCGTCGGTCGCGCTCGAGAGCCTCACGTTGATCTGGGGCCCGGCTAAAGATGCTTCACTCCCGCACTTCGTGAAGCCATCCGAGCTCACGCACGCGAACTCGCTATCGCTCATCGGCGTCTACGCGCCGTGGCCGCTGGCATCTCTCGTTTACGCGTCGTTGTCGGCATTGGGCGTCTTCTTGGGTCGCACCGTGCCAGCCCTCGAGGGGCTCACCGAGAACACCGAGGCGCTTGCGCTGTGGGTCGACTCGCTCACCTTCGTGTTCTCGGCGGTGATGGTGTCGACGCTGGCGATCTCGATGACCTTGAACCGAGACGGCCATCTGGACCTGAAACAGGTGCGCAGGGATCTCGTCGAGGGTCTCGGATTCGTGGTGAAGCACAAGCAGGTGCGGCCGTGGATGCTCGGTATCGCCTTCACGTTCACCGCTGCCGGAGCCGTGTTCTCGTTGGGTATCGGGTTCGTCGAGGACGTGCTCGGAGGTGGGGACAGAGGCTTCGCGTTGCTGGTCGGCTTCCTCGGCACGGGGATGATCGTCGGCCTGCTCGCCGTCGGCCTGCTCTCGAAGTTCATCCAGAAGGACGTGTTGTTCTCGTCCTCGATCCTGCTGACCGGAGCCGCGCTGATCGGCCTCGCCAGCATGAACAGCTTGAACACCGCTATCCCGCTCGCCAGCGCGCTCGGCTTCTTCGGCGGCGCCGCGTACTCGACTGCGTACTCGCTGATGCACGAGAACACCACCGACGAATTGCGCGGGCGAACCTTCAGCGCGGCGTACACCGTGATCCGCATCGGGACCCTGATCGGGCTCGGGATCTTCCCGCTGATCGCGGGTGCCCTCGGCGACAACGCGATCGGAAGCCTCGAGGTTCCGGGGAGCCGCGCGACGTTGTGGCTGGCAGGTCTGGTCGCCATCGGCGGAGGCCTCGTCTCGATGCGGGCGATAGGAGCGCGGTCATCGCAGCCGACGCTCGTTCCGGCGGCAGAGCGCGGGAGCTTCATCGTCTTCGAAGGCGGTGAGGGCGCGGGCAAGACCACGCAGATGGAGGCTCTGGTCAAGTGGCTCGAGGCGCGGGGCGAACACGTTGTCACAACACGGGAGCCCGGCGGGACGAAGATCGGCGATCGGATCCGCGACATTCTGCTCGACCCGGCGGCGGCTGAGATGGACCCGCGGGCCGAGGCGCTTCTCTATGCCGCGGACCGAGCGCAGCACGTCAGGGACGTGATCCTCCCCGCGCTGCGGGCGGGAAAGACCGTGGTCTCGGACCGCTTCATCGATTCGTCTCTGGCCTACCAGGGCGCGGCCCGAGGCCTGGGCGTCGAGGAGATCTATCGGATAAGCGAGTGGGCCACGGGTGGAATCCTGCCGGACGTGGTCTTCTACCTGAACGTCGATCCCGAAACCGGCCTGGGCCGGATCGCAGAGGAGCCGGATCGGATCGAGTCGGAGCGGAAAGAGTTCCACGAGAAGGTCTCGCGTGGCTATCTCGAGCTAGCGCAGCGCTTCTCCTCGCGTTTCGTCGTGGTGGACGCGAGCAGATCGCCGTCGCAGGTTCACGCGTGCGTCCTGGAGGTCTTGAGCGAGCGGAACCTGGGCGACGTGGTTCCGTTGTCGGGCGGCAGTCGCGTGATCGGCCGTCCCGGGCCACTGCCGCGATGACCGTGTGGGACCCGCTGCGGGCAAACGGATCGATCGAGGCGCTGGCGAGACAGGTATCCGCACGAGATCTAGCTCATTCCTGGCTCCTCTTGGGCCCGAGTGGCTCCGACAAGGCCGCGGCCGCCACCGCGATGGCAGCCGCGGTGAACTGCCTCGTCGAGCCGGGTGTCGGTTGCGGTGACTGCGGGAGCTGCTTGCGGATCCTCCGTCACAGGCATCCCGACGTGCACCACATCAGCCCGGAGGGGACCTTCATCTTGGTCGAGCAGATCCGCGACACCGTTATCTCGGAAGCTTCGAGGTCTCCGTTCGAGGGCAGGAGCAAGGTCTTCATCCTGGAAGAGGCCGATCGGATGAACCCGGCCGCACAGAACGCGCTGTTGAAGACGCTCGAGGAGCCGGGGCCGGCAACCATGTTCATCCTGCTGTCGGCGCGCGAGGAGGAGCTCCTAGACACCATCAGGTCGCGTTGCCGCGTACTGCATCTTCAGCGCGTGGCCGAGGAGCACATCGCGCGCGTGCTCCGCGCCGAGGGCATACCTCCAGAGAAGGCACTCCTCGCCGCGCGCGTGTGCGAGGGGGATCTGCATCGGGCGCGCTCGCTCACGTCGTCGCGATCCGTGTGGGAGCGCCGCGGGT
>JADDQX010000123.1 GCA_016781115.1 Actinomycetota bacterium | reverse complement strand
CCTCGGACTCGATCGGGTTCGAGAGCTCCGGCGGTCTTCCGAAGGAAGGTCCGCTGGCTCGGTTCGGCTCCTTCGTGGGAGCCGGGCTCTTGCAAGAGCTCCCGGAAAGGTCCTGGGCCGCCTTCGGGATCCCCGATGTGGGAGCGCTCGCAACCGGGTACCTCGACCTGTTCGAGTCGATCCCCGGTTTCGACCGCGACCAGATCGAGGCGCAGTTCACCGATGAGACTGGCCTCGACCTGGACGAAGACGTGCTGTCTTGGATGGGAGACGCGGGCCTGTTCGTTCAGGGGACGAACCTGCAGGAAGTGGGTGCCGGCCTGGTGGTGGGATCGAACGACCCCGCGAAGACGCAGGCGACGCTGAGCTCGATCGAGGAGCTGGTCTCGGAACAGGGGTTGCACCCAAGGCCGGTGTCGCGAGACGGCCTCGAGGGCTTCAGCCTGCAGGCTCCCGGGATGCCCGCTCCGGTTTACTTCCTCGGAGGAGAGCGGCTGGTCATCACCTACGGAGAGACCGCGACGGATGCAGCGATCGCGTCCGAGGTGAAGCTCGCGGACGCCGAGATGTTCGGCGCTGCGCAGGATGTCCTCGGGGACGACGTCGACGCTTCTTTCTTCGTGGACGTAGATGCGGCGCAGTCGTTCGCCGAGTCGATTATGAGTTTCAGCGGCGCGGTAGATCCGTCGTACGAGGAGGACGTGAAGCCCTACATCGAGCCGTTCGCGTACGTCATCGCCGGCGCGCGTCAAGAGGGCGACCGCTTCCTTCAGAAGCTCGTGATCGGCGTGCCATGACAGATGGTCTGCCGAAGGCTTATCAACCCGAGGACATAGAGCGCCGCTGGTACGAGGAGTGGGAGAAGGCGGACCTGTTCCGGGCGGACTCATCGAGCGCCCAGAGCCCGTACACGATCGTCCTGCCTCCTCCGAACGTGACGGGGGCTCTTCACATGGGCCATGCGCTTGGGCACACGCTGATGGACGCGCTCACCCGTCGGGCCCGGATGCAGGGGCAAGAGGCGCTGTGGCTGCCGGGGACCGACCACGCCGGGATCGCGACGCAGAACGTGGTCGAGCGCGAGCTGAAGAAAGAGGGCACGGACAGACACCAGCTCGGGCGCGACGCGTTCGTGCAGCGGGTGTGGGAGTGGAAACACGAGTATGGCGGCCGGATCCTCGACCAGATGCGGCAGCTCGGTGACGCCTGCGACTGGACGCGGGAGCGGTTCACGATGGACGAGGGGTTGTCCCGCGCGGTGCGAGCGGTGTTCGTGCGCTGGTTCGACGACGGCCTCATCTATCGCGGTAACCGGATCATCAACTGGTGCCCGCGCTGCGAGACCGCGCTGTCGGATATCGAGGTCGAGCACGAAGACGTCCCGGGCGAGTTGGTGACATTCCGGTACGAGCTGGCGGATGGCACCGGGTCCATCGCGGTGGCCACGACCCGTATGGAGACGATGCTGGGCGACACTGGGATCTTCGTGCACCCGGACGACGAGCGGTATCGCGATCTCGTGGGGAAGCGGGTGAGGCACCCGTTCTTCCCGGAGCGCGACATGCCGATCGTGGCCGACGAGGGCGTCGACCTGGAGTTCGGAACGGGTGCGGTCAAGGCAACGCCCGCGCACGATCCACTCGACTTCGAGATGGGTGAGCGACAGGGTCTAGAGAAGATCAACATCTTCAATGGAACCGCTCACGTGAACGAGAACGGCGGCAGGTTCCAGGGCCTCGACCGCTACGAGGCGCGTCGGGCCGTTCTAGAGGAACTCGATCCGCTGGGGCTCGTCGATGCCGTGGAACGCCCGTACGTCCATTCGGTCGGTCACTGCTATCGCTGCCACACGGAGGTCGAGCCGTGGCTCTCGCTGCAATGGTTCGTGCGCATGGAGCCGCTGGCGAAACCCGCGATGAACGTGGTTCGCGAGGGGCGCATGCGTTTCGAGCCCAAACGCTTCGAGAAGTCATACATGGACTGGCTCGCGAACATCCGCGACTGGTGCATCTCTCGCCAGATCTGGTGGGGGCACCGGATCCCGGTTTGGTACTGCGACGACTGCGATGCCGTCTTTGCTTCGATGGAAGACGCCGACGTCTGCGAGAAGTGCTCTTCCAGCAACGTCCGCCAGGACACCGACGTCCTCGACACCTGGTTCTCCTCGCAGCTGTGGCCGTTCTCGACGCTCGGTTGGCCCGACGAGACGGCCGATCTCGACTTCTTCTATCCCACGTCCGTCATGGTCACGGGCTACGAGATCTTGTATCTGTGGGTCGCTCGCATGGTGATGTCCGGCCTCTACTTCATGAAGGACGTTCCGTTCCAGGACGTCTTCATCCACGGGATCGTGCGCGACGGCGAGGGCAAGAAGATGTCCAAGTCGCTCGGGAACGTGATCGATCCGCTGGACATGATCTCTCGCTACGGCGCCGACGCTCTTCGGTTCTCCCTCGCGTTCGCGTCGATCCCCGGAAACGACATGAAGGTGTCCGAGGAACGCATCCAGGATTCACGCAACTTCGCCAACAAGCTCTGGAACGCGTCGCGCTTCGTGCTCTCGTCGCTGGGAGAAGCGCGTCCGGAACTGCCCTCACCCGAAGCGCTCTCGATCGAGGACCGCTGGATCCTGTCTCGGCTCGACCACACACTGACGGAGGTCGAGTCTCAGCTCAGTGTCTACAACTTCGGCGAGGCGATGCGCGATCTGTATCGCTTCATCTGGAGCGAGTTCTGTGACTGGTACATCGAGCTCTCCAAGCTGCGACCGGAGGCTGCCGCGCCCGTCCTGGTGCAGGTGCTCGACCGGATCCTTCGGGTTCTACACCCGGTGATGCCGTTCATCACCGAAGAGCTGTGGCAGCGGCTACGTCCGGGCGCGGGGTCGATCATGCGTGCGGAGTGGCCGCAACCGACGGACCGGCGCGACCTCGGCGTCGAGGAGCTGATGGAGCGGGTCCAAGACGTCGTGACGTCAATACGGCGTCTGAAGATCGAACAGGGGATCCCGCAGGGCAAGCGGGTGCCGGCCGCGCTCGTCGCGGGGGAGTTCGAGGCCGAGATGGAAGCGATGAGCGACTCGATCGAGGCCCTGGCGCGCCTCGACGGCCTCAGTCTCGTAGACGGCTTACCGCCTGCTGGGGGGGCCGCGAGGTCCGTGACCGCGGCGGGCATCGAGATCTCGATCGATCTGGGCGGGCTGGTCGATCCGGAGGTCGAGCGCAAGCGGCTGCAGGACAAGCTGGCGGAGGTCGAGGCCGAGATCCGTCGGGCGGACGGCAAGCTCCGCAACGACTCGTTCGTGGCGAAGGCTCCGGAAGCCGTGGTCGCGAAAGAGCGGGTGAAGCTCGAAGAGCACCAGCAGACCCGCGCCAAGCTCCAGTCACAGCTCGAAGCGCTCGGAGGTTGACGGTGGCCTACGCCGATGCCGAAGCGCACCTGAACGCGCTCGGGATCGATGCGATGAAATCGATGTCTCCGTCGATGCACCGCATCGAGGCTCTCCTGGAGGCGCTCGATCATCCAGAGAGACGCACGTCCGCGATACACGTGACCGGCACCAACGGAAAGACGTCGGTCGCGAAGATAGCCACATCGTTGCTGGTGGCTACCGGACTGAAGGTCGGCACCTACACGTCGCCGCATCTGACGTCGATGACCGAGCGCATCGCGCTGAACGGAGAGCCCATCGGCGAAGACGTGTTCGGCGAGACCTTCGACCACCTGTTGCCTTACCTCAGCGCGACCGAGGAGCGTCTGGGAGAACCACTCACCTATTTCGAGCTCATGACAGCTTTGTTCTTCCTCTGGGCCGCCGACACTCCGGTCGACGTCGCCGTCGTCGAGGTGGGGCTAGGCGGGCTCTGGGACGCGACCAACGTCATCGATTCCGCGGTCGCCGTGATAACCAACATCGGGTTGGACCACACCGAGCTTCTCGGCGATCGCGCCTCGATAGCGAAAGAGAAAGCGGGCATCATCAAACGCGAGAGCGTGGTCGTGACCGCGGAGCGCGATCCCGAGATGTTGGCGATCATCCGAGCGGCTGCGGGCGACAACCAGATGAATGTCCTCGCCCGCGACTTCTCGGTGGTCGAGAACAAGCTTGCTTTCGGCGGACGCTACCTGTCGCTGCGCACGAGCAGCCGGTCCTACGACGGGCTCTTCCTGCCGCTCCACGGAAGCCACCAGGGGGTGAACGCGCTCACGGCGCTCGAGGCCGTGACCTGCTTCCTTCCGGCGGGGACGTTGGACGATCAGGTGGTCGCGGATGGCTTCGCCGGCGTGTCGGCGCCCGGCCGCTTAGAGACGCTCAAGACCGGGCGCGAGGACGGCATCCCGCTCGTGCTGGACGTCGCGCACAACCCCGACGGTGTCTCTGCGCTCGTCGTGAGCCTGTCCGAAGCTTTCGCGTTCGAGCGCGTCGTGTTCGTCGTCGGCATCCTCAAAGACAAGGATCACCGCGGGATGATCGCCGAGATGACGCGGGTGCCGAGCGCGATCATCTTCACGGAGCCGCGGTTCTCGCGTTCTGCTGCCGTCGCGGCCCTCGAGGCCGCTGCGGCCGAGATCGGATGTCCATCCACGTCTGCTCCCGACGTCGAGCGCGCGCTGGCGGCCGCCTTCGCGGAAGCTGGTCCGAACGACTTGGTCTGCGTCACCGGCTCGCACTACGTCGTGGGGGAGGCGAGAGGGCACCTGCTACGGTCCTGAGCTACAACCGATCAGGAGGTAGGTCTTCTCATGCCCGACAACCAGCGAACGTTCATCATGGTGAAGCCGGATGGGGTCCGGCGGCGCCTCGCGGGAGAGGTCATCAGACGGATCGAGGCCAAGGGATACGAGATCCGCGAGATGAAGCTGTTCACGATCGACGAGACCTTGGCGAAGAAGCATTACGCAGAGCACGTCGAGAGACCGTTCTTCGGCGAGCTCGTCGCCTTCATCACCTCCGGCCCCGTCGTCGCGATGGTCGTCGAGGGACCCGATGCCGTCGCGGGGATGCGCCAGCTCATGGGCGCGACCAACCCACTCGAGGCGACGCCCGGTTCTATCCGCGGTGACCTCGCGACCGTGATCGGCGAGAACATCGTGCACGGCTCGGACTCTCCGGGGTCGGCCGAACGAGAGGTGAACCTCTTCTTCGGCTAGGTCCGCTCCGGTGAGCGGCTAGGGTTGACTTCAGCCTCACAACCCGACGCCCAGCTCAGGAGCAACGGTATGAGCAACATGTTCCAGTTCATCGGCCGGGACATGGCGGTCGACCTGGGCACGGCGAACACCGTCGTGTACGTCCGAGGTCGCGGCATCTTGTTGAACGAGCCGTCCGTGGTTGCCATCAACACGAAGACCGGGGCGATCCTTGCCGTGGGGGCCGAGGCGAAACGCATGATCGGGCGCACCCCTGCTCACATCGTCGCGATCCGCCCTCTGAAGGACGGCGTCATCGCCGATTTCGACGTGACGGAGAAGATGCTTCGTTACTTCATCCAGAAGGTGCACCGCAGGACCTTCCTCGCAAAGCCGCGCGTCGTCGTGTGCGTCCCGTCCGGGATCACCGGAGTCGAGCAGCGTGCCGTGGAGGAAGCGACGATCTCGGCCGGAGCGCGGAGCGCCTTCATCATCGAAGAGCCGATGGCGGCGGCGATCGGAGCGGGTCTTCCGGTGCACGAGCCCACCGGCAACATGATCGTGGACATCGGTGGGGGCACGACAGAGGTAGCCGTCGTCTCTCTGGGAGGAATCGTCGCGAGCCAGTCCATCCGCATCGCGGGCGACGAGCTGGACGAGTCGATCATCAACTACATCAAGAAGGAGTACTCGTTGATGCTCGGCGAACGCACCGCGGAGGAGATCAAGATGGCGATCGCGTCCGCGTTCCCGATCCCGGAGGAACGACAGGCGGAGATCCGAGGACGCGACCTGGTGACGGGTCTCCCGAAGACCATCGTGATCGCTGCGGAAGAGGTTCGAAGAGCGATCGAGGAACCTGTCAATGCGATCGTCGACGCGGTGAAGAACACCCTCGACAAGACTCCGCCGGAGCTCGCCGCCGACATCATGGACAAGGGCATCGTCCTGGCGGGAGGGGGCGCTCTCCTGCTCGGGCTCGACGAGCGTCTGAAACACGAGACGGGCATGCCCATCCACCTCGCGGAAGACCCGCTGATCGCGGTCGCCATCGGCTCCGGTAGGTGCTTGGAGGAGTTCGAGGCACTGAAGCGGGTTCTGGTGTCGAGCACCCGCCACTAGGCGACCCAGCCGTCCACATCGCCGCAGGTCAGGTGGCGCGAACGCGAGCTTTTCGCCGGTTGCAGGGTTTACAGTGACCTCACAGGACGGCCCACGCTCGCGACCAGGTGAACCGAGGCCGCCCCCCAGTTTTCTGCGAAGGCGAAGAGGGTTCCTATAGGCATGTATCGCCGAACCGGGCGAGGACGGGTGTTGCTATTCGCTTTCCTCGCTCTGTCGATCCTCGTCATAACGCTCGACTTCCGTCAGGACGCCGGCGGGCCTCTCGACCGGGCCAAAGACATCTCCAGTGCCATCGTGACGCCGATCCAGCGCGGCATCACCGCGGTCTTCGAGCCCGTCGGCGGGTTCTTCTCTTCTCTCGCCGAGCTGTCGAACCTGCGCGAGGAGAACGGCGCGCTCCGCAACCAGGTGGAGGAGATGGAGCAGCGGGTGACGGAG
>JADDQX010000122.1 GCA_016781115.1 Actinomycetota bacterium | reverse complement strand
GGGGGGACTTGAACCCCCACAGCCTTGCGGCCACTAGCCCCTCAAGCTAGCGCGTCTGCCAATTCCGCCACTCCGACGCAATAAAGGCCCTGATGTCAGGGCCGCGGCGATTATATCGGGCGCCTATCCCCCGCCGGGTGCCACGTGCCACTCGTGAGCCTTCGACAGCGGGCCCTGCAGCGTCGGGACCACACCTATGCCGCCGACCCCCTCCCGCCAAGCCATCACCGTCTCGACCTGGAACAGAGGAAGTGCATCCAGGGATCGCAGAGCCGCTCCATCGGCCGCCGCACCGGGCGCTCCGGCGACGCGTCTGATCGCAGCGTCGACGACATCGTCCCGGCCCCACTCCCCGTAGAACGTGCGTGCGTCCACGTTCACCAACTCCACGTCGAAACCGGTCGAGTCCAATTGCACCTGAACCACGCGTTGGATGAGCTCGATCAGGTCGTCTCCGTTCGGTGCCGCGAGTTGAAGTGTGGCGCCGGCGCCCTCGCCCTTGCCGCGGAAGATCTCCGTGAAGGGGCCGCGGCCACCAGAGTCCTCTGGACTCGCAGCCAATGTGTCGGTGGCTCGCCCATCGCCGCGCACGAAGCCCCCCTCGATCGCCTGTTTGTCCACCGCCTCCGCCACTTCCTCCCGTTGGGTCCGGCTGAGGTCGCTCCCGCCCAGGTCGATCAGGATCTGCTCCCAGCCAAGAGCGTCGCCGTGCGCGAGCTCCAGCTCGTCGAGCCTCTGATCGAGGTTGATCGACGAAGGCAGAGCCGCGACGTCGAGCTCGCCCTCCTGCAACAGGGCGACGAGGAAATCGGTTCCTTCGGTGAAGCGGACCGTGACCTTGTCCAAGAGCGGCTGCGCGCTGGCGGCGGGGTTCGGTCGCAGAACGACCTCGAGCCCCTCGGTGCGGGAGGCGATCTTGAAGGGGCCAGAGAACAGCTCCCGACTCGACCGAGGCAGGACGTAGGAGATCCGCGCCAACGTCTCGGGCCAGTCCTCCACGTCCCCCGTGACCACGAGACGCCGCGGGCCGCGTCTCAGGACGGAGTCGATCTCGCTCAACCCCGATGGAGGCGCGGCCCTCGCGATCGTGGCGGCCACGTCGGCGGAGGTGATGGCGCTTCCGTCGCTCCATTTGGCCTCGCCCAACGTGAGGGTTGCGACGTCGCCGGACGGCTCCAGCTCCGCGACCAGATCTGGCACCGCGGCCCCCTGCTCATCGAACCGATAGAGGCTGCGGTAGACCGGAGTGGCAAGCGCGTAGGTGAGATCGGACGCTAGCGGTGAATAGGGATCGAGCGTCGCGGGCTCACCGAAGACGCCGGCGACGACCGAGCCTCCCCGCGGCAGCTGTTCCACAGGCGCCGGTGCGGGAACAGGCCCCGCCGGGGACCCGGCGTCGCACGCAGCCAGCGCGAGCGACAGAAGAAGCCACGCGATCGCCGCTTCGCCCCGCCGGCGGATCAACCTTCTGAGTCTTCGGCTTCCAGGAACACGTTCACCGCATCGAAGCCGCCCATCACGTCGAAGTTCAGATCCCTCACCCGAGGCTGCGTCGCCCAGTGGGTGACGAAAGAGCCGATCGGCGCAACGGGAACCTGCTTCAGGATCTCCTTCTCGGCCTGGATGTAGAGCTGGACCCTGCGTCCGTCCGACGGTTCGGCATGAGCCTCGGCGAGAAGAGCGTCCACCTTCTCCGACGAGAACCCGGAATGGTTGTCGGGCGACTCTGAGGCGAACAACGGGGACAGGAACACATCGGGAACGGGGAACTCCGCTATCCACCCGAGCCTGTACACGCCCTGTTGCTCGTCGCGCAGCCGGCGCAGGTAGCTCGGGAACCCGAAGGACCTCACTTTGACGTCGAGACCGACGTCCTCCAGGTCGCGGCGGATCAACCGAGCTACATCGTCATGAGGATCGCCCTTGGTGAACTCGAGGGTGATCTTCCTCTCCTTCTTGGACAGTGACTTCACGAGCTTTCGGGAGACCGACGGCGTGTAGCGGCACATGACCGCGCAGATGTTCTCCTGGAAGCCGGGCATCCCCGCGGGAACGATCCCGCGCGCCGGCGTCATCGTCCCCTTGTAGATCGAGCCGGCGATCTCGTCTCGGTCGATAGCTCGATTGATCGCCTTGCGCAGCCGGATGTCGCCCAACGCCTTGGCCTTCAGGTTGAAGCCGTAATAGTAGGAGGCGAGGAAGGGCCGGAAGCCGGCGGTTCCGTAGCTCTGCTCCGCGTCTTCGATCTGCCCCGCGGGCACCTCGGCGACGTCCAGCTCGCCGTCTCTGAATCGGAGCCACGATGCTGCCGCATCGGGGTGTGGCAGGAACCTGATCCCGTCGAGATCGGGCGTTTGGATGAAGCCCGGGAACGCTTTCAGGATCACCGGCTGGCCCGGCGACCACGGCTCCGCGATCCGGAAGGGGCCATTGCCGATGGGCGCGGACAGGAAGTCGTCCACCTTCGTGACCGCTCTTCGGGAGAGCGGCACGAGCGCCGGGTGCGTGAGAAGCGCCGGGAGGTCGTAGTAGGGCTCCTCCAGCGTGATCTGGAAGGTCAGGTCGTTGGGGGTCGCCAAGCCCTCTAGGTGACGCGTCTCGCCCAGCTGATTCACCTCGGTAAAGCCCGCCACGCGGTCGAGCGTGTAGGCGAGATCGGAGGCGTTCTCCTTCAGCGCGATGCGGTCGAACGCGAAGCGGAAATCCTCGGAGGTCACCGGCGTGCCGTCATGGAAGGACATCCCTTGGCGCAGCTTGAAGCTAAAGGTCCGCCCGCCGTTCGAAACCCGCCACCCCTTCGCCGCGGCCGGCCGCACCTTCTCCTCGATCGGGTCCCATCTGGTCAGGCCCTCGTAGAGCTGACGAGCGACCAGGACGGAGCCGGGATCCTGGATGCGGAGCGGGTCGAGGCTCGCGGGCTCCGAGATCGCGACGTTCAGCACGTCGTCGTTCGGGTCGAACACGGCGGAGGTCGCCTCCGGATCCGGAGGAGTGACGTCGTCTTCCGGCCCTACCTCGGCTCCAGCGGTGGGCGCGGCCGGAGACGGCTCCTCGGCCGCCTCGGTGCAGGCGCCGGCGAACAGCGCGAACGCGAACAGTAGCCAGAAGAAGACGCGCGCGCTTCGTATCGACATGAGAGAGGTGGTTAGGAGAGTCTCGAAGCCAGCACGATCGTGGTGCCGGCGAAAATGACCGCGATGATCACCGTGATGCGGTCGAGGTTCTTCTCCATCACCGTCGAGCCCATCGCTTGGGTCTGCATGCCGCCCCCGAACATCTCGGAGACGCCTCCGCCGCGGCCGGCGTGCAGCAGGATCAGCATGATCACGGCGAGACAGGCAGCGAGGTGGATGACGATCAAGATGTTGGTGAGCAGCACGGACAAAGCTCCTGTGGGTTAGGCGGGTTCTACGCCCATAGGTTACCGGGCCGGCTCCCCTACGGGTTCACGACCGGGCAAGCTGAACGAGGTTCGGCATGATCTGAGGCCCCAGCAGGTGTCCGATGGCGCCCCTGCGCGAGGCGGACTCGCCGTAGGTATCGACCGCGTCGGAGCTGACCCCCCCTCCCGAGACCAGCAGCGGCACGGGGCCGTCCGTGTGCGCCTTTCGGGCACAGCTGGTGGAGTGGTCCGCCGTCACCGCGAGGATCGAGCGGTTCAGGTCGAGCGAGCCCAGGAGCCGGGCGAAGAAGATGGAGTCGATCTGCTCGATGCTCGCGATCTTGGCCTCGTGGTCGCCGTCATGGGCCGGCACGTCGGGGCCCTTGATGTGGATGTAGAGGCCGTCGTAGCCCTCGATGGCCTCCAGAGCCAGGTCCGCCCACTGCTCGTACTGCTCGGCGGGCGGAATGCCGGTCGGCGCCTCCACGATGCCCATGCCGGTGAGGCGCGCTATCCCGAGCTCGACCGGCATCTCGACGAAACACCCCATCTGGGGACCGAACTTCTCCTTGAACGGAACGAGCTTCGGGAGGTGGTCTCCGCCGTCTCTGGTGAGGATGAAGTTGCCCGGGAGCTTCCCGGCCCTCTTCCTCCGATCATTGACCTCGGAGCGGTCGAGCACCTCGAAAGCGGCCCGTAGCCAGGCGTTGGTCATGTCCGAGGCACGCTGCGCCGCGGGATCGTCTTCGTGCCCCGCCACGGGGGAGACGTGCACGACGTGGTTGTCGAAGGTCTCGAGCGCGACGCCGAGTGCACCCTGGCGTCCGTAAGCGGGATCGGAATTGTGCACCTCGGCCGACAGTGGGCCTTCCTCGGCCCGGAGAACGACGACGCCGCGGTGTCCGATCGTCGCCTTGAACTCGAAGCTGGCATTCGGGACCGACACCTTCGCGTTCACCTCGGCCGCCAGCTCGTGGGCTTCTTCCGAGGTCAGATCGCGGCCGACGCGACGGTCGACGATCGCCCATCCATCCTCCTCTGGCTCCACGGTGGCGAAGTTCACGCGATACGCGAGATCGCCGTCGCGAACGTCGACGCCGGCGCCGACCGATTCGAGGGGGCCGCGCCCGGTGTGGTGCTCGTGCGGGTCGTAGCCGAGGATCGAGAACACCGCGATGTCTGACTCGGGAGCGATCCCCTCGCCCACCGTCGTCACGTAGCCGTTGCGGCCGTCTCGCGCGAGTCGGTCGAGGTTCGGCGTCGACGCGGCCTCCAGAGGCGTCTGGCCGCCGAGCGCAGCGAGTGGATCATCACCGAGGCCGTCGAGGATCACGTAGACGATCCTCTTAAGACTCACCGGCGACCGCCTTCACCATGGCCGCGAACTCACCCGCATCGAGGGAGGCGCCCCCGATGAGGCCCCCGTCGATGTCGGTCTGACGGACGAGCGAGGCCGCGTTCCCCGCCTTCATGCTGCCTCCGTAAAGGATCCGGATGCCGCCGGCGACATCGTCGGAGAACAGGTCGGTCAGCACGCCTCTTATGAAAGAGATGGTCGTCTGCGCGTCCTCCGGGGTTGCGGTCTTCCCGGTGCCGATCGCCCAGATGGGCTCGTAGGCAACGACGACCTGGCCCGCTTGCGCCTCCGTGAGACCTGCGAGACCCTCGCGTACCTGGCCCTCAACCCTCGCCTCCGTGTGCTCGTTCGTCCTTTCCATATCGGTCTCGCCGCAGCACATGATCGGCACGAGGCCGTGCGCGAACGCGGCCCGGACCTTCTGGTTCACCGTCTCGTTCGTGTCGCCGAACATCTGACGCCGCTCCGAGTGGCCGAGGATCACGTACTTCACGTGCAGGGCCGTGAGCATCAACGGCGAGACCTCGCCCGTGAAGGCGCCGGAATCTTCGAAGTGCATGTTCTGCGCACCGAGCCCGAACGTCTGGTGGCGGTCATCGAGGGTCGTCTGCACCGAGCGAAGCGCCGTCGCCGGCGGACAGAGCACCACCTCCACCTTGCGCGGGTCGTGGGCACCCAGCTCGTGACCCAGTTGCTCTACGAAATGGATCGCCTCCAGGTGCGTCTTGTTCATCTTCCAGTTGCCCGCGAGCAACGGAGTCCTCATCCGACCTCTCCTTTCTTACGCAACACCGCCACGCCCGGCAGCTCGCGCCCCTCGAGAAGCTCGAGGGATGCGCCGCCGCCGGTCGACAGGTGCGACACGGCATCGGTCATGTTCATCTGCGCGAGGGCCGCGGCGGAGTCTCCTCCGCCGGCGACGGTGTATGCGCCGGCGCGGGTCGCCGTCGCCACGGCTTCGGCCACGGCGCGGGTTCCGTGCGCGTACGGCTCCAGCTCGAACATCCCCATGGGGCCGTTCCAGAGCACGGTCTTCGCGGCGGCTATGACTTCGGCGAAACGCTGCCCGGAGCCCGCACCGATGTCGAGACCCATCCGGTCGCCGATCGCCTCCAGCGCGACCGTCTCGGATGCGGCCCCCTCGTCGGGAGAGTCGGCTGCGACGACGTCCGCCGGCAGGTGGATCGCGACGCCGAGCTCCCGCGCCCTCGAGAGCACTTTCTTCACCTCTTCCACCCGGTCCCGCTCCACCAGGGAGCGTCCAACCTGGTGACCTTCGGCCACGAGCAGCGTGAACGCCATCGCCCCGCCGATGCAGAGCGCGTCCACCCGCTCGAGCAGGTTCCCGATCACGCTCAGCTTGTCGGAGACCTTCGCGCCGCCGAGCACCGCCACGAAGGGGCGTTCCGGAGAGTGAAGGAGGCGCTCCAACTTCTGGACCTCCGCCGCGAGCAGGTACCCCGCAGCCGAGGGCAGGCGGTCTGCCACCCCCACGATGGACGCATGGGCGCGGTGAGCGGCCCCGAAGGCATCGTTGACGTAGACGCCGGCGAGCCCCGCCAGCGCGGCGGCGAGTTGAGGATCGTTGCGCTCCTCACCCGGCTCAAACCGCAGGTTCTCGAGCAGGACGACCTTCGCGTGCGAGGCGCAGGCGGCCCGCGCCGTGTCTCCCACGACCTCGTCCAGAGCATCGACCTCGATCCCCAGCAGCTCCGACAGACGCTCCCCCACGGGAGCAAGCCGCAGCTCTTCCACCACTCGCCCCTTCGGCCGGCCCAGGTGCGAGCACACCGCGAGGCTGGCGCCGCGGTCGAGCAGCGCCTGCAACGTGGGGATCGCGGACCGGATCCGAAGGTCGTCTCCCACCCGTCCGTCCGTCAGCGGGACGTTCAGATCGCAGCGGACCAGCACGCGCTGGTTCTCGACCTCGAGCTGATCGATCGTTGCGAGGGCAGACATGGCGGCAGAGTCTAGAGG
>JADDQX010000121.1 GCA_016781115.1 Actinomycetota bacterium | reverse complement strand
GCTGGCGGTGACCGACGGCGCGCCGCTCTCACGCTGGGGCGCGACGGGCGATCGCACCCTAGCCCGAACGCGGGGCAACTGGAGGCGGCATTCGCCGGCGCGCTCGGCGTGTCGCTCGGCGGGCGCAACGTCTATGACGGCAGGATCGAGGACAGGCCTCACGTAGGCGACGGCTCGCCTCCGAAACCGAACGACGTAGAGCGCGCGGTAAGGCTCTCTGGACTGATCAGCTGGGCGGCGGTCGCCCTGTGCGCGGGCCTCGCGTGGAGGTGCCGGTCGTGAGCGCGCTGCTGGTTGCGGGGACGTCTTCGGACGCCGGGAAGAGCGTCGTCGTCGCCGGCATCTGCCGCTGGCTCAAGCGCCGCGGGGTTTCGGTAGCGCCGTTCAAGTCGCAGAACATGGCGCTCAATTCCGCGGTCACGGCACAAGGCGCCGAGATCGGCAGGGCTCAGGCAGCACAGGCCGCGGCCTGTGGCATCGAGCCCGAAGCGGCGATGAACCCGGTACTGCTTAAGCCCACCGGGGAGCGGCACACGCAGGTCGTCGTCATGGGTCGTCCGGTTGCTGACGTCGATGGGCGCTCATACCAGGAGATGAAACCGAAGTTGCTGCCGGTCGTGCTGGATGCCCTCGAGTCGCTCCGGGAGCGATTCGAAGCGGTGATCTGCGAGGGGGCCGGAAGTCCTGCCGAGATCAATCTGCGTGATCAGGATCTCGTCAACATGGGTCTTGCCCGCGCCGCGAACCTACCGGTGGTGCTCGTCGGCGACATCGATCGTGGCGGCGTTTTCGCCTCACTCTTCGGGACGCTGGCGTTGCTCGATCGCGATGACCAGGCGCTTATCTGTGGCTTTCTGATCAACAAGTTTCGCGGAGACCGCTCCGTGCTCGATCCGGGGCTCGCGAGCTTGACCCGTCTCACCGGCCGACCGTTCTACGGAGTGCTCCCGTGGGTCAAGGGCCTGTGGCTCGACGTTGAGGACTCGCTCGCCCTCGAGGCGCCCCGCGACGGATCGGTCCCACCAAGAGGGCGCGACTGCCTTTCGGTTGCCGTGGTCAGGCTGCGCTGGATCAGCAACTTCACGGACTTCGACGCACTTGCCGCCGAGCCGGGCGTGGCCGTGCGCTTCACGCAATCCCCGGCCGACGTCATATCGGCGGATCTCGTGATCGTCCCCGGCACCAAGGCGACCGTCGAGGACCTCCTGTGGCTGCATCAGCGCGGCCTCGACCGAGCTCTGATCGAGCGCGCCCGGCGGGGGAGGCCGCTGCTCGGGATCTGCGGTGGCTACCAGATGCTCGGAAAGCGGATCATCGACGACGTCGAGAGCGGCACCGGGGAGGTGGAGGGCCTCGGGCTCCTCCCGACCGAAACGGTATTTGCCTGGGACAAGGTCCTCGCGCGTCCGAATGGCCGAGCTCCGTCCTTCGGCGACACCCCGGTGTCGGGCTACGAGATCCACCACGGGCGCGTGCGCCGTTTCGGCACCGAGGCTCTCTTCCAGGGGGACTTCGGCGACGAGGGCTGCATCCTCGGTGCGACCGTAGGCACCTCCTGGCACGGGGTGTTCGAGAGAGACGCCTTCAGAAGGGCGTTCCTGTCATGGGTGGCGGAAGAGCGGGGGCTCGAATGGATCCCCGGCGATGCCTCGTTCGCCGAGGTGAGAGAGCGACGCCTAGACGCCCTCGCAGACCTGATCGAGCACCACGTTGACGAGGGCACGCTGATCGATCTGATCACGAACGGCGCACCGCGCGGCCTTCCGTTCCTGTCCGCGAGGTCCGAGACGTGATCCTGTTCCTGACGACTGCCGACACTGAGATCCTCGCAGCGGCGCGCGCCCGCGAGTTGCTGCCGGATGGCTTTGGGGCGATCGGCGCCGCGAATCCCGCCCATATCGACGACCCCGCGGCGTTCTTGGACGCCGCGCTCAAAGAGGCTCGAGTCGTGCTGATCCGTCTTCTCGGAGGCCGCCGCGCCTGGCCGCAGGGTTTCGATCTGCTGCGCGAGCGCTGCCGCGAGCTGGACATCCCGTTGCTCGCCTTCGGCGGCGAGGCCGAGATCGACGCCGAGCTGGTGTCCGCGTCCACAGCTCCGGCCGGAGTGGTCGCCGAGGTTCTTGAGTACATGTCCCATGGGGGCATAGAGAACACCGCGAACCTGTTCCGCTTCGTGGCGGACACCGTGCTCCTCGAGGGATACGGCTTCGACCCGCCGGCGGAGATCCCGCAGGTCGGCCTCTATAGGCCCGAGCTTGTTGAGAGCCACGACCCGGCGCGCCCGACCGCCGGGATCGTCTTCTACCGGACGCACCTGGTTTCCGGGAACACCGCGTTCGTGGACACGCTGATAGACGGGCTCGTCGATGCCGGCGCGAACCCGCTGCCGGTGTACTGCTACTCGCTGCGCGCCGACGATGGGGGCCGCATTCCGGCACTCGAACTGCTGACCGGGAAGGTCGACGTCCTGATCGTGACCGTGCTGGCGTCGGGCGGGTCGAACGCGGCGGATGCCCAGCGGGGAGGGGAAGGGTGGTACTCGTGGGAGGTCCCCGCCTTCGAGGCGCTCGACGTCCCGGTCGTCCAAGGAATCTGCGTCACGAGCCCGCGCGCGAACTGGGAGGGGAGCAGCTCGGGGCTGTCGCCGCTCGACGCCGCCATGCAGGTCGCGATCCCCGAGTTCGACGGTCGGATCATCTCAGTGCCGTTTTCGTTCAAGGAGCCCGAGCACGAGGGGTCCCGGGTTGTCGTCTATCGCCCCGACCCGGAGCGGGCGCGCCGCGTGGCCGGCATCGCGACCCGCCTTGCGCTGCTGAGACGAAAGGCCAACGCCGATAAGAAGCTGGCGCTGATGCTGTCGAGCTATCCGACGCGCCACTCGCGCGTCGGCAACGCGGTCGGCCTCGACACCCCGGCCAGCGCGGTGAGGCTGCTTCACGCGCTCGAAGAGGCTGGCTTTTTCGTGGGAGAGATCCCCGACGACGGTGACGAGCTCATCCACAGGCTGATCGCTTCGGGGGGATACGACGAAGAATTCTTGACCGAGCAGCAGCTCCGCTGTGCTGACGGGCGGCTCGACGTGCGACGCTACAAGGACTGGTTCGCTGGTTTGCCCGAAGATCTGCGCGCGTCGATGGTGGCGCAGTGGGGCGAGCCTCCGGGCGAGCTCTATGTCTCCGACGGCGCCCTCGTCGTCGCCGGGATCCGTTTCGGCAACGTGTTCGTTTGCATCCAGCCGCCGCGCGGGTTTTCCGAGAAGCCGGTCGCGATCTACCACGATCCGGAGCTACCTCCCTCGCACCACTACCTCGCCTGCTACTGGTGGCTTGAGCGCGAGTTTGGCGCAGACGCCATCGTGCACTTGGGCAAGCACGGAACGCTCGAGTGGCTTCCGGGTAAGAGCCTTGCAACATCGCGCGGTTGCGCGTCCGACGCGGTGCTCGGGGAATTGCCGCTCTTCTATCCCTTCGTCGTCAACGACCCAGGGGAGGGCACGCAAGCGAAGCGCCGCGCCCATGCGGTGATCGTCGACCATCTGATCCCGCCGATGATGCGCGCCGAGACCTACGACGAGCTCGCGCGTCTGGAGGCTTTGCTCGATGAGTACGCGCAGGTGCAGGCACTGGATCCGTCCAAGTTGCCGGAGTTGCGTGCCCGCATATGGGATGTGGTCCGCGCGACGGAGCTGCACCGCGACCTCGACGTGGAGTCTGAGCCCTCCGACTTCGACGACTTCATCCTCCACATCGACGGATATCTCTGCGAGATCAAGGACCTAAGGATCCGCGATGGCCTGCACGTTCTGGGGCAGGCGCCACTCGGCGAGCAGCGTCTCGGGCTGATCGCCGCGATGCTAAGACTGCCGGTGGGCAATACCCGTGGCCTGCGCGCTGCCGTCGGAGACGCCTTCGGGCTGGACGAGCGTGCGCTGCTCGATGCGCCCGGGACAAAGCTCGCCGCGCCGACCGAGCTGGTCGCTCGGTTCCCCGGCCCTCACGCGACCGCGGCCGATCTGATCGACCGCCTCGAGGACGCGGTGACCTCCCTGCTCACGTCGATGGAGGCCAAGGGCTGGGATCCGGCGGCTGCCGAAGCCGTCTCCGACGACGCCTTGGGGTGCGTGGATCCCGACGTCGTTGACGTCCTGAGGCTCGCCGCGCGCTACGTCGTGCCGCGGCTCGATCGCACCTCCGAGGAGATCGGAAACCTCGTGCGCGGTCTCGACGGTCACTTCGTCCCGCCCGGGCCATCTGGATCTCCGACACGGGGACTGCTCAACGTGCTTCCGACCGGGCGCAACTTCTTCTCGGTCGATCCCAAGGCACTTCCCTCCGAGCTGGCCTGGGCCACCGGGTCGAGGCTCGCCGACGACCTCCTGGGCCGGTTCCTCGCGGAGGAAGACGCGTATCCCGAGACCGTCGGGCTGGTCGTGTGGGGCACCTCGGCGATGCGGACCCAAGGCGATGACATCGCCGAGATCCTGGCCCTGCTCGGAGTGCGCCCTACCTGGAACGAGGAGTCGCGTCGGGTGATCGGGCTGGAGGTGATCCCTCCAGGTGAGCTGGGCCGACCACGCGTGGACGTCACCGTGAGGATCAGTGGCTTCTTCCGCGACGCGTTCCCGAATCTGGTCTCGCTGATCGATGAGGCGGTCAGAACGGTTGCCGCGCTCGACGAGCCCGACGAGGTCAACTTCGTCGCCAAACACAAGCGGGAGGAGGAGGCAGCGGGCTTCAGCGACCGCCGCGCCACTACGCGTATCTTCGGCTCCAAGCCGGGTGCCTACGGCGCGGGGCTGTTGCCGCTTATCGACGCGCGCAACTGGAAGACCGACGCCGACCTAGCGCGCGTCTACGAGGTATGGGGCGGCTATGCGTACGGCGAGGGGCTCGACGGAAAACCCGCGGTCGAGGAGATGCGGGCGAGCCTGGCGCGGATCGACGTCGCCGTGAAGAACGTCGACACGCGCGAGCACGACCTCTTCGATTCGGACGACTACTTCCAGTACCACGGGGGCATGGTGGCGGCGGTGCGCGTGCTGACCGGGGACAACCCCCGCGCGTTCATCGGGGATTCCGCGGACCCGGCGAACGTGAAGAACCGCGACCTCGTCGAGGAGACGCGCCGGATCTTCCGGGCGCGGGTCGTCAACCCCCGCTGGATCGCGTCGATGCGCAGGCACGGCTACAAGGGTGCGTTCGAGCTCTCGGCGACGGTCGACTACCTGTTCGGTTACGACGCTACTGCCGGCGTCGTCGAAGACTGGATGTACGAGCAGGTCGCGGCACGGTACGTGTTGGACGAAGACACTGCTTCCTTCATGCGCACATCCAACCCGTGGGCGCTGCGTGCGGTTGCCGAGCGTTTGCTTGAGGCCGCGGATCGAGGGCTCTGGTCGCAACCCTCAGAGGAAACGCTTGCCGCGCTGCGAGGCACCTTCCTGGAACTCGAGGGCGATCTGGAGGAGCGCCTGTCATGACTATCCCGACCTATCCGTTCTCGGCGATCGTCGGTCAGGACGATCTCAAGCTCGGGTTGCTGCTCAACGCGGTATCGCCCGCGATCGGCGGCGTTCTGGTCCGCGGCGAGAAGGGGACCGCGAAGTCGACGGCGGTGAGGGGACTTCCTCGCCTTCTACCGGACATCGAGGTGGTGGACGGTTGTCGGTTCAACTGCCACCCGCAGCTTCCGTACCCGGAGTGCCCGGCGGGCCCGCATCAAGGCGGGTCCGCGGTCAAGCGACGGGTGCCGCTGGTGGAGCTTCCGGTGGGCGCGAGCACGGACCGCGTCGCGGGCTCGCTCGACATCGAGCAGGCGTTGATCAACGGGAGGCGCGACTTCGAGCCCGGCCTGCTCGCAGCGGCACACCGGGGGATCCTCTACGTCGACGAGGTCAACCTGCTTCCGGATCACCTGGTGGATCTGCTGCTGGACGCGGCTGCGCTGGGCACCAATCACGTCGAACGCGACGGCGTGAGCGTCAAACATCCCGCCCGCTTCCTGCTCGTCGGCACCATGAATCCCGAGGAGGGCGAGCTCCGTCCTCAGCTGCTCGACCGCTTCGGGATCACAGTCGAGATCAAAGGCAACCCCGATCCTGCCGAGCGCGTCGAAGTCGTGCGGCGTCGGATGGCCTTCGACGCCGACCCGGAGGCGTTCGCAGCGCGCTGGGAGGAGCACGACGTCGCGCTGACGGCCAGGATCGGATCGGCGCGGGAACGTCTCGCGGGAGTTTCGATCCCCGACGAGCTGCTCGAGCGGATCGCTGAGATCTGCCACGCGTTCGGGGTCGACGGGCTGCGCGCCGACATCGTGACGGCGAGGACCGCCGCGGCGCTATCGGCCTGGGCGGGCCGCGATGAGGTGACGTTCGAAGACATCGAGCACGCCGCGCGGCTCGCGCTGCCGCACCGGCGCCGACGGGGTCCTTTTGAAGAGGTGGCCGGCGAGGAGCCTCGTCAAAGCGCGCCGTCCGCGGATGGCAAGCAAGACAACGATGACCGTCCCGACCCTGGGCCGTCCGGAGGCGGCGCGCCGACGCCGCAGCGGAACGAACACGGTGCCGGAGACGACGACGCCTCAAGCACCGCCGCGGCCGACCAGACGCAGGCTCCGGGTCCGACGTTCGAGCCGATCCGGCTCGAAGCAACGGGCTCGGGATGGGGCGCCCCGGGTTCCAGGAGCAAGGCCTCCGGCGAGCGCGGACATCCGGTCGACGATCGCGAGATGCGGC
>JADDQX010000120.1 GCA_016781115.1 Actinomycetota bacterium | reverse complement strand
TCACCTTTTTTTTGCCAAGGTGAGGGTCGCCAGTTCGAATCTGGTCGCCCGCTCGTGTAACCACCAGGTCAGGGGCCTATCGAGGCCCCTGATCCGCGTCGGGCACCTCACCCTTTGCCCATCACTGCCCATCACTTGCCCATCATCTGTGGCCAGGCTCGACGATCACGGAGGTGTGAGCGTCGGCCGAGTGCCGGGTCTTGACCCGAGGAGATCGCGTTGGCTCAGGCGCCGCGAAGCCCGATTGTCGTAGCTGGTCGGCGATTCGGGAACTTTTCCGTCCCGTCACACGTTGGACTTAGCAGGGATCCTTGGGGGTGGGGTGAGAAGAGTTCGAGCTGTGTGCGCGGTGGTAGCTGCAGGAGCGCTCTCCCTCTCATATCCGGCAGTTAGCTCTCAGGCGGCGCCGCAGGCTCCTGTCACGCTGGTCAGCGCCGCCGCCTCAGGTGAGGCGACGGGGAACGGCTACTCCGCACAGCCGGCGGTGAGTGCTGACGGTCGTTATGTCACATTCGTCAGCGACGCGACGAACATGGTTGCTTCGACGCCGAACGAAGAAGCACATACCAACAACGTTTTCCGTCGCGATCTGGATACCGGCAAGACCGAGCTCGTCGACGTCAATCTCGAAGGCGATCACACCCGCTACGCGTTCTCGAGCTCGCCCTCGATCAGCGCCGACGGTCGGTTCGTGGCTTTCACGAGTTTCGGGCACGACCTCGTGCTGGCCGACGATGACAATATCGACGACGACGTGTTTGTTCGCGACATGGTCACCGGCACCACTGAGCTGGTAAGTACGAGCCTGTCAGGCACGACCACCGGTAACGACGGGTCGTCGCACCCCCGGATAACGCCCGATGGTCGCTACGTCTTCTTCCTAAGTTCGGCGACCGATCTCGTGCTCGGCGACCATGATGCCGAGTGGGTGAAGCAGGACATCTACCGGCGAGACCTCTGGACCGACACGACCATCCTGGTGAGCAAGAGCATGACCAGTGACGGCGGAGGTAACGGGCCTTCGTCGAATCCCATCGTCAGCGACGATGGTCGCTACGTGACGTTCGGGAGCACTGCGTCGGACCTGGTTCCGAACGACGTCAACTACGAAGAGGAAGACGTCTTTCGTCGGGACCTGGCGCTCGAGACGACCGAGCTCGTCAGCGTCAACGAAACAGGGACCGGAACTGGGACCGGGCCGATGCACTCGTCGTCGGGCAACGCCAGCGCCAGCTCCGACGGTCGCTTCATCACGTTCGAGAGCGAGGCAGAGGACCTTGTTCCTGAGGACAACAACTACAACTCTGACATTTTCCTTCGAGACATGACGCTCGGCGTGACTAAGCTCGTGAGCATCGACCGCTCTGGTACCGGCGCGGGGGACGAGACCTCGCGGTGGCCTCGGATCAGCGGGGACGGCCGCTATGTAGCGTTCCAGAGCTACGCGCGGAACCTGGTTCCGGGCGCTACCGGATCATCCGACATCTTCGTGCGCGATATGGGGACGAACACGACGAGTGAGATAAGTACGGAACTGAACCCGAACACTGGCATCAACGGCTCCTGGGAGCCCGAGATCTCCCGCGACGGAAGGTTCGTCGCCTTCCACAGCGACGAGTTCCACCTTCTCCCGAACGACCCGCCGAGAGGATGGGAGGACATCTACTTGAAGGACCTCCACACCGGCGCGCTCCAACTTGTGAGCCACACACCTAGCGGAACTCAGGGCGACGATCACTCCTGGGCTCCGGTGATAACGCCCGACGGAGGGATGATCATCTTCCTCAGCACGTCCAGCGATCTCGTGGTGCAGAGGGATACGAATGATGTGGTCGATGTATTTGCCTACAACCCAGCCTCAGGGGCGGTCGACGTGACGGACCCCGCTTGTGCTTTCAACGGGACCAACTGCAGCGGCTTGACGATCAAATACCGTTCCCGCCGACACGTGTTCCACGGCCATCTGGGAACGTCGCCAACTAGCTGCACTCCGAACCGATCGATCTCTCTCCGCAAGGTGCGACGCGGTCACGACCTGCTGCTCGGTCGATACGTCACGAACGATGAAGGAGGCGCTTGGCGGATTAAACGAGAGGTCGGGCGCGGCCGCTACTACGTACGGGCCAAACGAAGGGTCACGTCGGAAGGAACCGTTTGTCGAGCACACTCCTCGCGCATCATCCGACTCCGCTAGGGGAGCCGAAGCGACGCCGAGATATCGCGGCGACCGCGTCGGTCCAGCCATCCTGCAGGACGGCCATGACTGCCTCATAGGGCTGCTCCATGACGCTGAGCTCCACCTCCTAGCGGTGTTGGCCGAGGTCGAACATTGATCCGACAGCCATCTTCTGGGGCGAGTCGTCCTACGTTGAGGTACCTCGAACCCGACGAGAAGGGCTAGTGATCACGTGAACGTCTATGCCACATTGATGAAATCGGCGCTTGGCTCAACTGCGTAGCGGGCTTCAACGGCCGGTGGCCGGAGGCACCTTGGGGTGGTCGCCAGGCGCCAGGGGATCGCCCTGAACCTACGGATTAAGAGTCCCTCCGACGACGACCTCTTGAGAACGGCTTTTGCCTGAAAACCCACTTTGACCTGCGAAATTATCTGATTGTTGTTGCTTGTCAGTTGTGGTTGTTTTCGGCCCTGTCGCGGACTTTTTGCGGACCGGTTCTTCCGCAGAAGTCCGGCGCATGCTAGGTAGTGGCGAGTGCCGCGGTAATTCGATCTAGATCCGCTGGATCATTCGTGTGGATCCGGCCCGTCACCCAAGTGGGTTTCCCGTGGAACCGTTCACGTACAGCCACTTCATGCCGCGCCGATTCCACAGCTTGAGGGAAAGCGCCCGTTCACTCGGAGATGAGGTTTCCAGGTGGATGGCCCGCCTGGAACACGCATGAGCATGTTGTCATTGGGAAGTCGAGGAGACAGACGACGTTCTATGGCTAGAAAGGAGAATTGGACCCTCTTGTTGGTCCACACCTGGTCCAGACCTGGTCCACGTCCATCCCGAACTGCGGCTCACTGGTTCGACGGCGGTGAGGAGCCTTCGGCTCAGAGCAGCGTCTGGTTTCGGGCCATATTCGGGCCATACGCGATGCTCAGATAGTCGCAGACACACGCAGAGCCTGTTGCTCGAAACAGCGTCTGAGCAGGGAAAACGCGCGAAGACCCAGGTCGCGCGAGAGGACGCTTCACATTGCCAAGGTGAGCCCGCTCCGAGAAAAGGCCCTGGTAACAGAGGGCCTTTTCCTTTCTCAGAAAGTCGAACGCCTCCGGCTTTAGCCGGAGGCGTGGTCGCGGGTGACGAGCGTTACCTCAGAAAGGCGGACAGCACGGCGGCGACGACCCCAATCAGTGAGAGGGCGAGCAAAGCGTGACCGACTATTTCAATCGTACGGTGTTGTGAACGACCTGAACGAGGATGTCCCGACGAATCGCGCGCGTGCACAAGCTCATGGGCCGCGTGTGCTTTGTCATCCGGAACGTAGACGTCGAAAGGGCCAGATGGGTTTCCGACGACAGTAAGCCATGCCCCCGGAGCGTCAGGACTCCTCGTCGATCGCGCTCCGATGCCGGCTTCGTGGAGGTAACCCGCCAGCAGCTCGGCTTCGTGCGCGCTTGCGACGGAGGTGAGCTTGGTCCATTCCACGTTTCCATTGTCGTCGCTTTGTGACGACGAGGAAAGAAGCAGGGCCGGCCCCCTCTTGGTCTTTGCTACTTGCCGTCGCGGCGTAGGCGTTCGAGAACCAGGATCGGGCCGATCGGGCCGGTCAGGATGGCCGCGGCTGTGAATCCGGCGCTCCAGCCGAACGCGGTCCGATCTCGGAACACCAACACCGCGTACCAGAGGAACAGAAGCCCGTGGATCGCCCCGCTTATGGAGACCCCGCTCTCGCTATGTCTGATCATCATCGTGAGCAGGACCATGAACGAGAGGGTCTCCAAGATCGACACCTTCAGCAGCGTCGCATTCGGTCGAGCCTCGGGCGGCTGTGTCATCGGGAGCATTATGTGGGGCCGTGACACAAGGGCGGCCCCATCGACGCTGCCCCCGGGCGCGGGACGAGAGGCTTTTCGGCGGCGAGTTCTGCTACTGGGAACACTCGCCGACCCTGCTGCGTCATAAGCTGACAGGAAGCCGTGATCCGAAGGAGCCACGATGCGTCGAATACTCGGTCTGCTAGTTACAGCTCTCCTGGTCGTGCCCACCCCGGCGAATGCCAGAGTTGAGCCGGCGCCGAGCGGATCCCAGGAGATGTGGCCGCTTAGGTTCCTGTTGGATACGCCTCTACACGAAGGAGGCGAGACCCGGGTCCGGCTGCGAAACGTCGGCGAGGTCTCCTACACCTACAACTCCTATTACCAGGCGTGCTACATGAAGTTCCGCGAACGCGGTGGTCGCAGGTTCATCATCCCGGAGGGGACGCACTGCGATCTGGTCGACCGGCAAGAGATCGAGCCCGGCGAAACCGTCACCCTGTTCAGGTGGGACCTCGACGAATGCATCGAGGACAACTGGGGCTGCACGAAGGCGAAGGATCTTCCGCCCGGCAGGTACGTGATGAAGGGTTGGTTCCGCCCATACGACGGCGGCGACGCCGTCAAGGCCGTCCGCGCGTTCCGCATCCGCAACAGCCCGTAGGCGTTAGGACCAAGACGCTCACGAGAGCTCGATCTACGACGACTGCCGATTCATCAGGTGGTCGCGACAGTCATCGAGACATCCTCTGCCCTGCCTTTCACCCTAGGAAGCGCGTCCGTGCCGACATAGGATGCGGCGCATGAACGAGCCGGATCTCGATGCCCTCTCTTCCCAGGAGTTGCATGACCGAGCCATGGAACGCGCTCGTTCGCACCTCGACGTCGCATTTGGGTGGCGGGTGCTTAAAGCGCTTCCTGCGGCCCACGCCGCGGCAGGAGATCTAGACGAAGCTAATGCCGATATCGTGAGCATGACGGCCCTCATCACCGATGCCTTGAACACGGAATCAGACAGCGACATCGTGGAGGGACTGCGCCCGCTGTACCTCGACTACCTCAAGAGCCACCCCGCCCGCTGATAGGTGGAGGTCCCGGTATCGGGATCTAGCTTCCGCTCACGCGCAGGCGATGATCTCTTTCGCCCGTGGCCACCTCTCGACGTGGTCGGCGAACACGAGGTATGCGCCTCGGTCATCCTCAGGGTCGAGCCATAGCTCCATGAAGTCCGTTCTGTAGCCGGTGGCTTCAGCGCCTTTCGGCAGATTCACGTCACCATCGAACGCGGTCGCCACGCTCTCCTGAGGGAAGACCCCGTGGGGGTCACGCAGGTACTGGCGGGACTCGGAGATGTTCTCAGCGTCCCGGCCGAGCGGCCATCCGACGTGCATGATGACGCCTTCCTCCCAGCCGCAGTGGGCTGGTCCGGTGATCGCGTTGATGACATTTGACTCCTTGGGTACCTCGGCTCCGTCTGGGCCGTACCACTGGCTGCCTGGGTACGCCTCGAAGGAGTAGTTCAAAGACAGCTCCGACCCGGAGCGGGTGGCGATCGTTGGGCTTGGCGAGGCCGGTGCCTCCGCACTCGGTTGATTGGTCTCCACCGAGCACGCGGCTAGGAGCAGCAGCATCACCACGAGGATGTTCTTCATGTCCGGTCAGACGATCGTCCGATGGGGAATGTTCCTGCTGCAGCCAAGACGGTCGCGCCGACGCGCGTTTGCTTGCGCCGACCGGCCAATGCGATCTACGGCCGCTAACCGCGCACCTCGTCGTTCGTTCCCAGGTCCGGGGCGGATGCGGCCTCGTGCGGCGCGACCGGCAGGCCTGATCGGTACCTTGCGGTAGGACCAGGGGGTCCGGCGTCGAAACCTTCAGGATGCCTTCCACCGCAAGCAGTACAGCCCCGACGGCTCGCCGGTGGCGCGTCGGCGTCGCTGCCGCCGTAGCCGCGACGGTGATCGCCGCAAGCGCCTCGGTCGATCCCGGCGGAGCTGGACCCGGCCCGGTCGAGCCGGCGCTGGATCACCACGCGGCGCCTGTGGGTGGGCCGCCCGCGGCCTACTCCGCCTCTAACGCCGCGTACTTCGGCTCCACCGAACCAGACGCCGGCCCCACGGAAGGCGTGCGGTGCGACAAGGGCTCGCGACCGGAAGAGGTCCAGGGCAAGGCGCCCAAGGCGGACTACAAGTCCGGGCGGGCTGCCAAGGGATACTTCTGCAACGCCCGGCTCATCTCGCACTTCGGCGTGTCCGGTGGTTACCGGGTCGAGCGTTACGTCGACAAGGCCGGGCATGAATGCGCCTACTGGGATTCGACGCTCTTGTGGCCGCACAACGTCCCGAACCAAGGGACCGAGGGACCGGGCGTCTACGTGATGGACATGAGCGATCCCGCCCGCCCGGTTCACACCGACACGCTACGAACCGCGGCCATGCAGTCACCGCACGAGTCGCTAAGGCTCAACACCAAGCGCGGGTTGCTCGTCGCGGTAATGGGTTATCCAACCTGGAACCCGGGGTTCATCGACGTCTACGACGTCAGCCAGGACTGCCGGCGCCCTGCTCTGCAGTCGTCGCTGCCGATGGGCGTGTTGGGACACGAAGGAGGGTTCTCCCCCGACGGCAAGACCTACTACGCGGCTGGGCTATACGGCCACACGCTCACCGCCGTCGACGTCTCGGATCCCAAGGTGCCCGTGCTTCTGTGGGCTTCGTCCGACTACCAGCCTCACGGCGTCTCGATCAGCAACGATGGCAAACGTCTCTACATCGCAGAGGCGGCGTACAACGACGAT
>JADDQX010000029.1 GCA_016781115.1 Actinomycetota bacterium | reverse complement strand
TCATGGACGCCAACGGCAACTGCCTCCAGGTGAACCCGAGCGAGACCTGCCCGGCCGGGACCGTGATGGATGCCAACGGCGACTGTGTGCGGGGCAAGTTCATCGAGCGGGATGAGAACCAGGGACAGCCGGAGGGCCCGCAGGTGCTCGGCGTGCGGCTGTCGCCGGCTCTGAACGAGCCTGTGGCGGTAGCCGGAGCGGTCCTGCCCTTCACCGGCGGCGACGTGCTCCTCTTCCTCGCCGCAGCGATGGCTCTGATCGTCGCCGGTCTCGTGGCTCTGAAGGTCCGGCGCAACGAGGCGTAGCTACACGCAAGTTTGGGAGACACGAAAGAGGGCCGGTTCCCCGGCCCTCTTTTCGTTCGTCAGATGTCTTCGAAGCTCCCGTGGCGCCCCCGTCCCGAGGCGAATCGTTCGGCGCCGGCTTGCGTCTCTCCGGACGCACTCGCCTGGATCCCGCCTTCGAACTCCTGGGACATCGCGGCCTCGAGAGGCAACGACCACTGTGAGATCAGCGAGCGGCGGTCTGCTCTCATAACGGCCTGAGGGAACCTTGCGATGTCTTCCGCCAGCTCGAGCGCAACGCGGAGCGCGTGCCCCGGAGCAGAGACGCGATTCACCAGACCCATCTCGTAAGCCTCCGGTGCCCGCACCGGACGACCCGTGAGCACCATGTCGAGGGCGCGGCTTTGGCCGATCAGGCGAGGCAGGCGGACGGTGCCGCCATCGATCAACGGGACGCCCCAGCGCCTGTCGTAGAAGCCGAAAGTCGCATCTTCGGCGGCGACGCGCAGGTCGCACCACAGCAACAACTCCATGCCGCCGGCCACGGCGTGTCCCTCGATCGCCGCGATCACGGGCTTGTCGAGCACCAACCGCGTTGGGCCCATCGGACCGTCGCCCTGCGGGTCGACCCGGTTCGCCCGCTCGGGGTCGTTCGCCATCGCCTTCAGGTCGGCGCCGGCGCAGAACGTGCCGCCCGCGCCCGTGAGCAGTCCGACCCGCTGTGAGTCGTCGCCCGCGAAGTCGCGGAACGCTTCGCCGAGTGCTTCTGCGGTCGGCCGATCCACCGCGTTTCGTACCTCGGGGCGATCGATCGTGACTATCGTCACCGCACCCCGGCGTTCGACGGCTACTGCCATGCGCTCGTCACCTGCGATGCCCTCCTCGCCTCGTCCACTCGTAGAATCGAGAAGTCTCACCGGAAAGCTTCTCCCGTGAAAGGGGTTCTCATGGCCCGCTCCGTCATCGTGTCTGCCGCTCGCACGGCCATCGGCAAGTTCGGCGGCGCTCTCGCCGACGTTCCCGCCACCGATCTGGGGGGCCGGGCGATCGAAGCCGCTCTTCAGCGTGCGGGGATCTCGGGCGCCGCTATCGACTACGTGATCATGGGTCAGGTACTGCAGGCCGGCACTGGGCAAATCACCGCGCGCCAGGCCGCCATCAAGGGCGGGATCCCCGATTCGGTCCCGGCGCTGACGATCAACAAGGTCTGTCTGTCGGGCCTCAACGCCATCGCGCTTGCGGATCAACTGATCCGGGCCGGTGAGGTCTCGGCGGTGGTGGCCGGCGGCATGGAGTCGATGGATCAGGCGCCCTACCTGTTGCCGAAGGCGCGCACCGGCTACCGGATGGGTGACGGCAAGATCGTCGACTCGATGGTCTTCGATGGTCTCTGGGACGCCTTCACCGACAAACACATGGGTGCTCAGTCGGAGGACGTCAACGTCGAGTTCAAGATCAGCCGCGACGACCAGGATGCCTGGGCCTTGCGCTCGCACCAGCGCGCCGCAGCCGCCATCGAGGACGGGCGCTTCAAGGGAGAGATCGTCCCGTTCGAGATCCCGCAACGCAAGGGCGACCCGCTCGTTTTCGACACGGACGAGGGGGTCCGCGCCCAGACGACGGCCGAGTCTCTGGCCAAGCTGAAGACCGCCTTCAACAAGGACGGGACGATCACCGCCGGCAACGCGTCTCAGATCTCGGACGGTGCGGCCGCGGTGGTGGTGATGAGCCCGGAGCGGGCCCAGGAGCTCGGCGTGACCCCGATCGCAGAGATAGTGGCGCACGGGATGTCCGCCGAGAAGCCGCCTTACCTCCACACGGTCCCGGCGCTGGCCGCGCAGGCGGCGCTCAAGAAAGCGGGGTTGTCGATCGGAGATGTCGACCTGGTCGAGATCAACGAGGCCTTCGCAGCCGTCGCTCTCCACTCCACCCGGATGCTGTTCAACGGTGACCCCGACGCGCAAAACAAGGTCAACGTGAACGGCGGGGCGGTTGCCCTCGGCCACCCGATCGGCTGCACCGGAGCGCGTCTGACGGTGACGTTGCTGCACGAGCTGAAGCGTCGCGGCGGCGGAACGGGTATCGCAACCCTGTGCGGGGGCGGCGGCCAAGGCGACGCGCTCATCTACCGCACCCTCTAGCCAGCGCGGAACTGCCGGGGCCCTGCGGCTGCGGGCGGTGGCCTGGAGCCGGACGTAACCCTGGAGCGGCGAGGACGGCGCGTGTCCCGTACGGGCCGTGGCCTCTAACCCCGAGCGAAGCGAGGCGTCGGCCCGGTAGGGACACCGCCGCCCGCAGGCGCGGGCGTACGCGCGGCTAGTCCGAGAAGCGGCGGAAGAGCTCGATCTTGTCCCGGTGCTTCTCGCGCAGCTCGGAGTCGCTGACACCGAGGCCGTCCTCCGGCGCCAGCACGCGGATCCCGATCTTGCCCTTGTGCAAGTTGTGGTGGACCTGGTAGGCGGCCTCGCCGGTCTCCGTTAGCGGATACGTCTTGGACAGGATCGGGTGGATCTTGCCGAGAGCCGCGAGCCTGTTCGACTCCCACGCCTCCTTGTAGTTGGCGAAGTGCGAGCCGATGATGGACTTCAGCATCATCCAGAGGTACCGGTTGTCGTAGGTGTGCTCGTACCCGGACGTGGACGCGCAGGTCACGACCTTGCCGCCGCGCTTGACGACGAACACGCTCGCGCCGAACGTCTGCTTCCCCGGGTGCTCGAAGACGATGTCGGGGTCCTCGCCGGCGAGCTCGCGGATCTTCTTACCGAAGCGGCGGAATTCCTTGGCGTCCTGGTGCCCGTCTTTCCAGAAGGAGTAGGCCTCGGCCTTCCGGTCGATGACGTGCTCGACGCCGATCTCGTGCAGCAGCTCGACCTTGTCCTGAGACGACACCACGCCGACGGGGATCCCGCCGCCGTTGAGCACGTACTGGCATGCGAAGCCGCCGAGACCGCCGGTGGCGCCCCAGATCAGAACGACGTCGCCCTGCTTCATGTTCGCCCCGTTGGGCGACACCAGCATGCGGTAAGAGGTCGATGAGACGAGCCCGAGGCAGGCCGCCTCTTCCCAGGTCAGGTGCTTGGGCTTGGGCATCAGCTGGTTCGCCTTCACCATCGAGATCTCCGCGAGGCTGCCGAAGTTCGTCTCGAAACCCCAGATCCGTTGGCGCGGGTCCATCATGGAGTCATCGTGGCCCTCGGGGGACTCGAGGTCGACGTAGTTGCAGTGGACGGTGACCTCGTCGCCCGGCTTCCACTTGGTCACGCCGGGCCCGGTCTTGAGGACCACGCCCGACGCGTCGGAGCCCACGATGTGATGGTCGAGGTCGTGGCGCGCCCCGAGCTCGCCCTCGCGGCCGAACTTCTCGAGGAAGGCGAAGGTCGACACCGGCTCGAAGATCGAGGTCCACACCGTGTTGAAGTTGATCGCGGAGGCCATCACCGCGACGAGACACTCGTTCGGGCCGAGCGGGGGAAGCGGAACCTGGTCTACGTGCAACGACTTCCGCGGGTCCTTCTCCTCGCTCGGGATCCCCTCGAACATGTCTTGTTGATCCTTGCGGGTGAAGGCGGCTAGCACGGACTCGGGCAGATCGAGGGCGCCTATCTCGTCGCCGCCGGCGCCGTTCACTATGGCGTCTCTTATCTGAGAGATCTCTGCGGTCACTGGTCAACTCCTCCTTGGCAGCTGGCCGGGGGAGCCTAGTCCACATGTTCGGGAGCAACCCGAGCCTGACCGGTACGTTTAACAAGACAGGGACGCGCAGCGGCGAGAGGCGAGGACGATGAAGAGGCTGTTGACGAGCATCGTGCTTACGGCGTCGCTCGCCGCTACCCCCCTTGGGCTGGCCTCGACGTCGCCCGTCCAAGGCGGGTACATCTGCTTCGACAGGGTCGCGACGATCGAGGGGTCGGGTCCCGACGGCATCGTGCGCGGCACCGAGCGTGCCGACGTGATCGTCACTTTCCGCAGCGATGACATCGTGTTGGGACGGGGCGGCAACGACCGGATCTGTTCCGGCGGCGGGGCCGACTATGTCGGCGGTGGCGAAGGCCACGACCTCGTTTCTCTGGGCCCCGGTGACGACGTCGGTCTCGGAGGAAGCGGGCGCAACTACCTGAACGGCGACGCCGGCACCGACCGACTGACCGGCTCCTACCGCGCCTCGGACACGCTCGTGGGAGGCGCCGGTGAAGACCGGCTCACCGGCGGTGACGATGCCGGTGATCAGCTGTTCGGCGGGCGTGATGCGGACAGGCTCAGCGGCGGGAGCGGGACGTTCGACGCCGACCTGTTGGTGGGTGGAGAAGGCCCGGACGCGCTGGACGGCGGCGGCGGCTCCGACACGATCTCGTTCGCGTTCGAGGACGCGGCGGTGCAGGTGGATCTTTCGACCCAGTCGACGGGGGGAGTATCCACCGGCGACCTCCTCCGCTCGATAGAGAACGTGCAAGGTTCCACCTTCGATGACGTGATCACGGGTGACGCCTTCGCCAACCAGATCCGCGGTGACGACGGCAACGACGCACTTTTCGGCGCGTTGGGCGGCGACCACCTAGACGGGGGGACGGGCGACGACGCGCTGGACGGGGGTGACGGCACCGACGTCGTCTCGTTCCTCGACTCGCCACTCGGTGTCACGGTGGATATTCAAGCGGGGTCTGCGAGCGACGCCGGAGATGACACGGTCGCCGGTTTCGAGAACGTCGAAGGCTCGGCTCACGATGACGAGATCTACGGCGACGACGCTGGAAACGACATCTTCGGGGGCCGCGGGGCGAACTTCGTCTTCGCCCGCGGCGGGGATGACTCGATCTTCGGGGCGAGCGGAGGCGATGCGGGCGAGGGACACGACGGGTGCTTCAACTCCGGAGAGGTGCAGAATTGTGAGTTGGAGGGCCACGGCGACCCGGCGGCGTACTCGCTGATCACATCACCCCGCCACGCGGCGACGCTGGAGATCCGGGAGCTGCGCACCGTCTTCGGAACCGTCAGTCGCGCCTTGGGCCCCCGACCGAAGGCCGTCGAGGTGGCGTTGCGACGGATGCGTGGATCCGGTTGCGCGTGGTTCGACTTCCGACACCACCTCATGCAGCCGTGGCACTGCGAGCGTCCTCTGTGGGGCGATGCGAAGTTCGACGAAAGAGACGGCAGCTGGAGCCGGCGCATCCCGAGCCCGGGGCAGCTCCTCAGCTCCGGGCGCTATCAGGTGCGAGCGCGGATCGCGCAGCCCGGCTACACCGAAGGCCAGGGCTTCACCTACAACGTCGTGGAATTCCGCCTCCGCTGACGTTCCCTGATCTCGTCTCCCACATGGACCCTTCGCTGCGCGATGCCGCCCGGCGCGCGATCGGCTTCATGCCCGACGACGAGGGGATGGCGCTCTATGAGGCGGCCCTGCAGGCCGCACCTCTCGGGCCCGTCTTGGAGGTCGGGAGCTATTGCGGGAAGTCAACCCTCTACCTAGCCGCGGGCGTACTCGAAGCGGCCGCGGACACGGTGGTTTTCTCGGTCGATCATCACCGCGGCTCCGAGGAGCATCAGCCGGGCGAGCAGTATCACGACCCGAGGCTGGTGGACGAGAGCGGGAAGGTCGACACGTTGTCCGTCTTCCGCAACACCATCGAGCAGGCGCGCGTGGCCGATCTGGTCGTCGCGATCGTCGGTGCATCGGAGGTGGTGGCGAAGAGGTGGGCGACGCCGCTGGGGATGGTCTTCATCGATGGGGGACACAGCATGGAGGCGGCGCAGCGCGACCTCGACGGTTGGTCGCGTCATGTCGTCTCGAGCGGCCTTCTCGCCATCCATGACGTCTTCCCCGACCCCGAACAAGGCGGCCGGCCGCCCTACGAGATCTATCGCCAGGCGCTGGATTCGGGCCGGTTCCGGGAGGTGTCGGAACGGGGGAGCCTGCGGGTGCTCCAGAGGGTGTGAGGTGGCGCGCTCAGAAGCAGCGGGCGGTAGGGCCGCCCGCGAGCGCGTCGGCGGCAAGAACAACGGCACCCGAACCCCACGTGGGCTTCTGGCGCGGCCACACGGTTCCGTCCGGGAAGGTCGCCCCGATCCAGTAGGCGCCGTCGTCGGCTCGGAGACGCTGTACCCAACCCAGAAGCATGTTCGCTTCCACCTCCAGGCCGGCGATCCACAGGGCCAGGACCAGCTCCGCGGTCTCGCCCGCTGTGATCCATCGCCTGTCCGAGACGCAACGCGCGCCGAGATCGCGGACGACGAACGCGTCCCAGCCCTCGTTCAGTCGCCGCCGCGCCTCGGCCCCCTGCACCGCACGCGCCAGAACGGGGTAGTACCAGTCCATCGAGAAGCGGTCCTTCTTCTGGAATGCTCCGCCGCACCCACGGATCGCGTCGCCGAGCAGCGACAGCGACAGCTCCCACTCCGGCCGCTCGCGCTCGAGCGTCGTCGCGATCTGGATACCGCTCCTGAGACTCATGTAGATGCACGAGCACGAGGTGAGCAGCGCGCTCGGCCACATCCGGCCGTCCCCGTCGCGCGCCCATGCGATCGCGCCGCCCGGCAGTTGCAAGGCGAGGGTGAAGGTGAGCGCCCGGTCCACGACCGGCCACATCTCTTCCAGGAGGCCGCGATCGCCGGTGGCGATGAAGTGATGCCAGACGCCGAAGGCGACGTAGGAGTTGAAGTTCGCATCCCGCGTTCGGTCGACGATCTCGTCACCTAGGTATCCAGCGGCCCAGGAGCCGTCGTCGTGCTGCGTCGCTGCCAGCCACTTATAGGCGCGTTCGGCGGCCTCGCTGCGGCCACCCACGTCCAGCGCCATAGCGGCCTCCACGTGGTTCCAAGGGTTCGTGACGCCGCCGGGGAACTCTGGGATCGCGCCGTCTGCCAGTTGGACCGCGGCTATGGCATCGACCGTCTGCTGGAGCGCGAGCGGCGTGAGGGCCGGGACGAGCTCAAGCATCTGTCTTCTCCGTGTAGACGATGAAGCTCTTCCCGAACAGTGGGTTCAGAGCGCTCTCCAGCAAGGACATCGACCTCGCACGGGTTTGGATCTGCCACACCAGCATGCGGTGGTACAGCTTCGGGAGAGGAGCGTCTTCGTCGCGCACCCCGCTCGCGCATTTCAGCCACCAGTAAGGCGCGTGCAAAGCATGAGCGTGCGCCGTTCTCTTCGGCCTCAGACCGTGGTGCGCGAGCTTCGTCACGATCTCGTCACTGCGATAGATGCGTACGTGACCACCTTCGTTCGCGTGATACTCGTCCGACAAGGCCCAGCACACGCGTTCCGGCCACCACCGCGGAACGGTCACAGCGGCCTTCCCGCGAGGGCGCAACAGCCGCGCGATCTCTTCGACGGCGGCTGCGTCCCGAGGGATGTGCTCGAGCACCTCTGACGCGATGACGTGGTCGAAGGTGTTGTCCGTGAATGGCAGCCGGGTTGCATCTCCGCGCACGAAGGTCGCAGTGGCTCCCGGCGGCGCCTGACCCTCCGCCATCATCGCCGCGCACATCAGCGACACCTCTTGGAGCAGCTCCGCGTCTAGATCCACCGCGACCACGTGCGCGCCTCTCTCCAGCGCCGCATAGGTGTGGCGTCCCGCGCCGCAGCCGAGATCCAGCACGCGGTCACCGGCGCGGACATCGAGCACGTCGAAGTCGACGGTCAGCAAGACGGCAGCACCCTCTCGTACTGGGCTACGGTCGCCTGCGCCGCCGACCGCCAGGTGAAGCGGTCGAGGATCCGGGCTCGGCCCGCGTGCCCCAGACGCCGTCGGAGCCCGGAGTCGCCCAGCACGCTGTTGATCGCTCCCGCCATCTCTCCGGCATCCCCCGCACGGACCACCAGCGCGGCCTCGCCGTCGGCGCCCACGACCTCGGGAAGAGCCCCGGCGTCGGTCGCAACGAGGGCCACGCCGCATGACATCGCCTCCGCTGCGGGAAGCGAGAAGCCCTCGTAGAGCGAGGGCACGACCGCGACTTCGGCCTGGTGGTACAACTCGACCAGGCGCGTCCAGTCGACGCGGGGCTCGAAGGTCACCGCGTCGGTCAAGCCGAAACGTTCGATCGCGCCGGCGACGGGGCCTTCGTCGGCGGTGGAGCCGACGACCACCAGGTGCGCATCCTCGTGCTCGGTTCGAACCTTGGCCAAGGCCTCTATGAGATAGACGAGGCCCTTCAACGGAACGTCTGCGCTGGCGGTGGTGACTATGCGTCGGGGGATCGAGATATCCGTGGCCGCGGGCCGGAACAGCTCCACGTCGACCCCGTTGTGAACGACCGCGACGCTCTCCGGTGGCAGGTCGAAAGCGCGCACGGCGTCTGTCTTTGCGGTCTCCGACACCGCGATCACCCGCTCGAGACGTCTCGCGACCCGCGCCTGCATCCGGGTGAAGGCGTAGAAGCGTGTGACGGATAGCCGCCTCTTCCACGCCTCGGCGCGAGTGAGCTCGATATCACGGTCGACCGTGCACGGGTGGTGGATGGTGGCTACGACCGGCACCCCGGCCCTCAGAACGCGCAGCAATCCATATCCGAGAGATTGGTTGTCGTGCACGATGTCGAAACGCCCGCGCTGCTTCATCAACTCCCGGGCGGCGCGAAGGGTGAACGTGAGCGGTTCAGGGAAGCCGCCGGCGCACATCGTCCCGAACTCGAGGTAGTCGATGCCGTCTCTGAACTCTTCGCGCTTGGGGACCCGGAAGGGGTCGTCGGTGCGATACAGATCGAGGCTCGGGAGCGGTGCGAGTGACACACCCTCGAGAACGTCTGGATAGGGCTGGCCCGAGAAAACGGTTACTTCATGACCCAGGTCCACCAACGCCTTCGACAGGTACCGGACGTAGACGCCCTGCCCGCCGGAGTACGGGTTCCCGCGATAGGTGAGGAGCGCGATGCGCAGGGGCCCGGCCGTGTCCATGAGGCCGAAACTGTAAGCGCGGGCACGGTTAGCATCCCCTTCATGAGTCAGGGACTGTCTTTCCACATGACCGAAGAGCAGGAGATGTTCCGCCAGTCGGTGCGGGAGCTGGTGCAGGACAAGATCGCACCCCGAGCTGCCGAGATCGACGAGGCCGACGAGTACCCGCACGATGTCGATGAAGCGCTGGTGCAGGCGGGCTTCGCAGGCGTTTCGTATCCAGAGGAATATGGCGGCGCCGGCGGAGGCGCGGTCGAGCTGTGCATCCTCGTCGAAGAGATCTCACGGGTGTGCGCCGGTGTGTCGTTGATCCCGGCCGTGAACAAGCTCGGCGCGATCCCGGTCCTTCTGGGCGGGACCAACGAACAGAAGAAGAAGATCTGCACCGGCCTCACCAACGGCGATCACCGCATGTCCTATTGCTTAACCGAGCCTGGGTCGGGCTCGGATGCGGCCGCCATGCGCAGCCGCGCGACGAAGGACGGAGACCACTGGATCCTCAAAGGATCGAAGAGGTTCATCACGGGAGCGGGGGCTTCCGACCTCTACACGTACTTCGCGGTCACGGACCCCGACGCTCCCAAAGGTCGCAACATCACCTGCTTCTTGGTCTCGAGCGACATGGACGGGTTCGAGCTCGGCCGCAAGGAAGACAAGATGGGCATCAGGGGATCACCTACCCGCGAGGTCATCTTGAACGACGTGCGCGTCCCCGGCGAGAACGTCGTCGGCGAGGTGAACCAGGGCTTCCGGCTCGCGATGCGCACCCTCGACTTCTCGCGTCCGACCGTCGCGGCGCAAGCTCTGGGGATCGCGCAGGGCGCCTTCGACTTCGCCGTCGGCTACTGCAAAGAGCGGGAGCAGTTCGGCAAGCCGATCGCGGGGTTCCAGGGGATGCAGTTCATGTTCGCCGACATGGCCATGAAGATCGAGACCGCGCGCATGGCCGTGTACAAGGCCGCGATCGCGGTGGACGAAGGCGCAGCGGACGTCTCTTACTGGGCCGCTATCGCCAAGTGTTACGCCGCGGATGTGGCGATGTCGGTGACGACCGATGCGGTGCAGGCGCTCGGTGGCTACGGCTACATCCGTGAGTATCCGGTCGAGCGCTTCATGCGAGACGCCAAGATCACCCAGATCTACGAGGGGACGAACCAGATCCAGCGCGTGGTGATAGCGCGCCAGATCTTCGGCAAGCTCGGCTGACCCGAAAGATAGGCTTGTGGTCGTGAGCGCGACGGTGACCAGGCCCCCCTTAGGAGGTGTCGGCGCGCCCCCTCCTTCGTCGGGCGTCGAGGACGGTGGCGGCGGTGGCGCCGGGTGGGTTCAGCTCCTCCGGGCGGCGAACGACATCGAGGCCCACCTGCTCGCGGGCAGGCTCAACGAGGCCGGCGTCGATGTCCAGGTCCTGAAGGATCGTTCCGCTCCGGGCGCGTGGCTGTACGGGGGGTCGAACCCGTGGGCGCCCGCTGTGGTCATGGTACGGAGGCTCCAGCTCGCCGACGCCCGCCTGGTGCTGGCCGAGATCTCGTTCGAGGCTCCCGCTGCCGGCCCGCCGCGTGGGTCGTCGACCGCACGTAACTGGAGAACCCCGCTCCTGTGGTGGTCGCTCGCTCTGGGGCTCGGGGCGCTGATGACCGGCGTCGGCCTCGCGCGGACCCCGGGCACCTTGTCGCGCTGCGACCTGCCGCTGCTGTGCGGCGACCAGGTGACCAACCGCTAGATGTCCGAGGAGCCGTGAGCGACTACCGAGTCGATAAGGACAGCCTCGGCGAGGTGAAGGTTCCCGCCGAAGCGTTGTGGGGCGCGCAGACGCAACGTTCCATCGAGAACTTCGCGATAGGCCGCGACCGCTTCGTATGGGGCCGGCCGGTCATCCGCGCCTTCGGGCTGTTGAAGAAGGCGGCGGCGCTGGCGAACGGCGAGCTGGGCGAGCTGTCGCAAGACAAGGTTGACCTCATCGCGCGCGCCGCCGACGAGGTCATCGAGGGCCGCCTCGACGATCAGTTCCCGCTGGTCGTGTGGCAGACCGGGTCGGGAACGCAGTCGAACATGAACGCGAACGAGGTGATCGGCAACCGGGCGATCCAGCTGGCGGGAGGAGAGGTCGGATCGAAGAAGCCGGTCCACCCGAACGACGACGTCAACCGCGGACAGTCCTCGAACGACACCTTCCCAACCGCGATGCACGTCGCGGTCGTGGAGCAGGTGGAAGGAACGCTCATCCCAGCGGTCTCGGCACTGCGCGAGACGCTCGCGGCGAAAGCAGCGGCGTTCGATGACGTCGTCATGGTGGGCCGAACCCATCTGCAGGACGCCACCCCGGTGCGGCTATCTCAGGTGATCTCGGGCTGGGTCGCGCAGATCGACCAGGCGGTCGACGGGATCCGGCGGGCGCTTCCGGGGGTGTGCGAGCTCGCCATCGGCGGTACCGCGGTCGGAACGGGCCTGAACGCCCATCCCCGTTTCGGCGAAACCGTGGCCGCCAAGCTGGCGCAGGAAACCGGCAAGCCGTTCAAGGCGGCCGACAACAAGTTCGCGGCACTGTCCGCGCACGACGCGATGGTCGATGCCAGCGCGGCGATCCGGACGTTGGCGATCGCGCTCTACAAGGTCGCCAACGACGTCCGCTACTACGCGATGGGGCCGCGGGCCGGCATCGCCGAGTTGAAGATCCCCGAGAACGAGCCGGGCTCCTCGATCATGCCCGGCAAGATCAACCCCACGCAGTCGGAAGCGATGACGATGGTCTGCGCTCAGGTGATCGGTAACGATGCCGCGGTCGCCTTCGGAGGCTCGCAAGGAGCGTTCCAGCTGAACGTCTACAAGCCGTTGATGCTTCACAACGTGTTGGAGTCGGTCTCTTTGCTCGCCGATGCTGCGCGCTCGTTCAACGACCACGCAGCCGTTGGCATCGAGCCGAACCGCAAGGTGATCCAGGATCATCTCGAGAACTCGCTCATGCTTGTCACCGCGCTGAACCCCCACATCGGCTACGAGCGCTCTGCGGAGATCGCGCTGCTGGCTCATCGGGAAGACCTGAGCCTGCGCGACGCGGCGGTGAAGCTGGGTTACGTCACCGAGGAGCAGTTCGACGAGTGGGTGAAGCCCGAGGAGATGACTGGGCCTACAACCGCAGGCTGAACGTCTCTCGACGGAAACATCACACGTTGCGGCATCCGTCTGCTCGAGCGCGCTCGATAATCGATAGCCGATGAGGAACCCCTTCAAGAGAGATTCCGACCCCTTCGCCGCCAGCAGGTACGACGGCATCATTCGGGGCGCACGTGTGCGCGAACGCCGCCATCCTTGGTGGCAGTGGGCGGCCTTGACAGCGGTGATGCTGGTCGCAGGCGTGGCGGGCTACGGCGCGTTCAAGTACTACGAGACGCAAGGCGACGTCCAGGTCGACGTCTCCGAGGTCGAACCTGCGGCCGAGCTGGCGCCGTTCAACGCGTTGCTGGTCGGTTCCGACTCCCGCGGCGACCTCACCGAGCAAGAGCAGTTCGAGCTGGGTGCCGACGCCGTAGCGGGCGAGCGGGCAGACACGATCATCCTGGCGCACATCGATCCCGCAGCCAACCGTGTGACGATGGTCCAGTTCCCGCGCGACCTATACGTGCCGATCCCGGACATGGGCGAGAACAAGATCAACTCGGCTCTGGAGCGGGGGCCGAACCATCTCGTGCGGACGATCAAGGAGCTAACCGGACTCGAGATCAACCAGTACGTGCAGGTGAACATCGCCGGTTTCCGGGATGTCGTCGACGCGCTGGGCGGCGTCGAGCTATGCATCACCGAGCCGATCCCGTTCGACCCCAAGACGGGGATCGAGGTGACCGAGGAAGAGCTCGGGATGGTGAAGTTCGACGGGGACAGGGCTCTCCGTTTCGTGCGCTCTAGGAACTTCCCCTCCGGCGACTTCGCGAGGATCCAGAACCAACAGAGGTTCGTAGCGGCGGCGATCAACAAGATCACCTCCACCTCGACGCTTCTGAGCCCGGGGCGCTTGATCGATCTCGCGGATGCTGCAGGCGAGAACCTGAAGACCGACAAGAACACGACGATCCTCGGGTTGCGCAAGCTCGCGCAGCGTCTGCGTTCGTTCGATCCCGAGCACTACGAGGCTTACGTCGTGCCCCACCTCGGCATCGGCAACGTCGACGGCGCGTCGGTCGTGCTGCCGGATCGTGAGGGTATGGACGTTCTGTTCCGGGCGCTTGCCGATAACGCCTCTCCCGCGGAGTCGGACGGTGTGCCGGGTATCGAGCCGTCCACGATCCGTGTCGGCGTCTACAACGGGAGCGGCGTAGACGGGGCGGCGGAGCGAGCGGCCGATGCTCTGGTGGAGGCGACGGACACCGGCCGCGGCGCCGTGCAGATCGAGGAGACCGCGAACGCCCCCGGCACCGGCCGAAGGGATCACATGATCCTGTACGACCGCGGGAAGCCCGAGACCGAGAGCATGGCGCAGCTGATCGCGGCCGCGATACCGGGGGCCGCCACCAGACCAGGGCGGCTGAACGAGGGGGTCGATGTGGCGGTCGTGGTCGGCACGAAGCGGTTCACCACGACGAGGATCGTGCAGTTGGTGCCGATCGAGCTCCCGAAGCCTGCCGAGACACCGGCGATCTGCAGGTAGAGGAGGCTGAAGTGAGCACTTCAGAGCTCGGCTACCGCACGCGTCCCGCCGCCGGGGAGCCGGAGGGCGCTCTGTTCCTGCTCCACGGCCGCGGCGCCGACGAGCACGACCTCTGGCCCCTGTTCGACCTGCTCGATCCACAGCGGCGGTTGGTGGGGATCGCTCCCCGCGGCCCTCTTGCGCTTCCGCCCGGCGGGGCGCACTGGTACCAGGTCGTCCGCGTCGGCTACCCGGACCCCGCCACCTTCCACCCCACCTTCGAGCGGTTGCAGCGCTGGTACGACGCGGTGCTGGAAGACGTCGGGGTGGCGCCTGACCGAGCGGCGATGGGGGGCTTCTCTCAGGGATGCGTGATGAGTTACGCCCTGGCCTTGGGAGCGGGACGGGCGCGGCCGGCCGGGCTGATCGGCCTGAGCGGCTTCATCCCGACCCTCGACGACTTCGAGCTCGACCTGTCCTCGCTCGACGGATGGCCGGCGGCAGTGGGCCACGGCATCTACGACGCCGTGATCGGCGTCCAGTGGGGGAGAGAGGCTCGGCGGCGGCTGGAGGAGGCAGGGGCCGACCTCACTTACCGGGAATCACCGATGGACCACACGATCGACCCCGCCTTCCTGCGCCAGCTGCAGCCGTGGCTCGAAAAGGTGCTGCCCTAGCTCCTCGCCGCCTCAGGAGGGGACAGCTCCTCGAACAGCTCCGCGTACGACTCGGCCACCGCCGCGGGGGAAGCCCATCGCTCGACGAAGCTTCGGCCGGCGTCGCCCATCGCTAGTCTGTCCTGCGGCGACTGCAACAGCTGCCGCACGGCCTTGGTCAGTGCTTCCGCGTCCTCGGGAGGCACCGCGATCCCCGCGCCGGAGCGTTCGACCAGCCGCGCGACCTCGGTCCCAGGATCGACGCCCGCGATGAGCGGCCGCCCCGCGGCCAGGATCGAGTAGGTCTTCGACGGCACGCTGGAACGAGCAAGCCCCTTCTTCAACGGAACCAGGTGGACGTCCGCGGCCGCGAGGACCTCCGGCAGGCGTTCGAGCGGTTGCATGTTTACGAAGCGGACGTTCGTGAGACCCCGGGCCTTCCGCTCCAGCTCCGGCCTCCCGGCCCCCTGACCGTTGATCACGAAGATGAGATCCCGCTCGTATGCGAGGGCCCCCGCCGTCTCGAGCACGGTGTCCAGTGACTGCGACAGGCCGACGTTGCCCGCGTACATCACCACCGTCTTGCCCGTGAGCCCGAAGTGGCGGCGGTAGTCGTTCTCGTGCGGCGCCGGCGCGATCGCGGTCGTGTCTACGAAGTTCGGGATGACACGAACCTTCTCCGGCTCTGCGGTCTTGGCGCGGACGTTGTCCTGTAGCTCCTCGGACAGCACGGTGACGGCGTCGGCATTGTCGTAGCAGAAGCGCTCGAGCCGCCGGGTCGCGCGAAGGAGAGGGCCTTCGGACAAGACGCCGAGGTCGACCGCAACGTCCGGGTAGACGTCTTGGATGTTGAACACGAGCTTTCCTCCGCGCGCCCGGGCGATAGCCAACCCCGTCACACCCAACGTCAGTGGAGGCGAGACCGCGAGCACCCCATCGACCTTCGGTCCCCGGGCCGCGAGGGCCGCCCCCATGATGCTGAATCCCGCGAACGCGGCGGCGCGATGCAGCAACGCTCGCTTGTCGGGCGCAGGGAATGGATGCAGCCGCACGATCCGGCCCCACGGCGTGTCTTCGCGCCGCACGAGCCGCCCCTGGAACTCCGGCTCCACGGCATGCTGCCGATACCAGGGCAGCGACGTCACGACCTCGATGCGGTGGCCGAGGAGCGCCAGCTCGTGGACGATCCGCGTGATGACGTTTCCGGTGGGAGCGACGTCGGGGGCGAAGTGGGGCGTCACGACCACTAGGTTCACAACGTGGTCTCCAGCGCGTAGTTGTAGGAGTCCTCGAGGATCCGCGCCGATGCGGTCCAGCCGAAGTCCTTCGCCCTTTCATAGCCGAGCTTCACCCACATCTGTCTCTGCCCCTCGTCTTCGAGCAGCTGTGCCATCTCGTCGCACCAGTCGTCCGGGTTATCCGGAGACACGAGCCTGCCCGCGTTGGCCACGACCTCCGGGAGGGCGGTCGCGTTGGAGGCGATGACGGGGCAACCGCGCGCCATCGCCTCGAGCACCGGCGCTCCGAAGCCCTCGAACCTGGACGCGAAGGTCACCGCGACCGCCTCTTGATAAAGCGCGTCGAGGTCGCGCGCCGAGACGTAGCCCAACATCTTCACTTCGTCGTCGATCCCGAGGTGGTGGATCTCCTCGATGATGCGGTCTTGCATCCCGGCCGCGACCTTCCATTCCCGCCATGCCCTTGCCCCCGTCAGCACGAGCGATGCGTTCGGGTGGATCTTGAGGAGCTTCGCGAACGCCTCGAGCAGCACCAGGTGGTTCTTGTGGGGGTACGTAGCCGCGGGGTACAGGAAGAAGGCGCCCGGGATGTCGTAACGCTCGCGGATGTCCGACGCGTCCACCTTGTCCTCGCGCGGCGAGATCCCGTGCGGAACCGCCGTCACGAGACTCGGATCGATGTTGAGCCGTTCGATGACGGTCCTGCGGGTGAACTCGCTGGGCGTGAGGATGAGCCGCGCTCCCTCGGCCGATCGAGGGACCATCCGCTTGAGGTAGACGAGCTTCGTCTTCGTGAAGTAGTCGGGGTAGTAGAGGTACTGCAAGTCGTGGATCGTGAGCACCGGGCGCTGTGATGGCAAGAACGGAAGGACTCCTCCGGCGTGGTGCAGCAGGTCGATCTTGTTCCTGCGCGACTGGGTCGCGAGCCAGCTGTTCTCACCCGCGACCCGGAAAGACTTCCACTGGCCCGTCAGCGGGGCGTACTTGGTCTCGAAGCGGCTGGTCAGGTCCGGGTGCGCCGAGGCGAACTGCGGCAATGCGAAGAGCACGTACTCCATACGAGAGTCGCGCTCGGCCAGCCCGTGCAGGAGCCGGGTCGTGTAGGTCTCGGATCCCCCCACGACGCCGGGCACCATCCACAACAGGTTGATGCCGACCTTCTTCATGCTGCAGCCTCTCTATAGACGTCTGCCAGACCTTCGGCGGTCTTGCTCCAGCTGTAGTTGGCAGCGCGCGCGCGTCCCGCCTCCGCCAGCTTGCGCGCCAGCGTCACATCTTCGAGCACGGAACGCAGCCCCTCTGCTATCGAAGAAGGGTCGAGGGGGTCCACCAACACACCGGCCTCCCCGGCGACCTCCTCGGTCGAGGTGCGTTTGGAGGTCACGACGGGGGTTCCCTGTGCCATCGCCTCCAACACCGGGAAGCCGAAGCCTTCGAGCAGGCTCGGGAAACAGAAGGCTTCCGCTCCCGCGTACAACGGACCCAGATCAGGATGCGGCACGAACCCGAGCGGTCGCACCCGGCCCTCCAGATCTGCAATCAGAGGTTCGAGGTCTTCGTTCCACCCCTTCGGCCCCGCGAGCGCCAGATCGGCCTCGGTGTCGAGCGAGCGGAACGCCTGGAGCAGCCGTGGCAGGTTCTTGCGCGGCTCGATCGTCCCCGTCCACAGCACGTAGGGCTTGGTGAGGTTGTGCCGTCGCCGCACGTCCTCTATCTGCTGTGGCGTCGCCGCCGCGGCGTCCACTCCCAGCGGGATCACCCGTAACCGACGAGGCTCGAAACCCACTCGTTCGCAGTCGGCTCTTGTTGCCTCGGACGGGCACACGATCACATCCGCCTCCTGCAAGGCCAGCTCCAGGCCGCGCCTGAAGAAGCGCAGGCCGCGCGGCGTGAAGTGCGCGGGCTCGTGCAAGAAAGCGAGGTCGTGCATCGTCATCACCACCGGCGAGCGGCGCGGCGGCATCGCGATCGTCGTTGCGTGGATCACTTGTACCTCGCCGGTTGCCGATTCGACCCCGGGGCGGCGCAGCCGGTGCCATGACTCGTAGAGCAGGGGCCGAGGGAGCGACAGATGGCGAACCTCGACGGGAGGGGCCCACGCGGCGGGGGCCGGTGAGTGATGGGCCGCGGCCACTCCGACGACGTCGACATCGTCTCGGGCGTTGAGTGATCGGGCCATGCCGAGCGCAGCGACCGCCGTTCCTCCGGGTACCCGGTGCCAGCATTGCTCGAGCGTCAGCGCAACGCGCACGGGAGGAGTCGGCACCGCGGGATTGTCCCACGCCCCTTCCGCGGCACAGCGCTTCCTCGGTTACAGGACGGTGTCGACTACCTCGGCGACAGCAGGCGGGACGACGTCTCCGTTGTCACCAGGAGGCTGCGGTGCCGGCGGTGGAGATGGCGCAGGAGGCGGCTCCAGCGTGGTTCCGTCACCGTCACCTCCCGGAAGCGGCGGAGGGGTTCCCGTGCCGGGGGTTTCCACCGTGGCATCCGACACCGACGCCTCTTCATCCAGCTCCGTCGGGATCACCTGAGTGAGCCCCTCTTGGGTGCGGCTGCCGCCACTCGAAACCTGCTTCGGCTTCGCGGAGCGGACGCGTGGTGCGTCTATCTTTGTCGCGACGCGGCGCGCCCGCCGAGCTTCTGCCGTCGCTGCGTGCGGCTGCACGCGAGCGTGCGTCGCGCCGCCCTCCTCCACCAGTGTCGAGAGGTACGCGATCGATGCCGGTGCCGTCCGGGCCGACGCAGCCGGCGCGAGGGGCCCCGCGATTACCGTTGCCCCGACGCCTAGGACGACGCAGATCACACAGGTCCCTGCCTTGAGCGCGCCGTCTTGCAACACGACGGCGCCTTCCGCGAACTGCGACACATGACGCAGTCGTAGCGCGACGAGCCCGGACACCCTCTCGACAAGCGTCCGCAGCTTGCGGCGCGCCCTCATGCGAAGCATCTTGTCACCCGCCGCGTCCGGAGCGCATGCGGCCGTGTGCGCGCCTATCTCCTTCATCAGTGCCGCGCGCTGAGGATGACTCAGCTCGTCCATCGCTTGACGAACGCGTTCCAATTCCAGACGCGCTAACCCGACGATCTCGACGTCATGGATGGCCTTCAGCTCGGGGAGCTGCGCGACGAGATCGTGTCTCTGGCCGACGCGGGACCGGTCGCGCAACAGGTTGAGCGCGATCGTCGCGGTCAGCGGCCACAGGGCGCGGCTGCGGTCCACGCTCTCCCACATGTGGAGGAGACGCAGTGCGGTCTCTTGGAGGACGTCGTCCACCTGACATGCCGGAACCCGCTTCCGCGCGAGCATCAAACGCAGGCGGCGCGACAAGAGGCCCCACTCGGCTTCGAAGTTCTTCTTAGCTTCCGGCGACATGCAAGGCCCCCGCGCGTTCCCCACCCGTTCCAGGAGATGCTACACAAGCAAGACAATGGGGGCGAATCGCCTCCGGAGAGGCCCCGCAGCCGTCTGCATCGTTGTCTCTCATGGCTCGTACCGCGGCCGGTTCTTCACGCTCTCGTCGTAGTACACCGGCTCGGCAACGCCGTTCGTCCGCAGCTCCGTTATCGACCACTGCACCGAGGCGGTCATGCGCGACGCCTTGACGCCATACAGGAGATCCGTCACCTCGTTGTCGTGGATCGTCACATCGGCGAGGTCGATGTCGCTGAGAAAGATGCCGGCATCGCGTACGAGCCGCTGATCCAGGAGTTCTCTGTCTTGCGGCGCCTCGCCGATGATCGTGTTGCCGATCACGTTCACGGTCGCGTCGGTGGCGCGATAGATCCAGATGCCGTCCTCGCGGGTCCACAGTTGCTCGTCCGAATCGCTCTCCAGCTCGATGCGGTTGTCTCTGATGTCGATCACGCCACGCTTGGTGCCGACGTGGTTGCGGTCGTCTGCATTGAAGACGTCCACCATCAGGCCGCCTCCGTGGAGCTTGTTGCCTACGAGATGGACCCGCGTGTAGTGGACGTGGTCGCCGTTAAGCGCCGTGTTCGTCTCGGATGCAGCGGTCCGATCGTTGGCTGAATGTGCCGTGTCGGTATAGACAAGCGCGTGAGGCCCGTCTGCATAGATGCGGTTGTTGGAGATGAAGACCTCGTGGTAGCGCTTCGAGTGATCGACCATGGCACCGTGCTCTTCGTGACCCGCTCCGTGATAGTGGCTGCCCGCGTCGAAGCTCGAGCCGTGGTGATGCCCGTGGAGCCTGACCTCCATGTAGCCGTAGATGGTGTTGTTGCGGAAGCGCGAGCCGTGGAAACCATCGAAGTTCACCCCTCGCTGTTCGAAGACGCTATCGAACACCGAAGGCCGACCCTTCACGAGGTTGTGCTCGAAGATGCCGTCGAAGTGCCTCAGCTGCCCGACGATCCCGAACGTGTTCCGCGCGATGAGGCCGCTGGTGGCGGCGCCGGTCCGCTTCACGTTCTGGTTGACGCGTAGGTCGGCGACCTCGTTGTCGACCACGGTCACGCGGTCGCCGTTCCAGTTGAGCGTCAGCCTGCCGGTGACGGTGTTGTTGGCGATGACCACGTAGGCATCGGTGTCGCGGATCGTCAGGTTCCTCAATTGCCACCCCGAGATCACATAGGGGTCGTGGTGGGTTCCGCTCCCGGTCCTCACGCCGTTCGAAGTGGTGAACTGGGTATCGCCGGTGATCGTGATGTCGTTGCGGCTCGCTCTCTCCTCCGAGGGCGATACCGAGGCCGCCACGGGTTGCGCGTAGGCCACGGTGGCCAGGAGCAGGCCGACGATCGTCGCTACAAGACCCAGCTTTCGGTGTCGCTGCCGAAGTGCCATCTCCGCCCTCCTATGTTCCTGCCGCCCGCCAGGGATGACCGAGTGCGACCTC
>JADDQX010000028.1:18958-21018 GCA_016781115.1 Actinomycetota bacterium | reverse complement strand
AGGGCGGCCGCCACACGCCGTTCTTCAACAACTACCGGCCGCAGTTCTACTTCCGCACCACCGACGTGACCGGATCGATCAAGCTGCCCGACGGCACCGAGATGGTCATGCCGGGCGACAACACCGAGATGGAAGTGCAGCTCATCCAGCCGATCGCCATGGACGAGGGTCTGCGCTTCGCTATCCGCGAGGGTGGCCGCACCGTCGGCGCCGGCCGCGTGACCAAGATCATCGAGTAACCCAACTAAGAAGAGAGAAGGAACACTCCACCGTGGCGAACAACGGCATGAAGATCAGGATCAGGCTGAAGGCCTATGACCACGAGGTCATCGACCAGTCGGCGAAGAAGATCGTCGAGACGGTGACGCGTACCGGTGCAAGCGTGAACGGCCCGATCCCCCTGCCGACGGAGCGGTCCGTGTACACGGTCATCCGGTCGCCGCACAAGGACAAGGACTCGCGCGAGCACTTCGAGATGCGCACGCACAAGAGGTTGCTCGACATCGTCAATCCGACGCCGAAGACGGTCGACTCGCTCCAGCGACTGGATCTGCCGGCGGGCGTCGACATCGAGCTCAAGCTCTAAGAGAGGCGAAGACTTTCAATGGCAACGGAGACGAAAGGGATCCTCGGTCGCAAGATCGGGATGACCCAGGTTTTCGACGACGCCGGTCGCGCCGTTCCGGTGACGGTCGTCGAGGCTGGGCCCTGTCGCGTCGCTCAGATCAAGCGACCGGACACCGATGGTTACTCGGCGATCCAGCTTGCCTTCGGAACCCCGAAGAAGACGAACAAGCCGATGGCGGGTCACTTGGCGAACGCCAACATCGATGCAGCGAGGCACCTGGTCGAGCTGAGGCTCGACGACATGGGCCGCTACGAGCTCGGAACCGAGATCAAGGCAGATGTGTTCGAGGCCGGCGAGAGCGTCGACGTGATCGGCGTCACCAAGGGCAAGGGCTTCGCCGGTGGGATGAAGCGTCACAACTTCCACGGCCAGTCCGCGACCCACGGAACGCAGGCGAAGCATCGTTCGCCGGGGTCCATCGGACAGGCGTCTACCCCGTCGCGCGTCTTCAAAGGCACGCGGATGGCCGGGCAGATGGGCCATCGGCGCGTAACCACGCTGAACCTGAAAGTGATCAAAGCCGATGCCGAGCGCAACCTGCTTCTCATCCGCGGCGCGATCCCCGGCCCCCGGGGTTCGCTCGTGATGGTTCGTTCGGCGGTTCGGCTGCGGCAGCGGAACGAGCGGAGGGCCAGCTGATGGCGAAGCTTCAAGCGAAGGTCATCGATGCCACCGGTGCGTCCACCGGGACGCGCGACCTTCCCGAGGAGATCTTCGGCGGCACCGTGAACGTCCCGCTCATGCATCAGGTGGTCACGGCTCAGCTCGCGGAAGCACGTTCCGGCACCGCCTCGACCAAGACCCGTTCCGAGGTGCGGGGCGGAGGGAAGAAGCCATGGCGCCAGAAGGGCACGGGCCGCGCTCGTCACGGCTCTACCCGGAGCCCTATCTGGTCGGGGGGTGGCGTCGTCTTTGGTCCGAAGCCGCGCAGCTACTCGGTCAAGGTCAACAAGAAGATGCGTGCCGCGGCGCTGCGCAGCGCTTTGGCGGACAAGGCCAACGCCGGTCAGGTATGGATTCTGGACGGTTTCACGGATCCGAAGACGAAGGTTGCGGCCGCTGCTCTGAAGGGCGCCGGCATCGCAGGCCGCGTGTTGGTTGTGCTGGACCCGGAAGACGAAGCGTCGCTTCCGGTGGATCGCGCGTTCCGCAATCTCGGCAACGCCGCCTTCTCGCTAGTGGGATCCATCGGCACCTACGACGTCTTGGTGGCGGAGTCGATCATCTTCACGCCGTCTTCCTTCGAGCGCTTCACGAACAAAACGAAGGAGGCCGTTTAGGTGACCCTCCCGGCCCCGAATCGTGCGTTCTGGATGGCGAAGCCGCTGCGCACCGCGGCGTGCTCAGTCGCGAACGCACCTTCCAGGTGCGCCCGCTCCCTGCGGCCTTGCGGTGCTTGCGTTTCGCGCCCCAGAACGCGACTCACGGAACC
>JADDQX010000028.1:17682-18787 GCA_016781115.1 Actinomycetota bacterium | reverse complement strand
GCACCAAGAGCGATCCCCGTGACGTGATCCTGGCGCCCGTGGTGAGCGAGAAGTCCTACTCGCTCCTGGACCAGAACTCCTACACGTTCTACGTCCACCCGGAGGCGAACAAGACGGAGATCCGTCAGGCCGTCGAGACGATCTGGGGCGTCAAGGTCGTGAACGTGAACACCGTGAACCGCAAAGGAAAGACCAAGCGTTTCCGCTATACGCAGGGCAAGCGACCCGACACGAAGCGCGCAGTGGTGAAGCTTCGTGCGGGCGACAAGATCGAGATCTTCGAGCAGCAGGGTTAAAGGGATAGGTATGCCGATACGTAAAGCGAAACCAACCTCACCGGGACGCAGGTTCCAGTCGATCGCCGACTTCTCGGAGCTCACTCGGACGCAGCCTGAGAAGTCGCTCGTCGAGCCGAAGCCGAAGAAGGCGGGCCGCAACAACAACGGCCGGATCACGACGCGCCACCAGGGCGGCGGCAACAAGAGTCGTTACCGAGTCATCGACTTCAAGCGCAACAAGGACGCCGTTCCCGCCAAGGTTGCTCACGTGGAGTACGACCCGAACCGCAACGCGCGGATCGCCCTCCTCCACTACAAGGACGGAGAGAAGCGCTACATCCTCATGCCGAACCGGGTGAAGGTGGGTGACCTCATCCAGTCCGGCCCCGGCGCCGACATCCGGCCGGGGAACGCGCTGCCGCTCCGGAACATCCCGGTCGGTACCGTGGTTCACAACGTCGAGCTGAAGCCCGGCGCCGGCGGCAAGATGGCCCGCTCCGCGGGCTCTTCGGTTCAGCTGATCGCCAAAGAAGGAGACCGCGCGACCCTGCGTCTGCCGTCGGGTGAGATGCGGATGGTCCAGATCGAGTGCCGCGCGACCGTGGGCGAGGTGGGCAACGCCGAGGCCGAGCTGATCTCGACGGGCAAGGCCGGCCGCGCTCGTTGGAAGAACAAGAGGCCCTCGGTCCGAGGCGTCGCCATGAACCCCGTCGACCACCCGCTCGGCGGTGGAGAGGGCAAGTCCTCCGGTGGACGTCACCCCGTCTCGCCGTGGGGGCAGCCGGAGGGCCGGACCCGCAAGAAGAAGTCTTCGGACCAGATGATCG
>JADDQX010000028.1:16949-17489 GCA_016781115.1 Actinomycetota bacterium | reverse complement strand
CGCACCTCCCCGCAACACAAGTAGGCACCGTGGCGGCTGCAAAGCTCCGCCATGCGTCGTTCTCGGTCGCGAACGCACCCTCCAGGTGCGCCCGCTCCCTGCGGCCTTGCCTGGCGGGCTTTTCGCTCGCCACGGGCCGACAGCGTCACGAGGAGGTGCGTAGTGCCTAGATCGCTGAAGAAGGGTCCTTTCGTCGACGATCACCTGATGATCAAGGTCGTCGAGATGAACAAGCGCAACGACAAGCGCGTCATCAAGACGTGGTCTCGGCGCTCCACGGTCACACCCGAGATGGTTGGTCACACGATCGCGGTCCACGACGGGCGCAAGCACGTTCCCGTTTATGTGACCGAGTCGATGGTGGGACACAAGCTGGGCGAGTTCGCCCCCACCCGTGCGTTCCGCACCCACGGTGGATCCGCCGAACGAACGACGAGGGCTAAGTAGATGGCGCGCCAGCTAGCTCCAGACGCACAAGAGGCGATCGCGACCGCCAGATTCATCCGGATCTCGCCGACCAAGGCGCGTCAGGTGGTGGAT
>JADDQX010000028.1:14998-16856 GCA_016781115.1 Actinomycetota bacterium | reverse complement strand
GCGATCGCGAACGCAGAGCACAACCGCGGCCTGCCCGGCGACGAGCTCGTCGTCGCCCGCGCTTGGGTGGATGAGGGACCCACGCTGAAGCGGTTCCGTCCACGGGCACAGGGGCGCGCGACCCGGATCCGCAAGCGCACCTGTCACATATCGGTCGTGGTGGGACGGCCGGAGGAGCTGTCGTTGCCGGAGCGCCCGGCGACCAAGCAGACCGCGCGACGAGTGCGCAAGGACACCGCCGGCAAGCCCGCGGCGCGTTCTTCCGCGAAGCCGTCGAGCGAGGCGACCGAGGCGTCGCCCTCCAAGACCTCGAGGAAGAAGACAACCAAGAAGACAACCAAGAAGACCGAGGGAGATAGCTGATGGGTCAGAAGGTTCATCCCTACGGCTTCCGCCTCGGTGTCCACACCGACTGGAAGTCGCGCTGGTTCACCGAGAAGCAGTACCGCGACTACCTCGAAGCCGACCTCCGCATCCGCGAGTACCTGCTGGGTCAGCTGCCGCACGCCGGCATCAGCCGCATCGACATCGAGCGGACCCGTGAACGCGTCCGGATCGACGCGCACACGGCTCGTCCGGGCATCGTGATCGGGCGCCGGGGCTCCGAGGCAGAGCGTCTCCGCTCGAAGCTCGAAGAGATGGAGTCCAAGATCTACGGGAAGCCGACCGACGTTCGGCTCAACATCATCGAGGTAAAGCAGCCAGAGCTGGATGCTCAGCTGATCGCTCAAGGCGTCGCCGAGCAGCTTGCGAGCCGCGTCTCGTTCCGCCGAGCCATGAAGAAGGCCGTGGGTACCGCCATGCGGCACGGCGCGAAAGGGATCCGCGTGCAGTGCTCGGGCCGCCTCGGAGGCGCCGAGATGAGCCGGACCGAGTGGTACATCGAGGGCCAGATGCCGCTGCACACGCTGCGCGCCGACATCGACTACGGCTTCTCGGAGGCGAAGACGACCTTCGGGCGCATCGGGGTGAAGGTGTGGATCTACCGGGGCCCGTTCCAGGACATCTACGCCTCTGCCCGCGACTCTGCCCGTCTCCGGCGCGAGGCCGCGCTGGCGGCCGGCGAGACCGTGGGACGCGGCGCCGAGGATCGCGCTCGGAAGTCCCGCACCACCAAGGCAGGAGCTACCTCGACCGCCGGAGCGGCCTCTTCTCCTTCTTCCGGCCAGAAGGCCGCCGGAGGAGCCAAGGGCTCGGTGGCAACGGGACCCGCGGTCGCCGACAGGCAGCCGGGTGACGAGCTCGAGAGAGGTACGGCTCGTACCGAGGGCGGCGACGCCAGCACCGCAGACGAGACCAGCAACCCCAGCCCCACGCGAGACGCGACGGCTCCCGGCGGCACCGCACCGGAAGGGGGAGGCTGATGCTTCAACCGAAGAAGGTCAAGCACCGCAAGCAACAGCGCGGGCGAATGAGGGGCCAGGCGAAGGGCGGGACCAGCGTCAACTTCGGCGACTACGGGTTGATGGCGGTCGAGCCCGGCTGGATCACGAACCGGCAGATCGAAGCGGCTCGTATCGCCATGACGCGCCACATCCGCCGTGGCGGGAAGGTCTGGATCAACGTCTTCCCGGACAAGCCGTACACGAAGAAGCCCGCAGAGACGCGCCAGGGCTCCGGTAAGGGGAACCCCGAAGGGTGGGTGGCGGTCGTGAAGCCCGGCCGCGTGATGTTCGAGATCGCCGGGATCCCGGAGCCTCTAGCCAAGGAGGCCATCCGGCTCGCGGCCCACAAGCTTCCGATCAAGTGCCGCTTCGTGTCGCGCGAGCAACCGTTGGAGGTGCAGTGACATGAAGAGCTCCGAGGTGCGTGACCTGTCGGTCGATGAGCTCCAGTCGCGGCTGGCGGAGGTCAAAGA
>JADDQX010000028.1:12972-14869 GCA_016781115.1 Actinomycetota bacterium | reverse complement strand
CAGTCGCGGCTGGCGGAGGTCAAAGAAGAGCTGTTCAACCTGCGGTTCCAGAACGCAACCGGGCAGCTGGACAACTACAAGCGTCTGGGCGAGCTGCGTCGAGATGTGGCTCGCATAAAGACGATCCTTCGGGAGCGAGAGCTGAGTGGGGATAGGGAACTGACGTGAGCATGAGCGAGACCGAGCAGGTGAGAGGCAAGCGCAAGGGCGAGATCGGCCGCGTCGTGTCCGACGGGATGGACAAGACGGTTGTGGTCGAGGTTCGCGACGCCGCCTCACATACCACCTACAAGAAGATCGTCCGCCGTCACAAGCGGCTGAAGGCGCACGACGAGGGCAACGACGCTCATGTCGGCGACACCGTCCGGATCGCCGAGACGCGGCCGCTGTCCAAGACGAAGCGATGGCGTGTGGTCGAGATCGTGGAACGCGCTAAATGATCCAGCAAGAGACTAGGTGCAGGGTCGCAGACAACACGGGAGCCCGCGAGGTTCTCGTCATCAAGGTGCTGGGCGGATCCAGGCGCCGCTACGCCGGCGTCGGCGACCTCGTCGTTTGCACGGTGAAGGACGCGATCCCGGGTGGGGCTGTGAAGAAATCCGATGTCGTGAAGGCGGTCGTCGTTCGCACCGCGAAGGAGCGCCGCAGGGGTGATGGCTCCTACATCAAGTTCGACGACAACGCGGTCGTGATCGTGGACGGGCAGATGCAACCACGCGGGACGCGCATCTTTGGCCCGGTTGCCCGTGAACTACGAGACAAGCGATTCATGAAGATCGTGTCGCTAGCTCCGGAGGTGTTGTAGCTACATGAGTCTGATGATCAAGAAAGGCGACACCGTCCGCATCATCGGCGGCAAGGACAAAGGTGCCGACGGCCGTGTCCTGGAGGTCATCCCGAAGAAGCGCCGGGTCATCGTCGAAGGGGTCAACACCGTCACTCGCCACGAGAAGATCCGGATGTCTCGACGCGGCTCGCAAGAAGGCGGGATCGCACATAAGGAAGCACCGGTTGACATCTCGAACGTCGCGCTGCTCTGTCCGACAGATGGCACGGCTCGAGCGGGTTACCGGATGGAAGAAGGCGGCGGCAAGGTCCGCATCTGCAAGAAGTGTGGAACGGAGATCTAGACGATGGCAACGAGCACTTACACGCCGAGGTTGAAAGAGCGCTATCAGCAAGAGCTGCACGCGCGCCTTCAGCAAGAGCTCGGTCTGTCGAACGTGATGCAGGTCCCGAAGCCCGAGAAGGTCGTTGTGAACATGGGCGTCGGCGATGCGGCCAAGGACGCAAAGCTGATGGATGGGGCCGTCAAGGACCTCACCACCATCACCGGTCAGAGGCCGTCGGTCCGCCGGGCGCGCAAGTCCATCGCCACCTTCAAGATCCGCGAGGGAATGCCCGTCGGCGCCAGTGCCACGCTTAGAGGCGACCGGATGTGGGACTTCATCGATCGCTTGACGTCGATCGTGCTGCCCCGCATCAGGGACTTCCGGGGTCTCAACCCGAAGTCCTTCGACGGCCGCGGCAACTACAACTTCGGCTTGACGGAGCAGCTGGTGTTCCCCGAGATCGATTACGACGACATCGACCAAACCCGAGGCATGGACATCACGGTTGTGACCACGGCGACGGACGACGCACAGGGACGAGCGCTGTTGACGGCGCTTGGTTTTCCCTTCAGGCAGCAGGGCGACAGGTCCTAGGAGTGAGGGCAGATGGCTAAGAAGGCATTGATGAACAAAGCGAAGGCGAAGCCGAAGTTCAAGGTGCGCCAGTACACGAGGTGCGCGCGCTGCGGGCGACCGCGAGCGGTCTACAAGAGGTTCGGCCTCTGTCGCCTTTGCTTTCGCGAGATGGCGCACAACGGCGAGATCCCCGGCATCACGAAGGCGAG
>JADDQX010000028.1:8392-12734 GCA_016781115.1 Actinomycetota bacterium | reverse complement strand
GAGCACGCGGACGGCGAGCTGCGCGTCACTCGAGACAGCGAGGCGCGTGAGGTTCGCGCTCTCCACGGGCTGGTACGCAGTCTGGTCGCCAACATGGTGCAGGGCGTGACGGAGGGGTACGAGAAGCGGCTCGAGATCCACGGCGTGGGCTACCGAGCTGCCAAACAAGGCAGCGACCTCGAGTTCTCCGTTGGTTTCTCGCATCCGGTGAAGAAAGTGGCTCCCGACGGCATCGAGTTCGACGTCCCGACTCCTACGCGGGTGACGGTACGTGGTATCGACAAGGAGCTCGTCGGTCAGACCGCGGCAGAAATCAGGGCGATCAAGAAGCCCGAGCCGTACAAGGCGAAGGGCATCCGTTACGAGGGCGAACACATCCGTCGCAAGGGCGGCAAGGCAGCAAAGGCCGGTGGTTAGGCATGACGACTAGATCGGACAGGTTCCGTTCGTTGGACCAGCGTCACAGGCGGGTGCGCAAGAAGGTCTCCGGCACCAGCGAGCGCCCGCGGCTCGCCGTCTACCGGTCGAACAAGCACATCTACGCGCAGCTGATCGACGATCTCGTTGGCCGGACGTTGGCGTCTTCGTCGACGACCGCGACAACTTCCGATGGCGCTCCGAAGGAGCAGGCGAAGACCGTTGGGCTGGACCTGGCTGCCAAGGCGAAGGAAGCGGGGATCACGCGGGTCACCTTCGACCGCGGCGGTTTCCGCTACCACGGCCGGGTTCAGGCCGTTGCGGAAGGTGCCCGCGAGGGCGGGCTGGAGTTCTGATGGATCACAGAGAGGTGTTGGTCTGATGGCACGAGGTGGAGGACCCGGCAGAGGGCGAGATGACGACCGCTCGCAGTACGAGGAGCGGGTGGTCTCGATCAACCGCGTTGCGAAGGTCGTCAAGGGAGGTCGAAGGTTCTCCTTCACCGCCCTGGTCGTGGTGGGCGATGCGGCAGGACAGGTAGGCATCGGCTATGGCAAGGCGCGAGAGGTTCCCGCTGCCATCCAGAAGGGCGTTGAGGAGGCGAAGCGCAACTTCTTCCGGGTGCCGCTGATCCAACAAACGATCCCTCACGAGATCATCGGTGAGGACTCCGGCGGAGTGGTGCTTCTGAAGCCGGCCTCTCCGGGAACTGGAGTTATCGCCGGTGGCCCGGTCCGAGCGGTGCTCGAGTGCTCGGGCATCCGCGACATCCTGTCGAAGTCCCTCGGCTCCGACAATCCGATCAACATCGTGCATGCGACGGTTAAGGCGCTGAAGGGTCTGCAGACCGCAGATCAGGTCGCGAAGCGCCGGGGCAAGAGTGCGGAAGAGGTCGCTCCGCGCCACCTGCTCGGCCACGGCGCCGGCGCGACGAACTAGCTACAGAGGACTGAGAAGATATGGCGAAGTTGAAGCTCACCCAGGTCAGGTCGGCGACCTCGCGCGGCAAGAAGCAGCAGGGCACGATCCGCGCTCTGGGGCTGAAGCGGCTCGGCCACACCGTCGTCCACGAGGACAAGCCCGAGATCAGAGGGATGATCCGGTCGGTGGGCCACCTACTCGAGGTTGAGGAGACCGACGAATAATGAAACCGCACGAGTTGAAGCCCGCTCCGGGTTCGAACAAGAGGGCCAAGCGCGTCGGTCGCGGCGAGGGCTCGGGCAAAGGCAAGACGGCCGGACGCGGAACGAAGGGAACGCGCGCCCGCGGCGAGGTCCACATCTTCTTCGAAGGTGGCCAGATGCCTCTCGCTCGCCGGCTGCCAAAGCTGAAGGGGTTCACACCTCCGAACCAGCGCGTCTACGGCGCGGTCAACGTGGGTGATCTCGACGGCCTGGACGCGAGCGAGGTCGGTCCGGACGAGCTTCGTCAGGGGGGCCTGGTCCACAAGCGCGACAAGTTCATCAAGATCCTCGGCACCGGTGACATCAACAGAGCAGTGACGGTCCGCGCCCACGCGATCAGCGACGCCGCTCGCGCCAAGATCGAGGGAGCCGGCGGGAGCTTCGAGCCGATCCCGATCCCGACCAACAAGAAGGTCAAGAACAAGGCGGCGAAGTGAACCTTCTCGGCGCGTTCGTAAACGCGTTCAAGGTTCCGGATCTCCGCAAGAAGATCCTCTTCACCCTGCTCATCATCGCGATCTACCGGTTCGGCGCCCACGTTCCGACACCGGGCATCGACGTCCAGAAGGCGCAGGAGTTCGCTCGCGGCGCCCAGGGCGGGGTCTTCCAGTTCATCAACCTGTTCTCCGGCGGCGCGCTGACGCAGCTAGCGGTGTTCGCCCTCGGGATCATGCCGTACATCACCTCGTCGATCATCATGCAGCTCCTGACCGTCGTGATCCCGAAGCTCGAGGCTTGGTCGAAGGAAGGCGAGCAGGGAACGAAGAAGATCACCCAGTGGACCCGCTACCTAACTGTGGTCCTGGCGGTTCTGCAGTCCACCGGCTTGGCCTTCCTGTTCCATCGCGGACAGATCCAGAACGCGCAGGGAGCGCCCGTGGACCTGATCCCGAACTTCACCCCCGGTCGTGTCGCGATCGTCGTCATCTCGCTCACTGCGGGAACGGCTCTGATCATGTGGCTGGGTGAGCTCATCACTCAGCGCGGCATCGGGAACGGGATGTCCATCTTGATCTTCGCCTCGATCATCTCGACGCTGCCGTCGGAAGGCAAAGCGATCCTCGACCAGAAGGGCCTCGGCTTCTTCTTGGGCATGTGCTTGATCGGCATCGGTGTGATCGTCGCCATCGTCGTGATGGAGCAGGGCCAGAGGAGGATCCCGGTCCAGTACGCCAAGCGGGTCGTCGGACGACGGATGTACGGCGGGAGCTCGACCTACATCCCTTTGAAGGTGAACCAGGCCGGCATCATCCCGATCATCTTCGCCTCGAGCGTGCTGTACATCCCGAGCCTCTTGCAGAACGTGATCCAGCACCAGGGCGTGCAGAACTTCATCTCGAACAACCTGGTTAACTCGGCGAGCCTCACCTACATGGTCCTGTACGGGACCATGGTCGTCTTCTTCGCCTACTTCTACACAGCCATCTCGTTCAACCCGACCGACGTGGCCGACAACATGAAGAAGTACGGCGGGTTCGTCCCGGGCATCCGCCCGGGACGCCAGACCGCGGAATACCTGGACCGGATCCTGACGCGCATCACGCTCCCGGGAGCCTTGTTCATCGCTGCGATCGCGTTGCTGCCGTCGATCGTGCTGGCGGTCTACAACGTCCAGGCCTTGCCGTTCGGAGGCACCTCGATACTGATCACCGTGGGCGTCACGCTCGAGACGATGAAGCAGATCGAATCGCAGCTGATGATGCGCCACTACGAAGGTTTCCTGAAGTAGACGCCCGACGATGAGACTGGTGATCTTCGGCCCGCAAGGTGCCGGCAAGGGCACGCAAGGTGCTCTCATTGCCGAGAAGTACGGCATCCCCTCTATCTCCACGGGGGAGATCTTCCGCTGGGCGATCAAGGGCAAGACCGCGCTCGGTCTCAAGGTCCTCGAGTACGTAGATGCCGGACGACTGGTCCCCGACGAGCTGACCGTTGAGGTGGTAACGAACCGGCTGACCGCCGACGACTGCATCGACGGCTTCCTCCTGGACGGCTTCCCCCGCAACGTGGGTCAGGCGAGGTCGCTCGATGCTCTCCTCGCCGATCAGAACGCGGCTCTCGATGCTGCCCTGGTGGTGGAGGTGCCCGAGGACGTCTCTCTCCGCCGCATCCTCGGCCGCCGCGCCTGCTCCGATTGCGGGCGGAACTACCACCTGGACGCGCCGCCTCAGAACGACTGGACCTGTGACGCTTGCGGCGGCGACGTCGTCGAGCGAACCGACGATCACGAGGAAGAGACCGTGAGGAACCGGCTCAAGCTGTACCACGAGCAGACGGAGCCGTTGAAGAAGTACTACGCGGACAGGGACCTGCTGAGAGAGATCAACGGAGAGGGATCGCCCGACGAGGTCTTCTCGCGCATCGTGACCTCGATCTGAGCGTCTTTGCGCCTGCCGTGATCTATAAGAAATCCGCAGAAGAGATCGCATCTATGCGCCGGGGTGGCGACATCCTCGTGCGGGCGTTCGAGCGTATCGAGACCGCCCTCCGGCCCGGGACCACGACGCAGCAACTCGACGCGATAGCCGAGGAAGTGATCAGCTCCGCAGGAGCCGTGCCCTCGTTCAAGGGCTACAGGGGCTTCCCGGGCTCCATCTGCTCGTCGCCGAACAACGTCATCGTCCATGGCATACCGGGGCCCCACGTGGTCGAGGAGGGCGACATCATCTCCATCGACGTCGGCGTGTACTTCGAAGGCTTCCATGTCGACTCCGCCTGGACTTTCCCCGTGGGGGAGGTGA
>JADDQX010000028.1:0-8152 GCA_016781115.1 Actinomycetota bacterium | reverse complement strand
CTCACGGGCTCCTCGGGTTCGCCTCAGATAGCCGCTTCTGGTATCCTCGTGCGTCGGCCCGACCCCAGGTTCTGCCGCGCCCCTCAGGGGGCGCTTCTCATGGGTGGGCCTCGTCAAGTCGATCTAGTTCACGGGGACGTTGCGCGTGGCGAAAGCTAAGAACAAGGACAAGCTGTCTTCTTCCGGCAAGGAAGAGGGGATCCAGGTTGAGGGAACCGTCATCGAGCCGCTCCCGAACGCCATGTTCAAGGTCGAGCTGGACAACGGACACCAGGTCCTCGCCCATATCTCCGGAAAGATGCGGATGCACTACATCCGGATCCTGCCCGGGGATCGTGTGCTCATCGAACTCTCGCCGTACGACCTCACTCGAGGCCGTGTGGTCTATCGCTACAAGTAGGAGCGGAAGATGAAGGTGCGCCCCAGCGTCAAGAAGATCTGTGACAAGTGCAAGGTCATCCGTCGTCACGGGCGCGTGATGATCATCTGTTCCAACCCGCGGCACAAGCAACGTCAAGGTTAGGGAGGAGTTAAGTGGCCCGTATCGCTGGAGTCGACATACCTCGCGAGAAGCGTCTCGACGTCGCGCTGACCTATATCTACGGGATCGGCCGCACGAAGTCGATGGAGACGTGCATCTCGGCGCGGGTCAATCCGGCGACGAGGGTCCGCGACCTGACGGACGACGAGGTGATCCGGATCCGCGAGTGGATCGGCGCCAATTATCGGGTCGAGGGTGACCTCCGCCGCGAGGTCAACCAGCACATCAAGCGCAAGGTCGAGATCGGCAGCTACCAGGGCCTCCGGCACCGGCGAGGTCTCCCGGTCCACGGCCAGAGAACCCACACCAACGCTCGTACCCGCAAGGGTCCGAAGAAGACGGTGGCGGGCAAGAAGAAGGCCACCGGGAAGAAGTAGGGAGGGGAAGAACCAGCTTGGCGTCACCAAAGAAGAAGACCAAAGCCCGCCGCAGGGAAAAGAAGAACGTTGTCCACGGCGTGGCTCATATCAAGTCCACGTTCAACAACACGATCATCTCGATCAGCGACATGGACGGGAACGTGCTGTCGTGGGCGTCCGCCGGCAACGTCGGCTTCAAGGGTTCGCGCAAATCAACGCCGTTCGCCGCTCAGATGGCTGCGGAGGCCGCTTCGCGCAAGGCACAGGAGCATGGCGTGCGGCGCGTCGACGTCGAGGTCAAGGGCCCCGGTTCGGGCCGTGAGACCGCGATCCGGTCCTTGCAGGCCTCGGGCCTCGAGATCATCGGGATCAAAGACGTGACCCCCGTGCCTCACAACGGCTGCCGCCCCCGCAAGAGGAGGCGGGTGTGATGGTTGCACGTCCCGTTCCTTGGTCCTCCCGCCCACCCAGGAAGGCGGGTGGTGAGCGTGGCTAGATACACCGGCCCCGTCTGCCGTCTCTGCAGGCGCGAGAAGACCAAGTTGTTCCTCAAGGGAACGCGCTGCGAGTCACCCAAGTGCCCGATCGAGAAAGGTCGTCCTCCTCCCGGCGAGCACGGCCGCGGCCGCGTTCGCGAGTCGGAGTACCTCCTGCAGCTTCGCGAGAAGCAGAAAGCGAAGCGTTTCTACGGGATCCTGGAGAAGCAGTTCCGTGGTTACTACAGCGAGGCCGCCCGCTCGAAGGGGATCACTGGTGAAGAGCTCCTGCGTATCTGCGAGACGCGTCTCGACAACGTCGTCTACCGGGCGGGGTTCGCGATGAACCGCCCGATGGCTCGCCAGCTGGTGTCGCACGGTCACTTCGAGGTGAACGGCCGCAAGGTGAACATCCCGTCGTACCGGGTGAAGACCGGCGATGTCGTAACCGTCCGCAGCCGGTCCCAGAAGATCGGTCGCATCATCGAGAACACGTCGTACGCCGAGGGCCGGGAGATCCCGGACTGGCTCGGTTCGAACCTGAAGCAGATGGCGGTCGAGATCCGGGCTCTGCCGGAACGCACCCAGATGGACGTTCCCGTGCAGGAGCAGCTGATCGTCGAGTACTACTCGAAATAGCGCACAGAACGCTCTTCGAGCACCACACGAAGTAGCCCCTTCGGGGGAGAGGAGAGGAGTCACATGGATCTGCTTATCGTCCAACGTCCACAGATCTCGGACGAGGAGATCTCCGACGTTCGTCGGAAGTTCACGATCGAGCCGCTGGAGCCGGGCTTCGGCTACACGCTCGGAAACTCGCTGCGGCGGACCCTTCTCTCCTCGATCCTTGGTGCGGCGGTGACGCAGGTGAAGATCGACGGGGTGCTGCATGAGTTCTCCACCATCGACGGCGTCACCGAAGACGTCACCGACGTCGTGTTGAACCTCAAGAGCCTCGTGATCAGCAGCGATAACGAAGAGGCGACGAACGTTCACCTGCGCGTGAGCGGGCCCGCAGAGGTGACGGCCGGAGACATCGACCTTCCCGCTGGCATCGAGATCCTGAACCCGGATCACCACATCGCGACGTTGAACAAGAACGCGACCCTGTCGATGGAGCTTCGGGTCGAGCAGGGCCGCGGGTACGTCGCGGCCACGCCCGCTCCGAAAGAAGCCATCGGGAGCATCCCGCTGGACGCGAACTTCTCGCCGGTGCGGCGGGTCACCTACCAGGTCGAGCCCACCCGCGTCGAGCAGATGACGAACTACGACCGTTTGATCCTGGACGTGGAGACCGACGGCTCGATGTCGCCCTCCGACGCGCTGTCGAGTGCGGGTGACACCTTGGTCAACCTGTTCAGCTTGTTCGCCGGCGTCGGCGAAGGAACCGGCCTGGATCTCGGACCCGAGCCGGGCGAAGACGAGGTGTCGGGCGTGATGGCCAAGCCGATCGAGGACATGGACCTGACGGTGCGGTCTTACAACTGTCTGAAGCGGGAGGGCGTCACGACGCTCGGCGAGCTCGTCCAGAAGTCAGAGGACGACCTGCTCGAGATCCGCAACTTCGGCCAGAAGTCGATCGACGAGGTGAAGGCGAAGCTGGAAGAGATCGGCCTCGGCCTCCGGACCAAAGACTTCTAGGAGAGCGAGATGCCAACGCCGAAGAAGGGGCCGAGACTGGGGGCGGACGCCGCTCACCAGCGCCAGATGCTGTCGAACCTTGCTCTTTCGTTGTTCGACCACGAGCGCATCAAGACTACGGAGGCCAAGGCGAAGCTCCTGCGCCCGTTCGCGGAGCGCTTGATCACCAAAGCCAAGAAGGGAAGCATCCACGACCGTCGCCAGGTCCTGTCGGTGATGGAGGATCGCGAGATCGTCCACAAGCTCTTCAGCGACATCGGCCCTCGCTTCGAGGACCGCAACGGCGGCTACACGCGGATCCTGAAGCTCGGCCCCCGCAACGGAGACAACGCGCCCATGGCGCTGATCGAGCTGGTCGATGAGGGCCGCGCCGCCGTCGTCACCGACGACGCAGGTGACGGAACCAAGAAGCGACGCCTCCGCGCCCCCCGCAGGCGGAAGAACGCCGACGAGAACCTCCCCCAAGACAAGCCGGCTCGCTCTCAAGGCGCGCAGGCGGCCGCTGCCGGAACGGGGCCAGGGCCCGACATCCAGCACGCTCCGGGAGTCGCCGCGGACACCGCTGCAGCCCAGCAGCAGGCGCAGGACACCTCGACCAAAGACTCCGAAGCCGAGAAGGTCGCGGGCGGTCCGGATGGCCCGCACGACATCTCTGCCGGCGGAGTGCCCGAGGGGAACCTGACCGACAACAAGTAGCACCGGTTCCGGATTCTCGATGGTGAATCTGCGTCTGGACATCGCCTACAACGGCGCTCCTTTCCATGGGTTCGCGCGTCAGCCCGATGTGCGCACCGTCCAGGGCGACATCGAAGCGGCCCTCGCCAGGCTCGCCGGCGCGCCCGTCCGCACGAACGTCGCGGGACGCACGGATGCGGGTGTGCATGCACTGGGCCAGGTGATCAGCGTGCACGACCTTGCGGACGATGTGGAGCCGGCGCGGCTCCAGGCAGCGCTGAATGGGGTCTTGGCGCCACACATCTCCATCTGGGGGATTTCTGTAGCGGATCCCCAGTTCCACGCTCGCTTCAGCGCTCGCTCGAGGACCTACGTCTACGCGATCCTGCAAGCGGAGGCGCCGGATCCGTTCCTCGCCGCTACGACGCTCTACCATCCCGCCGATCTCGACGTGGCTGCGATGAACGAGGCGGCGGGGCATCTGGTGGGGCCCCACGACTTCAGCTCGTTCGGCCGCGTCCCGGAGCCGGATGCTACGGCGGAGCGGAATCTGTTCGAGCTGCGGTGTCGGCGTGAGGGCAGCATCATCCGCGTCAGAGCGCGAGCGAACGCGTTCCTCCAGCAGATGGTGCGCTCGCTCGTGGGCACCCTCATCCAAACCGGGGAGGGGAAGAGTGCGCCTCAAGAGATGCCGCAGATCCTGGCAGCCCGCGACCGCGCATCGGCCGGTCCGGTTGCCCCTCCGTACGGCCTCTGTCTCGTATCGGTCGAGTACGACGACGGATGGAAGAAGCCTTTCGAGGCCCGCCCGGGGTCTCTTGAAGGCTGACGATGATGGGTTATCCTGCTCTTTCTCTGGAACACGAGGGCCCTAGAGGGCCCGGATTGAGGATGGAATGAACACCCACTCAACGAAACCTAGTGAGGTCACGCGCGATTGGTGGCTGGTCGACGCCGAGGGAGTCGTTCTCGGACGGCTGGCCTCTGAGGTCGCGAAGAGGTTGCGCGGGAAGCACAAGACGAACTTCGCCCCCCACCTCGACACCGGCGACCACGTGATCGTGGTCAACGCGTCGAAGGTGGTCCTCACAGGCAACAAGCTGCTGCAGAAGCAGGCACATCGCCATTCCGGATATCCCGGTGGCCTCCGTTCGGTGCCGTATTCGAAGCTAATGGCGACGCGGCCCGAGATGGCCGTCGAGAAGGCGGTGAAGGGGATGCTGCCGAGCAACCGGTTGGGCCGGGCGATGCTGAAGAAGCTCAAGGTGTACGCGGGGCCGGAGCACACACATGGTGCTCAGAACCCGAAGCCTCTCGACCTGAGAGACGTCGCCGCTCCACACAACCCAGATCAAGCACACACGGTCGAGGAGGTCCTTTGATGGCCGACCTACTGACTCGCGCCACCGGCCGTCGCAAGGAGGCCGTCTGCCGCGCCCGCATCCTCACCGGCACCGGCAGGTGGGAGATCAACGGCCGTCCGCTCGAGGACTACTTCCCGAGCGCGACGCACCGCATGATCATCTCGGAGCCACTCCGGTTGACGGAGGCCGAGGGCCGCTACGACATCATCGCGAAGATCGAGGGTGGCGGTCCCAGCGGTCAGGCCGGCGCGCTGCGCCACGCGATCTCGAAAGCTCTCGCGGACATGGACCCGGACCTTCGTCCCACGTTGAAGAAGGCGGGCTTCCTCACGCGCGACGCTCGCGAGAAGGAGCGGCGTAAGTACGGCCTCAAGAAGGCCCGCAAGGCGCCCCAGTACTCCAAGCGCTAAACCTCGAGAACGATACGCCCCCGCACTCCGGGCGCGTTTTCTTTGACTTGCTAGTGGCGCAGGACCAGTTGTGATCGAGGCGGCAGCCCCGTAGTCAGGCCGCCGATCGCCGTTGAGGCATGGATCAGCTGATCCGCGATATTCGATGCGATCCAAAAGGTGCTGTCGTCCCAGATGATCAAGCCCGCCACGAGGCCGACGTGCACAAGACCGATCGCGAGTGCCACCTCGCGCGCGCGGCGCGGCTCGATCGTGAAGTAGAGCGCGACGATCCCCAGCAACACCGCCGCGAGGTTGTGCCATCCGTTGCTCTCGAAGATGCCGAAGATGTGACCCGATCCGGCGGTTTCGGTAGCGGCGCTACCGATGGGGAAGCTGCGGTCGTACAGGAACCCGATCAGGCCGAGTGGGATGTGCCAGGCCGCGGCTGCGAGTAGGAAGACACGTGCCGCGGTCCAGGCGCTGGTTGCCACCGAAGGAGCCGGGGACGTTGCTATATCTCCACCGTTTCCCAACCGCCACCTCCTCCCTCGCGTGATCATAGGTACTCCTGCCGGGTCAGGGCGGCGCCATGAGTCGAGGCAGCTTTAGGGCGAGCCACGGCTTGCGGCCCCACGCTATGACCTTCCCCGTCAACGCCGGTCGCCACTGAGAGATGCGGTTGTAGCCGATCAACATGAACGTGAATGCGTCCGTCGAGATCACACAGTCGGCGGGACGCGGCTCGGTGGCTATCTCGAGACCGCCGTTGTCGAAGACTAGGAACCTTTGGTCGCCGCCGCCCCGCAGCCTTAGGTCGTAGGAGGCCGAGAAACCAGCGGCCGCGGACGCGTCCACGTAGTAAGGGAAGAGCTGGGTCAGGTTGGCAAAGGTCGCGGACGCGTGGCTGGGATCGGGTTTGAAGGAACGCCCTTCCGACGCCGCGATGTCGTGAGCGTGGATCATCGCATCGCTGAGTGGGATCGCGACGAAGCCAGACATGTCGAGTTCGATCCCGCCGTGCCAGCGGACCCGTTCGTCGGGCCGTCGCTGGCCCACCAACGCGTCAAGCTCTGCAGCGGACGAAGCGATCCGTTCGGCTGCTTCCTCGACTGTCATGGCGTGCCCCGCATGCACGACCCGTGCGTTGTGCGCCGTTATCTCGGAGGGGTCGCTGAACAGCTCTCCTTGGCCGCGGAGGTACAGCGTGTAGTTGGTGTACGTGTCCGCGACATGGACGGCGAGATCCCGGATCGACCATTCACCGACAGCTCGAGCGTCGGGGTTTCGAACCGACCGCAGCAGGCCTACCAGCTGCTCGGACGTCGCACCCATCGCGCGCTGTAGCCGAGTCCAGCTCGTTGGCGTGGAGGAGCCGGAGTCCTCCGTGATCGGGGTCACTCGATCCCACCCATACTGCTGCACCTGAGGTCGGCCCACTTCTCCTCCTCCTCGGCTGTAGCGCCACCCGACACGACGCGATCGTGCAGTGACTGACATTGGAGGCGAGGAGAAGCGTTCCTTATCGTGAGGATTATCAAGAAGGTGGCGACCCCGATCGCGCCACGATGATGAGCGTGGTGCGGCGAAGATCGTTCCGCGTCATCGTCTCGTTCATCAGCGGGGTGCGCCTACTGATCGTCCGAGGGAGCGTTCGCGCGCAGGATGCAGAACTCATTTCCCTCCGGGTCCGCCAGCACCACCCAGGTGACCTCTCCCTGGCCGATGTCCACTCGTGTCGCTCCCAGCGCCTCGACCCGCCTCACCTCGGCCTCCTGGTCGTCGGGTCGCAGGTCCAGGTGCAGCCGGTTCTTCACCGTCTTCGGGTCGTGGACCTCGAGGAACAACAGCTGGACACCCGTAGCTCCCGCTTTCGGCCTGATCGCGATCTCCCTTTCGGAGTCATCAGCGTCGGGATCGGTCGCGGAGTCGTACTCGACCTCGTAGTCCAACGCCTCCGCCCAGAAGCGCGCGAGTGACTCGGGATCGTGAGCGTCGACGGCGAGCCAGTCGAAGCGCAGGGTCATGACTTCGACTCCGCAAGCATCCGGCGCAGCACCATCTGCAGGACGCCACCGTTGCGGTAGTAGTCCAGCTCGACCGCCGAATCGATGCGGCACTCGACCTTGAACTCCTTGCTGGAGCCGTCGTCATCGGTCGCGGTCACCGTCAGTTCGGCGTGCGGCTCGAGACCTTCCGAGATACCGGTGATCTCGTACGTCTCTTCGCCCGTCAGCCCCAGTGACTGGGGAGTCTCGTTGTTGATGAACTGGAGCGGCAGGATCCCCATCCCGACGAGGTTGCTCCGATGGATGCGCTCGAAGCTCTCGGCTATGACGGCCTTCACGCCCAGGAGGTTCGGCCCCTTCGCCGCCCAGTCCCGCGAGCTTCCGGACCCGTATTCCTTCCCCGCGATCACGACCAGGGGTGTGCCCTCTTGCGAGTAGGCCATCGCGGCGTCGTAGATCCGCATCTCTTCTCCGTCCGGCAGGTGGCGTGTCCAGGCGCCCTCTTTGCCGCCGGCGAGCTTGTTGCGGAAGCGGATGCTCGCGAAGGTCCCTCGAACCATGACCTCGTGATTGCCTCTGCGCGAGCCGTAACTATTGAAGTGCTCCGGCTTGATGCCCTTCTCTTGAAGGTACTCACCTGCAGACGATGCGGGCGGTATCGCTCCGGCCGGCGAGATGTGGTCCGTCGTCACGGAGTC
>JADDQX010000119.1:5546-6769 GCA_016781115.1 Actinomycetota bacterium | reverse complement strand
AGGATCCAGCGGGGCCGCCGGCCCCGGTAGCACCTCCCCCGGCTTCGTCCAGCGAGCGGCGGACGCCTTGCAAGAAAGAAACGGCCGCGGCAACGCCCTCCTGTATCACCGCGCTCACGACCGCGGACCCAATCACAACGCCGTCTGCCGTGCGCGTTGCTTCCACCGCGTGCGCCGGCGTCGAGACGCCGATGCCGACCAGAACCGGCAGATCCGTCGCGGCCCTGCACGTCACCGTCACCGCGGCCGCGCGCTCTGACAGAGACGCGCGCACGCCGGTCACGCCGAGAGACGAGACCGCGTAGACGAAGCCCGTGCAGGTCGCGGCAAGAGCCTCCACGCGCGTAGGGCTCGACGTCGGCGCGACCAGTGGGATCCACGCGAGACCTTCCGCGCTCGCCGCTGCTCGTAGCGGCCCCGACTCCTCGAGCGGCAGGTCGGGAACGATCAATCCCGTGATACCCGCGGCGACGGCGCGGCGACAGAACTCTGCCTCCCCAACGCGGTGGATCGGGTTGTAGTAGGTCATGACGACGCGCGGTGTCTCTCCATCAGGGACGTCCTTCACAAGGTCCAGAGCGGCACGGGGGCCGATCCCGTTACGGAGAGCGCGCTCGCCCGCCGACGCGATCACGGGGCCGTCCATGAGGGGATCGGAGAAGGGCAACCCGACCTCGATCGCATCCGCGGACCCCGAGACGGCCGCCAGCGCCTCGGCGAAGGCCCCGGGCTCGGGTACGCCCGCCATCAGGTACGGAACCAACAGCTTGCGGCCCGCGGCGCGCCGCGTCTGCAGGTGCTCCAACAGGCGGGTCACCGAGCCAGCGCCTCGGCGATGGTCGACACGTCCTTGTCACCCCGGCCGGACAGCCCGATCAAGATCGTCTCTCCCTGTGGTCTCGTCCTCTGCACGTAGGCGAGCGCGTGGGACGACTCCAACGCGGCGAGGATCCCCTCGGTCGACGCGAGCGCGGCGAACGCCGCGAGTGCTTCCTGATCCGTGACCGACTCGTAGACGGCGCGGCCGGTGGTGGCGAGCCAGGAATGCTCCGGACCCACGCCCGGATAGTCCAGCCCCGCCGAGACGGAGTGCGCCTCCGCGATCAGACCTTGCTCGTCCTGGAGGAGGAGGCTGCGCGAGCCATGCAGGATGCCCGGCGTCCCCTTGGTGATCGACGCACCGTGACGACCATCGAGTCCTTCACCGGCCGCCTCAACCCCCA
>JADDQX010000119.1:3825-5392 GCA_016781115.1 Actinomycetota bacterium | reverse complement strand
GTTCTGACGTCGCACGTCGGTCGCTCCCATATAGACGACGCACGGGAGGCCGAAGTACGCAGCCGCGGTCGCGGTGGCGACGCCGTGCTGGCCCGCTCCCGTCTCGGCGATGATCCGCCGCTTCCCCATCCTGCGCGCGAGCAGGACCTGGCCCAGGGTGTTGTTGATCTTGTGCGCGCCGGTGTGGGCCAGGTCTTCGCGTTTCAGCAGAACCCGCGCGCCCACTAGCTCGGAGAAGCGGTCGGCCTCGTACAGCGGCGTGGGCCTCCCCACCACCGTCCGCAACAGCCCGGTGAGGTCGCGGTCGAATCCTGGGTCGGAGCGTGCCGAGCTCCACTCCGCCTCGAGCTCCTCAAGTGCCGCCATCAGCGCCTCGGGCACGTAACGCCCGCCGAAATCGCCGAAGCGGCCGAGGTGGTCGGCGACGGGCGCGGCTCTCACGGCCCCACCAGCTCGCGCAGCTTCGCAGCCGGGTCGGCCGCGGTGACCAGGCTCTCACCCACGAGGATCGCGTGGACCCCCGCCGCCTGTAGCTCCTCGACCTCGGCCCGCGAAGACACACCCGAGGCCGCAACGAGCACGACATCCGACGGGGCGAGGGGCGCGAGCTCGAGCGTGCGGCGCCCGTCCACCTCGAACGTCTCGAGGTCGCGGTGGTTCACGCCGACGACCCGCGCCCCGGCCGCGACGGCTGCGTCCAGCTCGGATTCGTGGAAGACCTCGACCAGAGCCTCCATCCCAAGCGCCCGCGTCGCGCGGAGCAACGGCTCGAGACGCTCGTCGAGGATGCGCACGATCAGCAGCACGGCGTCGGCGCCCGCAGCGCGGGCCTCGAGCAGCTGGAACTCGTCGAGGATGAAGTCCTTGCGAAGAAGGGGAAGCCCCGCGGCCTTCGCCGCCTCGAGGTCCTCGAGTGAGCCTTTGAAGTACTCGGGCTCGGTCAACACCGAGATCGCCGCCGCGCCACCGGCGGCGTAGGCCTCGGCGAGCGCGGCGGCGTTCAGGTCCAGATCGAGGGGCCCTCGGCTCGGCGTCGCACGCTTTATCTCGGCGATCACCTGCATCCCGTCGCCTGTCAGCGCCGCGGCAAAGTCTCGGGGCCCGGCGACCGCGGCCAGGCGTTGCTCCAGAGTCTCCTCTGTCACCTTCGTCTTGGCTTCCGCCACCCGCGCGCGGGTGGACGTCACCAGGTCGTCCAGGAAGGACATCGACCGACCCTAACGAGAGCCGAGGAACTCGAGCACGACCTCGCCGACCTCTTCGATGCCGCCGGCCGCGACCGCGTGGGGGACCCGTCTCTGGGCGAAGATCGTCGTGGCCCGCAGGTATGCAGGAAGGAGAGGCTCCGACAGGGGGCGGGCGAGCGGCAGATCCAGCTCGAGAGCGATCCGGTTGAGGTCGTCGCCGGCGGGTCCGGGAGCGCGGAAACCTCCGCTGGTCACCTCGAGGAGGCCGATGACCGGCGGCTTCTCCTCCAGCCCGGCCAGCTCCTCGGCGAGAGTCCGGCTGCCGAGGTTGCCGCCATTCTCCGCCGTCACCTCCGCCCCCAGCGCGACGAACTGCACTC
>JADDQX010000119.1:0-3752 GCA_016781115.1 Actinomycetota bacterium | reverse complement strand
GGTCCCCGCGGTGGTGTCGTAGAGGACGGTCACCACCGCTGCTATGGGTTCGCCTCCCGGAGGCAGGGCGACAACGTTGGTGGAGCGGACCAGGTCCTTGTACGGGACCGACGCCAGTCGCACCTGGTATCCCGCCTGTTGCAGATGACCGGTGATGTAGGTCGCCGCCGCGAACTCCTGTTGCGAGCCCGCGGGGCGCTCGGGCAGATCCTCGTCGAACTGCTTCGCGTGCTCAGTGACCGCATCGAGCTGGACCCCGGCCGGACCCGGCGCGTCGACCGCGGCCGCGGGTCCCGATCCGCCTCCGGTGCAGGACGCGAGCGCGGCGACCGTTGCAACCGCGGCTGTGAAGAGCCGGTACATGCGCCTAGTATCGACGGCCATGGCAGACAACGAAGCTCCCGTGTCGTGGATGACGCTCGAGAAGGGAACGCGCGTCTTGTCCTCCGACGACGAGGAGGTGGGCGCGGTCGCGGACGTGGTCGCGGATACCCAGAAGGACATCTTCTCCGGCATCACGATCAGCTCCGGCCTCTTCAGCGCCGATCGCTTCGCTCCCGCGGAGCTGGTGAGCGAGATGAGCTCGGATGGCGTGATCTTGACGATCACCTCTGCGGAGGCCGAGAGCCTCGAGGTCTACGGAGCCTGATCTTCCGCGAACCGCTCGGCGGCGGCCACCGCTCGCAGTAGCGCCTCCGCTTTACGCCGCGTCTCCTCCGCCTCCGATGCCGGATCGGAGTCGGCCACCACTCCGGCTCCCGCTTGGACGAAGGCACGTCCGCCTGTGGCGACGATCGTGCGGATCGTGATGCAGGTGTCGATGTTGCCTGAGAAGTCGAAGTAGCCGACCACGCCCGCGTAGGGTCCCCTCCGGGTGCGCTCGAGCGAGTCGATGATCTCCATCGCCCGGATCTTGGGAGCGCCCGACACGGTTCCCGCCGGGAAGCACGCGGTCAGCGCATCGAAGGCATCGAAGCGTTCCGCGAGCCGCCCGCTGACGCTGGAAACGATGTGCATCACGTGCGAGTACCGCTCCACGGCCATGAGCTCGTCCACCGTGACGCTCCCATACGTCGACACGCGACCGACGTCGTTCCGCGCGAGATCGACCAGCATCACGTGCTCGGCCCTCTCTTTCTCGTCCGCTAGCAGATCGCGTTCGAGCGCCAGGTCTTCGAGCTCGTCGCGGCCACGGCCGCGGGTTCCGGCGATCGGCCTCGTCACCACGTGGTCGCCCTGCACCTGCACGAGCGGCTCGGGCGACGAACCGGCGATCTCCAGCGGCCCCGCAGCGTGGACGCCACCGAACCGAAGGAAGTACATGTACGGGCTCGGGTTGAGCGATCGCAGCGCCCGGTATGCGCCGAACGCCGGTCCGCGCAGGCGCGCCTCGAACCGCCGCGACGGAACGACCTGGAAGATGTCGCCGGCGAGTATGTGCTCCTTCGCCTCCGCCACCCACGCCGCGTAGTGCTCGTCATCGACGGGGGCCGAGGCGTCGACCGGCGCTTCGGTGTCGAGCTCCACCGTCGGGGCGGCCATGGGCGCTGCCAGAGCCCGAGCCATGTCGTCGCACCGGCGCAACGCGTCGGCGTAGTCGGACTCGACGTCACGCGAGGAGCCGGGCGACCAGACGTTGGTAACGATGAACGCTTTCTGAGCGAGATGGTCGAACACCACGAGCGTCCTCGTCAGCATCAGAGCGAGGTCCGGCAATCCGAGGTCGTCCGGCGGTGCGTCCGGCAGGCGCTCGAGCTCCCGCACGCAGTCGTAACCGATGAATCCGACCGCGCCCCCGTGGAACGGAGGCAGCCCCGGCAGAACCGGCGCCCTCAGCGCGTCGAGCAACCGCCGCACGAACGCGAGCGGTCGCTCGTCCTCGGTCGGCAGGACCGGCGCGTCGCCGTCGATCGATACGACCCCGTCCTTCGCCGTCACGATCCCGAAGGAATCGCCGCCGACGAACGAGTAGCGAGCCCAGCGTTCGCCACCCTCGACGCTCTCCAAGAGGAACGCGTCGCGCCGCGGCTCCAGCCTGAGGAACGCGCCGACGGGGGTCTGCGCGTCCGCGAGCACCTCGCGCCACACCGGAACGACGGGATGGCGCGCAGCCAACGCGCTGAACTCCTCGCGCGTGGGGCGATGCCGAGCGGCCGTCGCCAAGCTCAGTCGGTGGGGGCCGAGAGGCTCCGGTAGAAACAGGAGGTCTCGCCGGTGTGGCAGGCGGGCCCTGCCGCATCCACGACCATCAACAGGACGTCCTGGTCACAGTCGTAGCGCAGCTCGCGCAGCGCTTGGGTGTTCCCTGAGGTCGCTCCTTTGTTCCAGTACTCGCTACGAGACCTGCTCCAAAACCAAGTGGTGCGGGTCTCGAGGGTTCGGCGCACGGCTTCGGCGTCGACCCACGCCAGCATGAGCACCTCTTTGCTCGTCGCGTCCTGCACGATGGCAGGCAACAAGCCGCGGTCGTCATAGACGAGGTCGGCGGGATCCATGGCCGGCCCTATGGGTTGAGGTGATAGGGGAAGGGATCGGTGAAGTGCTCGACCCCGTTGTCTGTTACCAGCACGGTGTCTTCCAGACGTACCCCGCCGACCCCTTCGAAATAGAGCCCCGGCTCCACCGCTACGACGTCTCCCACCTGGAACTCGTCCGCGCGCCGACCCATCCAGGGCTGTTCGTGCACCTCCAGCCCGACCCCGTGACCGAGCGAGTGCATGAACCCCGAGCGGAGGCTGCCGGGGCCGGTATGCGTCAACTGCGTGGGATAACCCTTCGAGTCGAAGTAGCGCGCCACCTCGGTGAAGGCGTCTTTCCTTCCGGGCCTGATCGTGTCGAAGGCGATCTGCAGAGCCTGCTCGCAGTCGGCGTGCAGCTTCTGCAGCTCGTCGGAAGGCCGTCCCGCGACGAACGTGCGCGTCATATCCGCGTACACGCCGGTGCGGCGGTCCCGCGGGAAGCAGTCGACGATGCAAGAGCTATCCGGGAGGATCGGGCCGGTCCCGATGTCGTGACCGCGCAGGCACGCATCGCCGGCGTGGATCAAGATGTCCTGGCTCTCGCAGCCCTGGGCCAGCAGCTCCGCCTCCATCGCGAGCCTGATCAGCTCTGCGGTCAAGATCTCCCCCTCGAAACGCAGCAGCCCGTCTCGCGTGGGCTCCGCATCGCGCAGCATGCGCGCCGCCGTCAACATTGCAGTGTCGGCCGCGCGCTGCGCCCGCTCGATCCCCTCCAGCTCCCACGGGGTCTTCTGTCGCCGTCGCTGCGCCCACGCCGCGTGATCGACCCGCAGCGCCACGCCCTTATCGCGCAGGTAGTCCGCGATCAACACCGAGAACGAGGCCGGGACGCAAACCTCGGAGGTCCCGAGCTTCTGGAGGACCCGATACACCATCTCCGCCTGCAGGAGCTCGTCCGGGAACGATGCGTCCCTCAACAGGGCGTCGAAGCCGAAGTCATCGACGCTCCAGAACTCGTCGACGACGTCCTCGCGCGTCTCGAAGATCGCTTGTTCCAGCGGGCTCCCCACCACGATCCGGCGACCATCCTGCTCCATGAAGGTGATGGGATCCATCACGGCCTCGCCCAGCTCGTGGCGCAACTCGCGGCTCGCAAGCGCGTCGTCGTGGAGGAGGTAGGTCGTCATGGCTGCGGCATCCTAACGGGCAGCCCGCGCCGCAGGAGCGCTTCCTTCGCCTCGCGCACCGAGAAGTCGCCGAAGTGAAAGACGGATGCCGCGAGCGCAGCCTCGG
>JADDQX010000118.1:4103-6658 GCA_016781115.1 Actinomycetota bacterium | reverse complement strand
CCAACGCAGTCACGAAAGCCCAGGTCGCTGACCTGGGCTTTCGTCGTATTTGGAGCCGTTCTACCGGGTTCGAGCGATCGTCTACCGACTGTTCTACCGGGCGATCTTCTACACCGATTTCTACACCGCGGGTTGGGATGCGTTGTGACGGACCGGTCCGAGACGCCACGAGACGGGAGAAGCCCCTTCTGACGTCCGACGGAACGCGAGCCCTTGGCGGCGGTGGGGACGGCTCGCGCGGCCGTCCTCGACCTTCGGGTTGGTCGCGGGTATCGTGTCGGCCAGCAGCGCTGCCGTCCCGTCGGACGTCCTGGGGCCAGCCTCTGTAGCTGCGTGGCGTCTCTTTCGGAACCGTCGAAAGGGAACGCGCATGCGCGGAGGCATCCAGAAGAAGGGCAACAACTACTACGCCGTCGTCTACGACCGCATCGACCCCGGCACGGGACGGAAGCGCCGCCGCTGGGTTTCGGCCGGTCCCAGGCGCGCTGACGCCGAGCGAGTGCTGGCCGACCTGATCCGTCGCAAGTATGACGGCGAGCCTGTCCCCACGGAGCGTCTCACCGTCGCCCAGTACCTCATCGAGCGTTGGTTGCCGATCCAGAAGTCCCGGCTGCGGACGAGCACCTACGACTCGTATCGGCGCAACATTGAGTTGCACGTGGTGCCGGCGCTCGGCCGGCGACCGTTGGCCAAGGTCACCCCTGAGGACCTGGATCTGTTCTACGCCACCCTGCTCACTGAGGGTCGCAAGAAGGCCGGTGGAACGTCGCGTGGCCTCGCGACCAAGACCGTGCGCAACATCCATCTGATGCTGAGCAAGGCGTTCGCTGACGCTGCCCGCAAGGGCCTCGTGGCCCGCAACGTCGCCTCCCTCGCCGATGCCCCGTCCGCGCAAGCGAGCCGCAAGGGCGAGATCAAGGCGTGGGACGCGCAGCAGCTCGCCAACTTCCTCCACGCGGTTCGTTCGCATCGCCTCCATCCGGCCTTCCATCTCGCCGCCCACACCGGCATGCGCCGCGGGGAAGTGCTCGGACTTCGCTGGGGCGACCTTGACCTCGATACCGGACGGCTCTCCGTCCGCCAGGCACTCATCGAGATCGCCTACGAGGTGCACACCTCCGACGTGAAGACCGACACCGCCGGCGCACCATCGACATCGGTCCCGGAACCATTGACGTGCTGAAGGCCTGGCGAATCGAGCGCGCCGAAGAGAGTGGCGGCCGCGAGCCAGCAGCCGAGGACCTGGTCTTCTCCAAGCCCGACGGGTCCTGGATCCACCCCCAGAGCTTCAGCCAGATCCTCGATCGCAAGGTCGCCAAGCTCGACGTCCCGACGATCTCACTTCACGATCTGAGACACACCCACGCCACCCTTTTGCTCAAGGCTGGCGTGCCCGTCAAGGTCGTGAGCGAGCGCCTGGGACACGCCAACGTCGCCTTCACCATGAGCGTCTACCAGCACGTACTGCCAGGCATGCAGGCGGAGGCGGCAGAGAAGTTCGCGGCTCTGCTCGCCCGACGGCCCGACTGACAGCGGAACGCGTAACATTCGGGTCGCCCGTTCAGAGCCCCTCCTGGTGACCCGGATCGCCGACTCGGGCGCGCCGTGAGGTCACCGGCCAGGGTCGGTGCTCGCGGAAGCTTCTACGCCGGGTACGGCACCTCGGGGGCAGGGTGTCGAGCGGGCTGACGGGCGATAGGTGGCACTCGGCGTCCTCGCGATTGCCGGTTCTGTACGGGCCAGGTGGTTGCCGAGCGGAGTCATTATGGACGCCTTGACTCGGAACACAGCAGCGCGAGAACCGCACTCGATGGGTCGGGTCACCTCGGCCAACGTGGGACGCGCGCCCTGCGCTCGTCGCTACTTGCAAGGGATGACCACGAGTGATCCTGACGTCAACTCGGGGAGGCTCTCCATCTCGACTGTCTGTCCCGACTGACCCTCGATGCAGACGCGAGAGTCGGGACTGTCTCGACTGCTGAGCAATACGCCGAGCCCGATCAGCAGCACCGCGATCGCGATGTGCATGTACCACCGTGCTCGCTTGAACGTTGATGTGATAACTGCTCGCGCAGAGCCGCTCCTGAGAGCTCCTTCAATTCCAAAAGTGAATCGGTTGATCGCAAGGCGAAAGCTTTTGCGAGCAGCGTGCCCGGCCGCGCCCGCTTCGCGAATTGCGGCGGCGTAGGAGCGGATCACTCCTTCTCGTGCTCGTGTCGCGCCCCTCACGCGCCGGAAGACGATGTCGTTCTGGACCTCCGGGACCATGAGTAGCAACACGACAGCCGCGCCGCCGAATGCGAGGTTTGGTTGACTATTGGCGACGGCGACGCCGGCGAATGCCGTCGCAGCCGTGAGGGTCGCCGCCCAAAGCCCATCTCTGATAGCGACGAGTCGGGCGACGAAGGATCGCGCTGCAGCGAGGTCTGCTTCGACCAGTCGGATTAACTCCTTCGCTTCGGCTGACGACGGATCGTCGATCACGAATCCCATCCGATCTCTGCGGCGTAGGCCCCCAATGTCTCGCTCGCGATGCTGTTAAGGGTCTCGTCACG
>JADDQX010000118.1:0-3946 GCA_016781115.1 Actinomycetota bacterium | reverse complement strand
AGTTCGATGCAGGTACAAATACGCACAGCTGTTCGTAGGCGAAGACGAGCGCAATCGCCGCCGAATCGGGCTCAGCGGCGTCTTCAAGATCGCCGCGCACGCTGAGGAGTACGTCGCGTGTCGACTCATTCAGCCCAAACAGTTGGATCTTCAGCGCGTGGGGTGCCCACTGTTCGAGCGACGTCTCTGCGAACACGACAAGGGGGTGCGTGCGACGAAGTCGCTTCTTCCGGTCGGACATGGTTGGCCACTGCTCGACGTACTCCGCGACCGTCTCGAAGAGCTCGACAGGTACCGTCACTATCCAGCGGCGATCGCCTCGACAGCTCGCAGTGCTGCCCGGGCCCGCGCTTCGTCAGCGGCCGGAGGATCGTGCGACGTCCGAGCGATCAGGCGGTCAAAGAATGGCCGGAGTTCCGCCAGAGTTCGCAACTCGTTCGAGAGCTCCGGTCGCACTCGCTCGTACTCCTCGAAGATTCGCTTCCAGCCGTATTCGTGATGACCACTAGACAGCAGCTTCACGATCACGATTGATCGGCCGAGCGTGTAGATGTTCGCCAGGTACGAGACATACGCCCCACGGAAACGGGACGTTCGTCGGAGCACCTCAAGTTCGGCGACCCGTTCCCTGACCTCTCGATCAAGCTCCTTAGGTTCTAGACGAACATCCTTCAAAATCAGGGCGAAACCAGACCACCCTGGAGCCTCATACTCAACACGACCCTCGTCCAGCAGGTGAGCTCCGAACGATGGCCGATCCCGAACTTCTGCTCGAAGTTGCGTAGCCGATCGGACTAGAGCCGACAGTCGGCTCGGCTTTGGTTGAAACGCTTCGTCGAACAGCCGGTGCACCTCGCGGCCAGAGATGTCGTCGGATCGAACCACCATGACGTCTATATCGCTGCCGACGTCAGCATCACCCCGCGCCGCCGATCCAAACGTCATCAGGCCCAGCAACTCTGAGTGAGACCGAGCAACCTGAAGGAGCCGGTCACGAACCTCGTGACCGTGTGAAGGGTGCGCCGGAGCCGTCACACTCAGAGCGTACGCCGCTCGTGTGACACGAAGAGGCACGGGGGACCTTTGGCAAGGTGGAGAGACACCTTTCGCTACCTCTCGATCTAGAGTCGGGGTCCGCGCGCGGGTCGGTTGATCCACGCGATGTTCGGGATCTTGTGCCTTGTTGTGGCTACCCGAACCGTTCGTCGTGCTAGGCGGCGTCGACGACGGCTTGCGTTCTGCTCAGACGAGCCGGCGCGGTCGAAGTGTCGGCGACGAGGCCCGGTTGATGCCGCAGTGTCGGCAGTTGCCGTTGTCGTCGCCGAAGAACTTGGCACAGAGGCACCGCGCGTGGTCGGCGTGGCGAAGCGTTTTCGAAGCGCGGCGAGTGAATTGAGGGCAGGCATCCGGCGCTAGCACGGAAGTCACGACGGGCCGGCGGCGCGACTGAGTCGGCGATCGGCGTGATCGCGCTGCACGCCGAACTGGTCGCTCCGAACAACTGCTGACTGTGGGCAATCGTGAACGCCATCACCCCTCGGCCTGACTCGTCGAGCACGCTCACCGCGTGTTCCTCGGCGGCCCAGTCGACTCCCACAAACCGTGTCGCACCAAGCTCTGCGACTCTTCCCCACCTTCGTCCTCCTCTGAGTTATAACCAGAACCTGTGGATCGGCCATCCGTTCGGAGGCGCGGCGTACCTTCCTCGTTGAACCAAAACGAGTCATCGCTGGCGGTGAGACGCCGGCGGGAAGGAACGCCGATGTTGAGAGTAGTGACTGATGATGATGCCCGCGCGGAACTGACGGCGGGCTTGGATGAGATCGTGCGTGAAGGTGCCCGCCGGATGCTGGCGGCGGCCATCGAGGCCGAGGCCGACGGCTACGGCACCGCCTTCGCCGACGAACGGGACGAGCACGGCCGGCGCCTGGTGGTGCTCAACGGTCACGCAGAACCCCGCACGATCGTGACCGCCGCGGGCGGGATCGAGATCCAGGCGCCCCGGGTGAACGACCGACGCGTGGATGAGGTGACGGGCGAGCGGCAGCGCTTCAAGAGCATGATCGTGCCAGCGTGGTGCCGCAAGAGCCCCAAGGTGAGCGAGGTTGCGCTCGGGTGTCCTACGTCGAGGGCAAAGACGCACAGAAGAGTCGACCAGAATGCGCGTGCCGAACAGGGGCGCGTGATCGGCTGTTAGTCGTGAACGCGAAGGGCTGCGGTCAGGCTCCCGGGTATGCGCTACGGGATCACGGCGCTGGATCGACGCGACTCGTGGCGCCGCCTCGCGTGCTGGAGGCGCCACATTGGCGTCTTGACCTTGATCCAGTCGCGTGAGCGAGCGCCAGGGCGGTAACCGGGAGTAGACGCGCTTTGCGACGATGCCTTCGAGGTCAAGCTCCGCACACGACGCGAGCAGTACGACGCCGTCGCTTCGGTAGGCGGCGACGGTGCACCAGTTTGGACCGGACAGGTCGAGGTCTTCGAGGACGGCGCGGCGAGTCTCGTACGAGCGGTTCAGTGAGGTCGGTGCCGTCAAGGTGGAGGATGTCGAAGACGGTCAGGGTCAAGGGCACCGACACGCTCCACCGGCGAACCGTCCGTGGTCGGGAGACGGACAGGCGGGGCGCGAGCCGGTAGAAGTCCTCGGGCCGCCCCTGTCCGGCGATCAGTTCGCCGTCGAGGACCACGGAGTGCCCACGGAGAACATCAGCCAACCCGGCGATCTCTGGAACGGCGGACGCGATTGGGGTCCCGTGCGGGTTCGTAGCTCCACGGCTCCATCGAGGTACGCCACCACGCGCCATCGAGCTTCGGCTCGAACGCCCACGCCGACGGCGCCGGCATTGGTCCGGAAGACGCCAGCATCGGTGAAACCAGGGGGAGCATCGTCAAGGCACCTCACCAACGGGGATACGAAGCCAGCAGGCGGAGCGGATGCCGACGACTCGCCCCTGTCTCTCTAGCCGGTGCTTGCTGGCACGTGGTGCTCCGTTTCGGGCAGTCGGTTGTAGACGACCTGCGTCACGACGCCATCGGGCAGCCGGCTCTCGTGGCCTACAGCGTCGAACTGAATGTCGAGGCGGGGCGACCGACCACGGAGGACGCGCTGGAACTCACGCTCGACGAAGCCGAGCCGGTCGACGTGGTTGTTGAAGCGGCGACCGTTCTCCTCGGCGTCGCCTGCCGCGGTGAGTGCCTGACGGATGAACTCGTCCCCGTCGACCCGTCGGTCGAAGAGCAGTCGCACGTCCACATCACCCACCTCTTGACGGCCAGGATCCGTGAAGCTGCCGAACAGCTCGATTCGTTCGACGGTGAACAGGGAGTCCCCGTCGGTGTTGACTGCCGCCGCACGAGCGATCAGTCCGTCGAGAAGCTCGGCGGCCTTCTGTCGAGACATCGGTCGGCCGATCCGGGCCTTCGAGAGCGCGTTGCCGGCGACCGTCGTGCCCCAGTACTCGAGGTCGTCTGGATTGGTGCCCGGTGGAACTTCGGGGCTGGTGAAGAAGATCGTGCAGCGCTCGGGGATGTACAGCCGGGATGGCGCAGGCCCTCCGGCCCAGGCGACGTTGCGGAAGAACGTGTCGTTGAACGGGACTTCACCGTGGGGGACGCCGACCATCCCGATCGTCGAGCCGGGCCTGGCGATCGCTCCGGTCGTGTCGATCGACTGCTGCGTCCCGACGCACTCCAGCGCGGCGTCGACGCCCACGCCGTCGGTGAGTTCGAGCACCGCAGCGATCGCTTCGTCGCCTCGTGACTCGATGACGTCGGTGGCGCCGAAGGTGCGTGCGAGGCGCTGGCGGTCGGCGTGGCGGCTGAGGGCGATGATCCGCTCGGCGCCGAGCCGCTTGCAGGCGAGGACGGCGGACAGGCCGACGGCGCCGTCGCCGACGACGGCCACCGTGTCACCCCGCTTGACGCGGGCGGTGACCGCGGCGTGGTG
>JADDQX010000117.1 GCA_016781115.1 Actinomycetota bacterium | reverse complement strand
GGCGATGCTGCAGGACATCGCGATCCTCACCGGTGGTCAGGTCATCTCCGAGGAGATCGGTCTGAAGCTCGAGACCGTGGGCCTAGAGATGCTGGGTCGCGCCCGCAAGGTCGTGGTGACCAAGGACAACACCACGATCGTCGAGGGCGAGGGGAACGCGGACGACATCAAAGGCCGGATCGAGCAGATCAAGGCCGAGATCGACCGGACCGACTCCGACTGGGACCGAGAGAAGCTCCAGGAGCGCCTCGCGAAGCTGTCGGGTGGCGTCGCCGTTCTGAAGGTCGGAGCGGCGACCGAGGTCGAGCTGAAAGAGAAGAAGCACCGCATCGAGGACTCGGTCTCCGCGACCCGGGCCGCAGTGGAGGAGGGCATCGTCCCCGGCGGTGGCGCGACCTTGGTCCGCGCGCGCGAGGCGGTCGAGGCTCTCGACCTTCAGGCTGACGAGCGGGCGGGTGCACGCGCGGTCATCGAGGCGCTCGACGCTCCGCTGCGGTGGATCGCGCAGAACGCCGGTCTCGAGGGCGGAGTCGTCGTAGACCGCGTGCGGAACGAGAAGCCGGGTCATGGGCTGAACGCCGCCACCGGCGAGTACGTCGACCTCTTGGCTGCCGGCATCATCGACCCTGCCCGTGTTACGCGGTCTGCTCTGCAGAACGCGGCCTCCATCGCCGGCCTCTTCCTCACCACCGAGGCGACGATCGTGGACAAGCCCGAGGAGAACGACGGCGCCGCAGCCATGGGCGGCCACGACCACGGCATGGGCGGCATGGGCGGCATGGGCGGCATGATGTAGTCGACCGGTTCAGGCCTTCGGCCTGAAACGGTCGCGTGCTGCGGCAGAGCCGAGCTCTGCCGGAGTAGCCGACCCGGTCAAGCCTGCGGCTTGACTGGCTCGTGTGCTGGATCACGGCTGACGCCGTGAGGCAGTAAGGAACCCCGAGGCGGCTGCGCCGCAAAGGGATGCTGAATGAAGTAGACGAAGGGCCCGGTCGAACAGACCGGGCCTTCTTCGTAGCCGCTGCTACTTCCGGCGTCGGGCTACTGCTGCTGGATACCTTCGCCCGGTTCAAAGACAGGGCGTGGAAGAAGGTCGGGCTGGGCGTCGACGCCTCGAATGCGACCGGCGCTGTTCGTCTCTACGAAGAGGTCGGGATGCACGTCACGCGGCGGTTCGACGCGTACGAGAAAGTGTGTCGCCGCTTAGGGAAGGTAGTTCATCGGGTCGACGGGCTCGCCGTTGACCCGTACCTCGAAGTGCAGATGGTCACCGGTGCAGGACCCGGTGCAGCCGACGTTTCCGACTATCTCGCCCTGCGATATCTGCTGACCCTCGGAGACTGCGAAGGACGACATGTGGGCGTACAGGGTCTGGACCCCCCCGTGGTCGATGATCACGGCGTTCCCGTAGCCGGAGTAGGACGAGGCAAGGATGACGGTGCCGGATTTTGAGGCAACGATCGGATGGCCGGTCGTGCCGTCGATGTCTATCCCGGTGTGCATCCGGCCCCACCTGGGGCCGTAATACGAGGTGACGTTGCCGTTCAGAGGCCAGATGTAGCCCTGGCTGGACTTGCCGAGCATCGCGACGGAGTCGAGCGTGATCTTCTCGAGGAGGTCCGCTTCCAGCTCCTGAATGCCCGCCTCGAGGTCGCCCTCGTGAGCGTATTTCTTGCCCAGGCGTCGTTCGAGCAGCTCGAGCTTCTTCTGCAGCTCCGCATGCCTTGCGTCGAGGCTCTCGAGGATCGATCTCTGTCGCTCTTCAGCGGCCTCCAGCTCCTCCTTACGATCGAAGAGCTCTTGGTGGGCCGCCTCGATCTCCACCTGCAGCCGGCTGTACTCGATCAGAGCTCCGGTGTTCTGTTGAGCAGCGACCCCTAGCATCTCGACCCGGTTATCCAGCTCGGATAGAGACTGCGCATTCAGGAGAGCGTCCAGCGTTTCGGTTGCGCCAGCCTTGTACAGCGAGACTGCCTGGCGGGTAGCGACCTTCTTGATCTTGTCGATGTCTGCTTGGGCCGCGTCGATGCGCGCCTGAGCGGTCCGGACGCGAGACTCGATCGCGGCGATCTCGGCGTTCAGCTTGGTGAGCTCCTCGCGCAGGCGGATCATGCTCGCGTTGATCGCGTCTACCTCTTCTTGGAGCGACCCGGCCTTGGCTTCCTGCTCGGCGATCTCGGCCTGAAGTTTCTCGAGGGCGTCTTTCTTCTGCTGGAGCTCGTTGCGGGGCCCGGCGGCAAAGCTTGCAACCGCGGGGATCAGAAGCGTCGTGAGGATGGTCAGCGCGATCCACGCGCGTCTTCCTCGCAAAAGCACTCTGTTCAGCTCCTCATGTCGGCTGCCGGTCTCTCTAGGCCCGCGAAGACCCTGGTGCCATCCCTCGACCGATCTCGTTCTCCGCCGTATCGGGCGGATGGCCGGGGGCATCCTGCCACACCTGTCGCGAGCAGGCAATGTGTCACCGATTCGGGCGCCGTCTCGGCTCTCCTGCCTCTCCGGCTGGCTTTTTCGCGGGCGCCGCCGGAGAGCGCGAAGAAATCCCGCTAGAGCGCGAAGAATCGTCGGGCGCGGCCCTTGCGTCCGAGGGCGAGGCTGGCTAGATTCCGTCTTGCACCCGTTGAGTCGTAAACCGGTTTCGGCCGGGACGAAGGCTCGGCGGGTGCATCTTTTTCTCCCTGTCCAGGGGGGTCCTCCGCCACTTATAGTCGGTCCACACGAGAGCCGGCGGGGGGAGCTATGAATCAACTGGACCTAGATGAGCTCGAAGTGATGATCAAGCAGTTGCCGGGGGTTCTTGGCTGCGTGATCCTGAGGAGCAACGACGGGAGCCCCTCCGAGATCCAGGCGTTCACCCAGATTGGCACGGATAGAGACGCCATCCAGTCTCAGATCCTGGACCGCATCAGGAACCTCGACCTTGGCTCGCCGGTCAGCCAGGTCTTCGTCTTCGAGCTGGAGGCGGAGTCGTACTTCGGAGATCTGGAGTCGCTCGAGCGGGCGGCCGAGTTCGCGGAGCAGGAGGCCCGCTCCCGCGGCCCCCTGACCACCGATGAAGACGCTCCGGCGGCAGTTACTCCGCAGCCGCCACAGCGCGATTCCGCCCGGGCCCGTCCCGCGCTGCGCCGGGTGGCGCTGACCTCGAGCAGCTGGAAGTCGCAGGCGGAGGTGGCGCTAGGGCGTGGCGGCGACGTGGAGGTCGTGGGGCAGTCGAGCTCGGAGAAGACGCCACACGGGCTGAAAGTGCTCGCGGAGGCGACTCTGGAGGCGGTGCGCACGCTCGTCCCCGAGGTCGACTTCCAGCTGAAGAGCGCGGCGCTCGTGACGGTAAGCAGCCAAGAGGCGGTGCTGGTGATCGTTCAGGAGGAGCACAAGTTCGACGTGCTGGGAGCGGCACTCACCCGCGGCGGCCCCGTCACCGAGACGTGCGTCCGAGCGACCCTGGACGCGGTGAACAGAAGGCTGGGAGGCCTCGGCGTCGCCTAGTGCGGTGGCGGCACTGCGCCCGATTTGTTAGGCTGAGAGTGTTATAGGAGTGCGCTGGGAGTGTGCACCCACGGTGCGTCTCTCGCCTCCTCCCCCGTACGGCCCCGTCTAGCGATTGGAGACAGCCATGACCACTCTCAAGGACGTTCCCGGGATCGAGCCCCACGGCGGCGCGCTGGAGCTGCGGATAGCAGCGACCGAGGACGCGGCTCGGCTTGCCGAGGAGGCAGCCGGGCTCCCCACGATCGAGGCGCGGTCACGGCGGATCCTCTCGGACCTGGAGTTGCTCGCGGTCGGTGCGGTCTCGCCGAACCGCGGTTTCATGAACGAGGCCGACTACACCTCGGTCGTGAACGACATGCGTCTGGCGAACGGGCTTCCCTGGAGCCTCCCGATCACGCTGTCGGCCACTGCGGAAGAGCTCGAGAACCTCGCGACCGGAGCCCGGGCGGCGATCGTTCACGAGGGCACGCCCGTAGCCATCATCGACATAGAAGACATCTACGCCTACGACCCGCAAGACGAGGCGCAGAAGTGCTACAAGACGACCGAGGACAAGCACCCGGGCGTGGCGCACATCTACTCGCAGGGGCCGAAGTACGTCGGCGGCGAGGTGACGGTGCTGGCGAACGTCTTCGCGCACGAGTTCTCCGAATATCGGCTGACGCCGCTGCAGGTCCGCGAGGAGATCGCGAAGCGCGGCTGGAAGACGCTCGTTGCTTTCCAGACCCGTAACCCGATCCATCGGGCGCACGAGTACCTGACGAAGGTTGCGCTGGAAGGCGTCGACGGATTGTTGATCCACCCGTTGGTGGGTGGCACCAAGGGCGACGACATCCCCGCCGAGGTCCGGATGAAGTGCTACGAGGTCCTGATGGAGAACTACTACCCCCACGACCGCGTGATCTTGTCCGTGTTCCCCGCGGCGATGCGGTACGGCGGTCCTCGCGAGGCGATCTGGCACGCGCTTCTTCGCAAGAACTACGGCGTCACCCACTTCATCGTGGGCCGTGACCACGCCGGGGTCGGCGACTACTACGGAACCTACGAGGCGCAGGAGATGTTCGACCGTTTCGACGAGCAGGAGCTCGGCATCCGCGCGCTGAAGTTCGAGCACACGTTCTTCTGCAGGCAGTGCGAGGGCATGGCGTCGGCGAAGACGTGCCCCCACGACCGCAGCCACCACGTCCACCTCTCCGGCACCCAGGTGCGAGAGATGCTGGGCGAAGGCACCGAGCCGCCTCACGAGTTCTCTCGTCCCGAGGTGGCTCGCATCCTGATCGAGGCCGAGCGCACGAAGGCGCAGGCTTAAAGCCATGGCTCTGTTCGACAAGATCAAGAAGAAGAGTCAGGGCACGGCTTCGCCGGCGGGAGAAGTGGTGGCGGAGAAGAACGACGCCGTCGCGCCCCGCCGCAAGGGTGACCGTCGCGTGATGGTCATCGGGCTCGACTGTGCCCCGCCCGAGCACATCTTCGACGAGTACGCCGGCGACATCCCGAACCTCACGAAGCTGCGCGAGAACGGCGTCTACGGCCCGCTGGCCTCGATCGTGCCACCGATCACGGTCCCGGCCTGGGCCTGCATGATGACGTCGAAGGACCCTGGGACGCTCGGGATCTATGGCTTCCGCAACCGCAAGGACCACACGTACGACGGTCTGGAGTTCGCGACCTCGTTCAAGGTGAAGGAGCCGGCGGTGTGGGACATCCTCTCCGACAACGACAAGCAGTGCATCGTGATGTCGGTCCCGCCCATGTATCCGCCGAAGCCCGTCAACGGGATCCAGATCGGCTGCTTCCTGACGCCGAACAACCAGGCCGACTACACGTACCCGAAGGAGCTAAAGCAGGAGATCGAGGCAGAAGTCGGCGAGTTCATCTTCGACATCCGCAACTTCAGGACTGACAACACGCAGTACATCCTAGATGAGGCCTACAAGATGACGGACATGAAGTTCAAGACGGCGGACTACCTGCTGTCGAACAAGCCGTGGGACTTCTTCATGATGGTCGAGATGGGTCCCGACCGGTTGAACCATGGGATCTGGAGCTTCATCGACCCGAACCACCCGCGCTACGAGCCCGACAACCCCTACAAGGAGTCGCTGCGCGAGTACTACCGTTTCCTCGACGCCAAGATCGGCGACATCCTGAAGCACGCCGACGAAGACACCACGGTGCTGGTGGTGTCGGATCACGGCGCGAAGGCCATGGTGGGCGGCGTCTGCTTCAACGAGTGGCTGCAGCAAGAGGGTTACCTCTCCTTCACGAACGAGCCCGAGGGGATCACGCCCATCAACAAGATGGACATCGACTGGTCGAAGACCCGCGCCTGGGGCGACGGCGGGTACTACGGGCGTCTCTTCTTGAACGTGGCAGGGCGTGAGCCAGAGGGGATCATTCCGGCCGCCGACTACGAGAAAGTTCGCGACGAGCTGATCGCGAAGATCGAGGCGATGGTCGACCATGAGGGGAACCTCATGGGCAACAAGGCGCTCAAGCCCGAGGAGATCTACAAGAACCAGAAGGGTGTCGCGCCCGACCTCATCGTGATCTTCGGTGAGCTCAGGTGGAGAAGCGTCGGGTCACTCGGTCACGGCGCGCTCTACACCTTCGAGAACGACACCGGGCCGGACGAGGCGAACCACGCCGAGCACGGCATCTTCATCATGAACAACGCGCCTGGTCAGAACGGCGGCGGCTACAAGGAGGGGCTCCACTTGTGGGACGTCCACTCGACGATCCTGGACCTGTTCGGGCTAGACCCAGCCCCAGGGGCCCTAGGCACCAGCGCCCTGCGGAAGTAACCCTTTTGTGCTAACTGAGCTACGTCCACGCGTAGCTTTCCGACGTCAGAACGGAGGAAACACATGAAGCAGGCGAACAGAGAGCGGGGCGCGGTCCTGTGGTTCACGGGCCTCTCCGGCTCGGGCAAGACCACCATCGCCCACGAGGTCGAGGAGAAGCTGCTCGAGGCGGGGGTACCCGTTGAGATCCTCGACGGCGACGTCGTGCGAGAGAACCTCTCGAAGGGCCTCGGGTTCTCGGAGGAGGACCGCAACACGAACATCCGCCGAATCGCGTTCGTGGCTCACTTGCTCCAGCGCAACGGCGTCTTCGTGATCACCGCGGCGATCTCGCCCTACAAGGCCATCCGCGACGAGGCCCGAGCGATGATCAAGGACTTCGTCGAGATCTATGCGGATGCGCCGCTCGAGGTGTGTGAGAGCCGGGACGTTAAGGGCCTCTACGCGAAGGCCCGCGCGGGCGAGATCAAGGGCTTCACCGGCATCGACGACCCCTACGAGGCTCCGGACAACGCGGAGGTCGTCTGCAAGACCGAGACCGAGACGGTCCAGGAGTCTGCGCAGAAGGTGATCGACAAGCTCGTCGAGCTCAAGTACCTCGAGGCCTAACTGGTCGCCCGGCTTCCGGTCGGGACTCGGGACCG
>JADDQX010000027.1 GCA_016781115.1 Actinomycetota bacterium | reverse complement strand
GAGGCCCGGGAGATCACCGCGCAGAACACCGTTGCCTACGCCACCGGGCGCAACGCGCCATATGCGGAGCGCCTTTTGTTCGACGTTCCTGAAGGGGACACGCACGACCTCGACGAGAGCATGCTGTCGGGCGCGCTCCTCCAGCAGGCGGGAGGCAAAGTCAAGGACCTGTTGACGGGAGGGGACGAGGAAGCAACCGAGCGCCGCACGGGGACCGGCGCTGAACGAACTCCTTAGGTGGCATCTTGGCATTCGAGTTGTGGCCGGCGGCGGCCGCTGGCGCGATCGGCGGCACCACGATGATGATCGCGCGGCTGGCGCTTCGAGCCGCAGGGCTGCCACTTCGGATGGACGTCACGCGCATCTGGGGGACGCTGGTTGGTGTGCAGGGTCAGGCGCAGCGGCCGGTGGGAGTGGTCGTACACATATTCGTGAGCATCGCCGTAGCGTTGATCTACGCAGCTGCGTTCGACGCCGTTGGTGCGAGCAGCGCGCTGGCACTATGGGGTCTCGCCGCGAGCCTGGTGCACTGGGTGATCGCCGGTGTGATGATGACGATCCTGCCGGTCGCGCACCCGGAGATCGCGGGCGAGCGCGAAGCAGCTGGGATGTTCGTGAAGAACTTTGGTGGTCCCGACGTCGTGGGCTTCTTGGTCGGGCACATCGCGTACGGCATCACAGTCGCGGTCGTGTACGCGTGGCTGGCAACGGGTGTTGAGGCGGCGTTCTAGGCGGCCTGTTCGATGACTCGGATAGACGACTTGTCCTAAGGGTGAACCGTGCGGCGAGGCGCGTTCAGCAGTATGCCGATGGCGCCTCGCGTCATGCAGGGAGCGCCGCGGAGGCTGTGCCGGAGCAATTCGCGCTGGAGCCCGCGTCGGTCGATCGCCCGGAACAACGAGCGCAGCCAGCTCCGGTCGAGATCGAGAGTGACGACGCCCCGGCTCGCATCCACGAGGTCTGCTAGCCGCAGCAGCTCCACCTCGGCGCCAGCGTTCCACTGAGGTCTGAGCCGGTGGTGCAGCTCGATGGCGTCGAGGCAGCGCCGCGTGCGCTCGTCGCTCCATGAGAAGGCGTCGATGATCTCCTGTGCGGAATCCCGTCCGTGGCGAAGGTAGAAGCGAGCACTCGCCGCGGGCTCATAGAGACCGATGTCGTGCAGGAGCGCCGCGCATGCTGCCACCTCACGGTCGATCCGGATGGATGCTTGCGTCGCCAGCCGCTCCATGATGAAGAAGACCCGCGCGCTGTGGCGTTCGATCGGCCCCTCGTCTACCCCAGCTGCTTCACGCAGCGCTTCCAAACACCTCTTCGTCGAGTCGGAAAGAGTCAGCCGGTGGACGCCGCGGTTCAGCGCGCTCTCATCCACGCCACGATCCAGCCAATCTCACATAGTGCGTCCTGCCAATACGTCCAGCGCATCTCGCCTCTCGGGATGTAGACGAGGTCGACCGTTAACAGCGTGGCGGCCGTGGCGAGCCCGAGTTGGCGAGCTGTCTTCACCTGCGCAGACGAGTCAGCACTGAGAAGTTGCACGCAACCGATCGAGAACAGGAGTCCTCCGACCGTCTTCTGGAGAAAGATGTCCCGCTTCTTTCCGTACACCCACTCGAAGGTCCGCAGGCTCACGAGGGGCCAAGCACCGCCTAGGACGTTGAAGAGCCCTTGTGCTCTGGCCACGGATGTCGGCGAGTATCGGGTTCGCATCTCATCGTCTTACCCCGGTTGAACGGCAGACCTCTGCTCACGGCGGGTTGACGCCTTCGGAGATCTGCGATGGAAGCCGCGCGGCATGCGGCGTTTCGCGGGTGGACCGGGGAGACAAAGCCGATGGCAGCCACGACCGCGCTCTTCACTTGCATGCGGCCCAGCAGGCGCTGGGAAAGGACCATCAGTCCGTAGGTCCGGCCGGACTATGGATCCAAGGCACAAACGCCCCCTTGCATCTGCCTCGCGACGGCGGCCCAAATGCGGCCTGAAATCCATGTGTGCGGAAGGAAAACCACGTCTGACCAGGGCTTTTACAGTGGGTCGCGAGGGACTTGAACCCTCAGCCGACGAATTAAGAGTTTCTTCGAGTCCGTGTCGTCTACCTGCGCTTTCGCGGCTAAACAGCCTCTGACCTGCGCATTCTCTTCATGGGCTTCTATGGACGTTTATGAGTGTTCATGGTTGTCTTGCGGCCCAGTTGCGGCCTAATGGTACAGAATGATGTACACTGCCTCCGTGGCGAAGATAGTGCCGTTTACCGAGGCTCGCGCCAATCTCACCGAGCTCCTCGACGAGGTCGTGGACAAACAAGAACACGTCCTAATCACCCGCAATGGGCGTCCGTCTGCAGTCATGCTTTCAGCCGACGAATACGAGTCGCTGGAGGAGACGCTAGACATCCTGCAGGATAAGGAACTTCTCGAGTCATTGCGGAAGAGTGACGACGATGTCCGCTCCGGTCGCCTCACCTCTCTCGACGATCTGCGCCGCAACAGAACCTGATGGCTCGGGTCCAACTGACCCGTGAAGCGACGCGACATTTCGAGGCCCTTCCAGCAAAACTCAAAAATCCAGTACTCAACGCTCTGACCGACCTCGAGATCGATCCGGAGGCTGCGGGCAAGCCGCTGTTGGGGCGCCTCAAGGGATTGTGGTCAGCGCGCGTTGGGAGCTACAGGATCATCTATTCGATAGAAGGGGGTCGCCGTTCACCGAAGCTGATCGTGCGTGCGATTAAGCACCGTGGTGCCGCGTATCCGCAGAGGGGACACGCTCGCTGAGCCCGTCCGTGATGACGACCCCTATCGCTGCCAGGACCGCCATCACCATCAAGACGTCCGGCCTACTTGACATTCCAGTCGACTGGAAGGTCTACGATCAGGGCGACGTGGAAGCCGAGGCGCGAAAGGAGACTCCGATGGAGGTTCGGCAAGGCGACAGGTTCCGGTGCTCGGTCGAGGGGTGCAACTGCGAGATCACGGTGACGAGCGACCCGCAGATGGAGGCGACGCAGAGCTTCGTCGACTGCTGCGGGCACGAAATGGAGAAAGTGAGCTAGATGGAGCAGACGACGCTCACTACGAAGGGCATGCATTGCGGCGGGTGCGCGTCGCGGATCGAGCAGGCGCTCGGGCATCTCGACGGTGTGCGACAGGTCAAGGCCGACCACACCTCCCAGCAGGTGGAGCTCGCCTTCGATGAAGCCACGCTCGACGAGGCGACCATCCGCTCGCGCATCGAGGCGCTTGGATTCGAGGTGGTCTAGGTGGCAACGACCGCGACCGAGGTCAAGGCACAGTTCTGGGAGGAGGAGCGTTCTGCGCGCTCGGATCGTGCACGCATCCGCGCCAAGATCGGCGGCCTCCACTGCTCGCTGTGCACCGGAACCATCGAGAAAGCCTTGGGACAACATGACGGCGTCGACAAGGTCGCGGTCAGTCTCACTCACGAACAGGCGCTGATCGAATTCGACCCGCAGCGCACCGAGCCCGAGGAGCTGCTCCAGACGCTCAAGGACATCGGCTACACGATCTGGGACCCCCGCAAGACGCGGACATTCGAAGAAGAGGAAGCCGATCTCGTGCGCGAGCGCAACCGGCTCATCGCCGCATCCGCGCTGAGCCTGGTTTCGATCCCGTTGATGTTCGTCGAGCTCTTTGGCGACGTCGGTTGGGCGTGGCTGCCGTGGGTGCTGGGCGCGGCGGCACTCGTCGCGGTGTTCGGACTCGCGTGGCACATCCTCGTCATGGCGCTGCAGTCGCTGCGGCGCGGCATCCTCAACCAGCACGTCATGGTCGAGGCGACCGCGTTCGCCGGCATCGCGGGAGGCATCTACGGGATGACGATCGCGCCCGCAGGTTTCCCTACGGGAGGCTTCTTCGCGGTTGCGGTGCTGGCTGAGAACTACCACATCTTCTCCGAGTGGCTCTCGCTGATCGTGCGGACGCGCAGCTCGCAGGCGGTCAAACGTCTTCTCGATCTGCAGCCCGACACCGCACGCGTCATCGAGGATGGCGACGAGCGCGAGGTGCCGATCGAGGAGGTCTCGGTGGGCGACCATGTGCGCATCCGGCCCGGAGAGCGCATCCCGGTCGACGGCGTCGTCCGCGATGGCCATTCTGCGGTCGATGAATCGCTCGTCACCGGAGAGCCGGTCCCGGTCGAAAAGGACGCGGGTGCGACGGTCATCGGCGGGTCGATCAACGGTTTCGGGACGCTTGCCGTCGAGGTGAACGCGGTGGGACAGGAGAGTTTTCTAGCTCAGGTGATCCGTCACGTTGAGGACGCGCGCGCTCTCAAGCCAGGCATCCTTCATCTCGTCGACCGTGTCTTGCAGGTCTACGCGCCGAGCGTGTTGATCCTCGCGACGTTGGCGTTCGCGTTCTGGTCCGCTGGCCCGGCGCTTGTCGGCGGAGAAGCCGACGTCGACCGAGCGGTCTTCGCGGCGCTGAGTGTCCTCGTCATGGGATACCCCTGCGCGGTCGGGATCGCCGCACCGCTCGCGATCGTGCGAGGCGCCGGCGCCGCTGCCGAACGAGGGATTCTCATGCGCACGGGCGAGGCGTTCCAGGCCTTCCGGCAGGTCCGCACGATCGTGCTCGACAAGACAGGCACCCTCACCGAGGGCCGGTTCACAGTTCGCGCGGTCGAAGCCGTTGACGGCGATCGGGATGAAGTCCTGGCGCTGGCTGCATCGGCGGAGTCTTCGTCCGAGCATCCAGTTGGCCAGGCGATCGTGGCCGCCGCCCTCGACGGGGGCCTAAAGCTTGAGCACGCGGGGGATTTCGAGGCGTTGTCGGGGCGCGGCATCCGGGCTCAGGTCGCAGGCAAGCGTGTGACGGTCGGCAGCCCCGCGTTCTTTGGCTCCTCTGGACTCGACCTTGGCGCGCTGGCACCGCGCGTCGACGTGCTTGAGAGCAACGGCGCGACGGTTGTAGTGGTCGCCCGGGAGGATCGCCTCATCGGTGCGATCGCGCTGGGTGATGAGGTACGGGACGGGACAAAAGAGGCGATCGCCCAGCTGCGTGGGCGCGGCATCACCCCTGTGATGGTGACCGGGGACAACGAACGTGCGGCACGTCGTGTAGCGAACAAACTCGGTATCGACGAGGTCCGCGCCGGCGTGCTGCCCGCCCAGAAGGCCGATGTGGTGCGCGAGCTACAGGAGCGGAGCCGCGTGGCGATGGTCGGTGATGGGATCAACGACGCGCCAGCTCTGATGCAGGCTGACGTCGGGGTCGCCATGGGGGCCGGAACCGACATCGCTATCGAGTCGTCAGACATCATCATCACCGGCAACAGGCTCGAATCGCTGCTCGTTGCGATCGACATCAGCTCGCGCAGCTATGCCAAGACGCGACAGAACGTTGTCCTCGCGTTCCTGTTCAACGCGATCGGGGTCCCGCTCGCGACGACGGGACTCGTCTATCCGGTGTGGGCGATGGTGGCGATGATCGCGAGCGTCAGTAGGGTGTTCGCCAACTCCCTATGGGGGCGCCTCTCACTGCTTACCGAGGCGGTGCGCTCGGTAGGCCATACCCGCAGCGATCCTGCTCCCGAGACTGCATAGCCTGATGAAGATCGGCGAGATCGCCCAACGCGCGGGAGTGACCCCGAAGACCATCCGTTTCTACGAGTCGATCGGCGTCATTCCGGAACCCCCGCGAACGCAATCGGGTTACCGCGACTACGACGATGAGCACGTGGAGCGGCTGCAGTTCATCAAGAGCGCTCAGCGGCTCGGTCTGAAGCTTGACGACATCGCGGAGCTGCTCGCGTTTCGGGATCGAGGCGAACGCCCCTGTGACTATGTGGTCGAAGTGGTTCGTAGTGAGGTCGCTGACCTGAACAGACGGATCCGCGAGATGCGTGCGCTCAAAGGCGAGCTAGAAACCCTTATCGCGGAGGCAGAGGAGAGGCGCACGATAGAGGGGGAGAGGTATTGCCCGCTGATCACACACCACAGGCCGCCTGATCCCGACTAGAAAGGTTCTGTAAATGCCGACCGACATTGGAGTTGAAGAGCTCCGAAGGCTGATGGCCGCTTCGCAGCGTCAGTTGATCGAGGTGCTTCCGCGCGAGGAGTATGAGGAGGAGCACCTAGCGGGTTCGATCAATATCCCTCTCAAGGATCTCGATATCGACGCAGTGCGTGGGCTCGATCGGACTCGCCCGGTCGTGGTCTATTGCTGGGACGACGCCTGAGACATGAGTCCGCGGGCTGCGTGGCAGCTCGAAGCGATGGGATTCGAGAACGTCTACGACTTCGTCGGAGGGAAGGCGGAATGGATCGCGACCGGACTGCCGACGGAGGGTAAAGGCCCGCACTACCCGCTCGTGGGTGAGGTCGCGCGTCGAGATGTCGTGCACGAATGTCTTTTGGGGACGCAGGTCGCGGATTCCCGCCGCGCCGTGGCGGCGTCGGGGCAGGACTATTGCGTCGTTCTGAACGACCACGACATCCTCATGGGACGGCTTCGCAAACGTCACCTGACACGCGAAGACGAGTCGACCGTCGAGGACGTGATGGAGACCGGACCCACGACGGTGCGTGCGACTGAATCGGCAGCTGCGCTCCTCAAGAGGATGACGAAGCGCGATGTGCCGGCGGTGCTCGTGACGACGCCGAAGGGCCGCTTCGTCGGGATCGCCCGCAGATCGGATCTCGAGAAGCTGGTGGCGGACACAGAATCACACCAGTACGCCGGGCAAGAAAGGCGCAGGTGAACTACGCGTTCTGTCCACACAGACAGAGCAGCCGAATGTCCGCCCGAGGCCGCAGGCCTTCGTGTCTCGCAGGGCCGCCGAGGTGCGGCCCAATGGGCGTCGCGAACAGAGTGCTAATCCGTAGGTCCGGCGTAGAGAGTGCAGTTGGTAGTGCAAATGGTCGTACCTGGTGATCGTCGACGGCGGCCGGATCGCGGCCCTAGCTTTCTTCCTTGTGGTCAGAAAGGTCCCGCATCCTGTCGAGGACGTTGAGCGGCGTAGGCCGAAGGCTAACGACGAGTTCGCAGCTCGGCTGCCTGACGAGCATCCTGAATAGGCAACCCCGTAGCGTGCCCAGCCCGCCGTCGCCTGCGAAAGCAGCGCTCCACCTTTCGTGAGCCGGCGACTGTGTTGCCGTCGATCCGGTTCTTCAGAGCGGGGCTTTGCCGGATGCTCGGAAGTGACGTCCCGAAAAGCCTCCCGTGAACAGATCCTCGTTGAGCAATCTCAAGAGCGTGAAAGGGTCGGCGTCGTCAAAGACGAGCTGATCGTTGTCGATCAGCTCGTCCTCGTCGAGACCGCGGCGCCCGATCTCAGCACGAACATCGTCTATGGACACGGTTGCGAGGTGACCGCTCTCGTGGATGCTCTGCAGGCGTCGGCGAAGGCGAATGTCGCTCGCTGCCTTCGCGGCAAGAGCCTCCGCTGCGCCCTCCTTAAGTGGCAGCGCGTTGGTGATGGAGCTGATCCATGTCGGGACCTGCTGCGCCACTGCTGCTGCATTCCTGAATACGAAGTCGAAGACCGTCATCCGCAAGACCGCAACGCGACTCTCCGTGATGACGAAATCGAAGCGGTCGTCAAGAGCGAGGACGGGGTCCGTCAGCCTCGTGAGGACGTCGCTCATGCTCATGAGTATCTTCCCCTTCTTGAGGCCCCGCTGGGGATTCGCCTTGCGGAGATAGACGTGAATGTCGTTGTTAGCGACCACCGCTAATCCGTAGATGACGATGTCTCGGTGTCGCACCTTCTCCGGGGTGAGGAGCTCGGCCTGCTCGGGGTGACGAAGAGTCGGCACCAGCGCGGGGTCGGCGGCGGTAAGCGGGGCGTCCACGAATTCTCCCGGCTCCGGGTGGGCGTCAGCCGAGTAGGTCAGCGCGTCGGCCTCAATGATGGCGCGCCTCGTATCCTCCGCCATCGCCTTGAGGGCGACCGCAGCATCCTGACCCACATTGACGTGCCCGATCTTCAAAGACTTTGCCGATCGCCATCCGACGAAGAAGACGATGTCAGCAGCAGCGACGTCGAAGGGTTCGAGCTCTTCCGTCGCGGTCATATGCAACTCACTTCCTTGCCAGCAGAACCGACTCGCTGACCCGCCATCCCCTAATCGTGTCACCCGCGGATGGCGTGACCCGCGATATGAGGAAGCCTTGCCAACCTGAGTCGGCGCGAACGGACGCTACCGAGAACCCGAACACGTATAACAGCGGATTGATGTGGATCATCTCTGAGCGAACAAAGATGGTCGCGGCAACAAGCATGTAGAGGATGTAGCCACCGACATCTGCGAGATCCGGTGTTGGGACGGTGACGGAAAGGCAACAAGTACGTGGCGAGATACCCAGCCACTTCACCCCCTCGATCCGTCACCTCTGCGATTATGTAGGGAGTCGGCTGTACGTTCCGTGCAGCTCGAAACCACGCAACTGTCGTCAACGCTCCTATTGCCGCCAAGGCTGCACAGGTTCCTCTCAGCACGGACCCGTCAAAGCGAAGAGCCAGGATCGCGAAGAGAATCGCGTACGAACTCAAGAACAACCGCGCCCTCAACATCCCTGCCTCCCGACGCCGCTCCTTGCGGTTCCAGCCAGGACGAGCCTCGTGTCGGCGGTTCGTCGAAGTGAGGATTCCATCCATCAATTGTCCTGGGATTCCTCAGTGGGCAAGGTTGTTAAGGGGGGTCCCGAGTCGCTGTCCTGCTTCATGCCGCCCTCTTTCCGGGGTTTTCGTTCCTGCCGGCGTCGCTTCGCCGTCACTCACTCATATAACGGGGGCTGAATCGCCCAGATGCGGCCCAGTAGGCGTGCGGAACGGAGCACCAATCCGTAGGTCCGCTGCTGCCCCGGGCGCGTCTATATATATAAGGACTCGCTCTGGATATATAAGGACTCGCTCTGGCGCGGCGCGGCGGCTGGGAAGCGGCCCAATGAGGGGTTGCCGCAGACGAAAAGTGCCTCTGACCAGGGCTTTTAGGGTGGGTCGCCGGGGAATCGAACCCCGAACCGCCGGATTAAGAGTTTCATCAAGTCCGTTTCCTCTACCTGCGGTTTTAGGCGGAAATCGCCTTTGACCTGCAGTTTCGATCTGTGGACGTTTATGGACGTTCATGGTTGTTCATTGTCGTCTTGCGGCCCAAATGCGGCCTAAAGGTACAGAATGATGTACACTGAGTCGCGTGGCCAAGATAGTGCCTTTCACCGAGGCTCGCGCCAACCTGACGGAACTGTTGGACGCGGTCGAGGACAAGCACGAGCACGTCCTCATCACGCGCAATGGGCGTCCTTCCGCAGTCATGCTCTCGGCGGATGAGTACGAGTCGCTCGAGGAAACGCTCGAGATCCTTCAGGACAAGGACCTCACGCAGGCCCTGCACAAGAGCGAGGACCATATCCGGGCTGGACGCCTCACATCGCTGGAGAATCTTCGCAACAGGCGACGCTGATGGCTCGCGTCCGTCTGACCCGGCAAGCAACGCGCCATTTCGAAGACCTACCTCAGCGTCTCCAACAACCGGTGGTCAGCGCGCTTGCTGATCTTGAGCTCGACCCGGAAGCTGCAGGGAAGCCTCTACTAGGGCGACTGAAGCGTGTTCGGTCAGCCCGTGTCGGCAGCTACCGCATCATCTATTCGACCGAAGGTGGTCGCCGTTCACCGAAGGTGATTGTGCGAGCGGTCAAACATCGCTCCCTCGCGTGTCGCCGACTTTCTCGCTAGGGCTATCAGTCACCGAAGACGAAATCCGCCGCAGCGATCGCGGTGCCGAGGACGAGTCCGTAGGCAAGGTGTCCTGCGACGCCGCGGACGTGCGACACGGCAGGCCATTCGGGTGCCGGAGCGACGAGCCCGAGAACGTAGTTGAGACCTTCGTCGACCAGGAGGCTCATTCCGAGCGCGACCGCCAGCCCGCCGGCGAAGGGATTGAGACCGGTCCTGCGATGTAGCAGCGATGCGACGGGGCCTCCGGCTACTCCGAAACCGGAATGGGCGAGCATCCCGACCTTCTCGGCGGTCTCGTCGTCGACCTTGCGTCCGGTCATCTCGCCGACCCGGCGCACGAGCGTGACGGTCGGCATGGGGTCGGCGCGAAGGCTTTCCTCCTTGTGCTTGGAGGAATCGCTCTGACGCTCGTAAAAGGCGGTGGTGACCTTGTCCATGACTTTTCCGGCCGCGAACGCACCGGCGGTCGCTACAACTGCGTGTCCAATTGTGTTCCCCATGTGTGCACCTCGCTTACTCGTCGCGCTCCGGTCGCTCTGTGGATGTGCTACCCAGCATGGCAGCCCGATAATCGGCTAAAACGTATAGGTGGCAGCGGAATCGGCTGGCCACGGCGCATGTGCGCTCCTTTATGACGTTCCACGGCGGCCGAGGACTCGGTCTCCCCCTCCAAAGTCAGTGGGTACTGGTCGTTCCGCCGCGAACGAGCCGGACAAACGCGCCGCTACGACGCTGTGGTACCGGGCCAATCACTCTTTGACACTCGGCTACTCCCTTGCCGGATCGAGTGCGATCGAGACGCCATCCCCTTCGACCACGACCTCGTACCTGCTCACCGGTTTGGTAGCGGGCAGGATCCGAACTGCTCCGGTGCGTACGCAGAAGCGGGAACCGTGCAGCGGGCACTCCACCTCGAGGGCATCCGGGTCGAACTCCCCCTCGCTCAGGTAGGCCTCCTCGTGCGTACACACGTCGTCGATCGCAAAGACCTCGTTGCCTCGCCGGTACAGGCCAACCGGACGCCCACCGACGTCGATGCGCTTGCTGCCACCATCGGGTATCTCCGTCAGTGAAGCGATCCGCTTGAAGCTCCGGTCGCGACTAGCCATCTCCCGCCGCCCCCTGCGTCGAGCTAAGGAGGACTCGCTTCCCACCTCGACCGCCCGGTGCTGCGTAGCACCGGTGATCGTGCGCACCTTTATCGCCACTCCTCACCGCTCGTCCCAGCGATTCATCGTGCTCGGCCACTTCGTCTGGAACCTGGGAGTCGTCCCCCGCCCGGGCGCCGCTTGGACGTCTTGCTTCTTCTCGGCGTAGGTTGGGCTGGCGTCTTCGGTCTTGTTTTCGGGCTCTGGCGCGGCGTCTGTCCGATCGGGCGCGAACATCACGGCTCTGGGGGACGCTCGGTCTCGGCGCCGATCGCCTCCCTCAGCTTCTCGCCCACCTGATGCGCCATCGCCCCCGCCATCATCGTTTCGTCGGGATCTTGCGTTCCGCCCTCTGCGACGTCGAACCGCAGGCGCTCCGCATACGGCGCGTCGCGGCCGGTTGTATAGGCCGCCATCTGCTCGGCGTAGATCTTGCGTGCTTCGTCGAACGTCGTGTGCCCCGTCACGATCGAGTGCATGAGATTGAGCGTCACGATGTTGGCGGCTTCTGAGTCGCAGCGTGCGGCGGCTTCTCCCGCGGTCCGGTCGACGAGGCAGCTCCCGTCGAATGCTGCTATGTCATCGAAGTTGTCCAGAGGTACGCGGTAGTCGATCCACTGCGTCAAGTAATCGACGTGCGGCATCGGGAAGTTGTGCGCGAGCTCGTCGCTCGTGATCTGGGTCCTCTTCCAGGGGCCGTTTCGGTACCACACGAGTCTCGTCGGCGTTACCTCGTTCGGAGGACCGTACTGCTCGATCATCTGGCGTGCGCCTTTCTGTGGAGCCTTCGGCCATCGCTTGATGATCTCCTCGACCTGCACCGGGTCCGTCAGATAGTCGCCGCCGTGCTCGCTCTGTAGCTCGCCCTTCATCTTGTGCTTCATCGCGCTGGTCTGTGCTGCTGCAACCGTTCCGATGCGTTCCGCGGTGGGAACGTCTTTCGGTTCCTGGTGTCGATCAGCCATGGCGCGTCACCCCTTTCGTCTCCCTCATCGTCTTCTCTTGCAACCGTTAGTAGGGTTGGTAAGGAAGAGACCACGAGCTATCCATCACGCTGCTGTGCTTCGAGCGCCTCCTCTGCGTCGCGGAGGAACAACACGCCGATCAACCCGCCCTTCAGGTCAGAAACGACGATTGACTTGACGCCTCTCTTGGTCATGCGCCCGACGAGCGGTTCGAGAGGCTCGCTTGGCCGGACCGTCGTGGATCCACCTTCCATAGCGCGGTCGACCAGCTCGTCCCGATCCCCCGCGAGGGCATCTCCTCGGAGACGTCCCATGAAGATGCCGCGATCGTTCGTGAGGAGGCAGAAGTCGTGGGGTGACTCTTCGCGCGCCGCGCGGGCGTCGCCGACCGTTTCGCCGAGGCGGCACACCGCGACATCGGTCCCTGCGACTTCACCGGCGTTCGGTCTCGCGGCCGCGCTTCCTTCTCGCCCCCATCCCATCGCGAGCCACGCCGCCTTGCCCGGGACGAAGTCGTAGACATCGGTGAAACCCATCGCTTCGAGCCGCCACGCGGCCCGTGGACTCATGTCTCACTGGTAGTCGTGGCAGTAGACGATGACCGGCGCGTCGCGGTTCAGCTGCGCGGCAGAGTTCTCGTCGAGGCTCTTGAGCGGGATGTTGATCGCGCCGGGAAGATGCTCCTCCTCATACTCCTTGTTCGGCAGGACCTCGACCAGCTGCGCGCCCTCGCGCGCGAGCACCTCTCGTATCTCTTCGATGTCGATGTCGTGCGGCATCTAGCCCTCCTTCAGTAGAAGTCGATCGAGCTCAGCTGGGGGATCACCTTCTCTTCGTAGAAACGGAAGAAGCCTTCCTGGTTCGGCCCGATCTGGTGCACGTAGACGTGGTCGAACCCCTCGTCGAACACCTCCTCGATCTTCGCGATGTGCTTGTAGGGATCGGGGCCGCAGACCACAGCATCCACTGCCTGCTGCTCCGTAACGAGCGACGCGATCGCCTCGAAGTCCTGGGGCAATCGTTGCTCGGTGAGAAGCCGCGGGGGCATCGCGTCGATCGGCCACTGCTTGTGGACCAGCCGGCGCGCCTCCTGCTCATCTTCGTCATAGCAGACGGCGACCTTCATGTAGCGCGGCTTGCCGGCGCCTCCTGCGGCCTCGAAATCTTCGACGATCGACCTCTTGGCGACGACGCTGATTAAGCCGTCTGCTTTCTCCGCCGCCAGTTGCGTCGACTTCTTACCGCCCGCCGCCATCACGATAGGAGGCGGCTCGTCCACGTCGAAGATCTTTGCGCCTTCGACGCGGTAGTGGCGGCCACGGTGGCTCGTGGTCTCGCCCGCCCACAGGTCGCGGATCACGTCGATCGCTTCGCTCAGCATCTCGCGCCTGATACCGGCGCGCGGCCATTCGTCACCCAGGATGTGCTCGTTGAGCAGCTCGCCGCTGCCGACACCCAGGAAGAAGCGGCCGGGCATCAGCGTCGCGGTCGTCGCTGCTGCATGCGCCACGATCGCCGGGTGCATGCGGATGATGGGCGACGTCACGCCCGTCCCCACACGCAGCGTGGTCGTCACTTGCGCGATTCCTCCGAGCACCGACCAAACGAACGGTGAATGCCCCTGGCGCCGCAGCCAGGGATGGAAGTGGTCGGAGACCAGCGCGAACGTGAATCGCGCCTCTTCCGCCCGGCGGGCGTATCCGATCAGATCGGCGGCAGGATGCTCCTCGCTCGAGAGGTGGTATCCGAGCCGACGCCCGGTCACGCGGGCGCGGCCGTCGTCGCTCGTGTGCCGGCAGGATCCTCCCTGGTCGTGACGCCAGCCACGGGATATCCCGCGCTCTCCAGACCTCGGATCAGCTTCTCTATCGCAGGTGCCTCCTCCGATAGCTGCAGGTCTACCCGGCCTCCTGTCGTGTCGATATCCGAGACCGTTACACCCGGCCACGACAGCTCCTCGCGCAACACGTCTTCGGCGGGTACGGCGCAGCATCCTGATGCGACGACCGGGTTCTCGATCAGGAGAGGAACCTCCAGCCGGATCGCTCTACCACGATTCCCCGACGCGTTGTCGCCCACGGCTCCCTCCTCTTTCTCACCCTCTGTCGCGACGTAGCGGCTGTTACGTCGTACCTGAATCTGATTCCCGGATCTGATCCGGATAAACAGATTATCCGCCCAAGCGTATAACCATCAGGACCCAGATGCGACTGGGTGCCCTGGTGTCGTCGCAGCGGGCTCGTCGCGTTCGATGAGGACGACCCGCGCCGGCGCGCCGTCGCCGTCCCCGATCTTCAGGGGAAGCGCCGCGAGCAGGTAGCTCCCGGGACTTACGTGGTCGAGGTCAAGGCCCTCCACGACCACTACGTCCGCGCCGAGCAGCATCTTGTGCACGGGGTGTCCCGCTCGCTCGCTTCCGAACCTCTCGATCGAGAGGTAGTCGAGGCCGACTAGCCTGACTCGGTGCTCCGCGATCCAGCGAGCCGCGCTCACGTCGAGCCCGACGAAGTCGTGCCGGAACGATGTGTCGTTGCGGCTCCAGCCCGAGTTCGACGTCTTCACGATCAACCTCTCTGGTCTGGTCGATCGCAAGCCGCGCTGCAGGTCGTCTGCGGTGACTGCTTCCCGCACGTGGGTCAGGTCGACTACCTCTGCTGGACCGACGAGCGTGTGGAGCGGAAGTGCGTCTATCCCACTGCCGCTGGCGAAGAAATGAGCGGGAGCGTCGACATGCGCACCGGTGTGCGACCCCATCGTGAGAGTCGACACCGTTGCGGCGTCGCCGTCGCGAACATCGCTCGTCACGTGCCTATGGACAGCGGTTTCGCCCGGCCAGTGTGGGAGCGAGGCCCGCAGCAGCGGGGTGGCGTCGTAGACGTGCATGGCTAAACCACCGCGGCGGAGATAGCATCCGGTCAACCGGTTAATGCGCGAACGAGGGATGGAGGGGCGCTCTGGCTTTCGATGAAGCCGTCGAGGCGACCGCGCGATTCATCGACGGGATCGGCATCACCATCATCACCGCTGGGACGCTAGTCGTGCTGGCGCGGTTCGCCCTGCACGTGCTGCGCGATCGCGCTGCGCTCCGACGCGCGTATACAAGCTGCCGACAGAACCTCGGGCGCGCCATCCTGCTCGGCCTTGAGTTCCTGGTTGCCGGCGACATCGTTCGCACGGTCGGGGTCGAACCAAGCCTCCGCAGCATTGTCGTTCTCGGCCTCGTCGTGCTCGTCCGGACGTTCCTGAGCTTTACGCTCGAGGTCGAGCTGGCAGGATCGTGGCCGTGGCAGCGACGAAGTCGGGCTGAGGCATCCGCCGAGAAGGCGGGGGGTCCCCAATGAGGTTCGGCATCGTCGGTCTCGGCAGGATGGGCCTCAACATCGCCCTCCAGGCGGTGGAGAACGGCCACCTCCCGGTGGGCTACGACGTGACCGCCCCCGGCCGCGCTCGTGCCGCTGACGCCGGGATCGAGGTGACCTCGACCCTTGATGATCTGGTTCGGGCGCTCCCAACGCGCCGCGTCATCCTCGTCTACGTCCCGCACGGTGCTCCTACCGACGAGGTCTGCGGAGCCCTCGCCGCGTTGCTGTCGCGGGGCGATGTGATCGCGGACGCAGGCAACTCCCACTGGCGCGATTCGGCCGCTAGGTCGCGCGCTCTGGGTCAGGTAGGTCTCCGCTTCCTGGACATTGGGACGAGCGGCGGACTGAAGGGCCCGGCGGGGCGCGTGTTTCATGGTGGGCGGTGATCGCTCCACCTACGAGATCGTGCGCCCACTGCTCCGCGACCTCGCGGTCGACGATGACGCCGTCTTGTTCGCCGGCGAGCCAGGCTCCGGCCACTTCACCAAGCTCGTGCACAACGCCATCGAGTTCGGGATGCTCCAGGCGATCGGCGAGGGGGTAGAGATGCTCGCGCGTGGGCCTTACGGTCTCGACGCCGCAGCCGTGTTCGAGAACTGGAACCACGGGTCGGTCATCAGGAGTTGGCTCGTAGGGCTCATGGCGAAGGCACTGAGGCACGAGCACGACCTCGAGGAGCTGTCGACGTTCGTTGAGGACACAGGCGAGGTGAAGTGGGTGCTGGAGTGGTCGATGGGTCAGGACATCCCAACTCCGGTCGTGAGCGCTTCACAGACGGCGTTGATGAACTATCGCGACGTCTCCTCGGTGCAGGCGAAGGCCGTGGCGCTCCTGCGCAACCAGTTCGGGGCACACCGGGTTCACCGTGCGTGCGACGCGTCGAGCAGCGAGCATGACTAGACGTCGGGAGGAGCGGAGCGGCGGTGCCCTAGATGGACGTCGTCTCCGGCGGAGACAGATCCAGCGGCCATGCGTGCACGACTACGTGCTTGACGCCGTGGTCGGGGGCATGGTTAGAACCGCGGCTCGTTCGAAAAAGTCGTAGGGCACGACTACTCCGGGTCGGGGTTCGAGCCGCTGCGGGGTCGCGTCGCCGTGCTCGATTCTCCCTTCGCCGTTTCCCCGAAGAGTCTCAGCGCCGCGTTGATCAAGCCGATGTGCGTGAAGGCTTGGGGGAAGTTACCCAGCTGGGTTCCGCTCGGAGGATCGATCTCCTCTGCGAACAAACCGAGATCTCCCTGCAACTCGATCAGTCCTGCGAAGATCTTCTCTGCTTCGTCTCGACGGCCTGCTAGTGCGAGTGCCTCGACCAGCCAGAAGCTGCAGATGGTGAATGCGCCCTCACCACCGGGAAGACCGTCGCCCGCCTCATGGTGGTAGCGGTAGAGCAGCCCTTGGGCGCAGGCGTCTCCGGGACTCAGTTGGCCCACGATCTCATCGATCGTTGCCTGCATCGTGGGGTGAGGCGCGTCGATGAATCCCACCAACGGCAACATCAGCAGGCTCGCGTCGACGTTGCTTTCACCGTACGCACGACCGAAGCAGTCGCGATCAGGCAGGACGCCTTGGTCGAGGATCTCTGCCCGCAGCAGATCGGCCTCGTTCCGCCACGTCTCGAAGTCGCCATCAAGACCTCGCATGCGGGCGATCTCGCTCCCGCGTTGCAGCGCCACCCACCCCATCGCTTTGGAATGGACGAAATGGCGCGGTCGGTCGCGTACCTCCCAGATGCCGCTGTCCGGCTCTCGCCAGTGTGCCGCGACGAAATCGACCATGCTGCGGAACCACGGCCACTCCTCGCGCATCACGTCGTCGCCCATGATCTCGCAGATCGCCAAGCAGTCGAGCAGCTCGCCGTAGCTGTCGAGCTGGAACTGCGCCTCCGCACCGTTGCCTATACGGACCGGTCGCGACCCGCGGTAGCCGTCGGCGTGATCCACCGTCTTTTCGGGGAACTCGGTGGGAGCGTCGATCCCGTAGAGAACGCGCAGCGGTAGTCCTTGCGCAGCGGTCGCGGCGCACATCCACTGCGCGTAGCGGCGAGCTTCTCGGGTGCAACCGAGCTGGTAGAGCGCGTTGAGGGTGAAGCTCGCGTCCCGCAGCCACGTGTAGCGGTAGTCCCAGTTACGGACGCCGCCGATCTCCTCGGGAAGAGACCGTCGTCCCTGCCGCGACGACGGCACCAGATGGTTCGTAGATCAGCTGCTTGAGCGCGATCGCGCTGCGGACCACGTTCTCCCGGTACGGCCCCTGATACGTGATGGTCTTCACCCACTCGCGCCACTCGCCGATCGTCGCTTCTATGGCGCGTCTCGCGTCGGCCGGTTCCGTCTCGGGTGGAACGACAACACCGTCGTGCGACATCCGGATGACCCACGCCACCTGGTCACCGGCTGCCACGGGCGTGCTGGCGCCCATCCCCCGATCGGCCGGGTGGAACAACCCGCTCCCTGCGACCGCAGCGGAGAACGACGCGGTTTCCATCGTGATGGCCCCGCCGCTGCGGTCGATCTCGCGTGCTTCGTGGGCGAAATCCGGCCGCGGGTCGAACACGAAGTCGACGTGCAGCGATCCTTCGAGTCCTTCCAGGTACCACACGACATCTTGGTGATCGGAGTCCGCCCCGAAGGGGATCGCGACGGTTGCGCGGACGCGGCCGGTGTCGGTCGACCACTCGTAGCGCACGACGCCGGTCTCTGGGATGTACGACATGGTCGGTCGCGCGCCACCCACATCCAAGCCGACACAACCGCCGCGTTCATGATCGAGCAAGGGCCACACGAGCGGCGGGTTGTCGAAGCGGATGGGGCAGTACCACTGGATGTATCCGGAGCTGTCGAGGAGAGCGAGCGACCGTCCGTCGCCGATGACGCCGAGCGAGCCGATCGGCGGGTATCGCGGCTGCGTCATCAGCTACCGACCTCGACGATGACCTTCACGTCATCAGCCTTGCGCTCCAGCGCGCTCCGGTAGTTGATCAACGGTTCGCGTCGAGTGACCATCGCTTCGAAGAAGCCTGGCCACCGTCTCTGCGCCCGTGCGAGGTCGTCCACCGCAAGCTCGAAATGGCGCCGGTTGGCGTTGACGCTTCCGAAGACGACCTTGTTCTGCAAGACGATCTCCATGTTGAGGTGGTCGGTCGCGATCTGCGCGCTGCGCGTCCCGCTCGAGACGCCGGTCAAGGCAACGATCCCGTTCGGCGAGACTGTATCGACGAGCGTGAAGCTGAGCGGCGAATACCCGGTTGCCTCGATCCCGATGTCGATGTCCCCCAGATCGCCGCCCGCCGCCCGCGCCAGGTCGGCCTCGGCCGCGGCAAGGTAACGAGCGCCCAGCATGGTCGCGAGCTCGGGTTTGGGGCCGTCGGATACACGGTCGTAAACGTAGACCTCGAGCCCTCTCAGTCGAAGCAGCATCGTCGCGAGCAGCCCGACCGGACCTGATCCGGTCACCAGCGCCGTCTTCGGCTCCCACGCGAGACGCTCCTGGATCCGCCATATCTGCTCGACCGCCTTCTCGACGATCGATGTCGGCTCGACGAGCGCGCCGACTGGTTCCAGTTCGACCGGTACCCGGACCAGATACTCGGGGTCTTCCGCGTAGCGCTCCGCCAGGAATCCGTGGCGGCTCTTGATACCGCGTTCGGTGTAGAGCCCGTTGAGGCACATGTCCCATTCACCGTTCGCGCAGTTCAGACACGGGACCGGGTCCGGGCGGCGGACGATCGCGGTCACGAGGTCACCTTCCTGGAACTCGCCTGCGGCCCTCGTCACGCGTCCCACCGACTCGTGCCCGATGATCAGGAAGTCCTCGCCTGGTGGCCCAGACCCGTAGCGACCCTCCACGATTTCGTTGTCGGTCCCGTCGACCCCGACCGCGATCACGTCGACGACGGCATGGTCGTCCATGACCGGCGCCGGGACGTCGGCTAGTTCGTCGGACGCGGCGCGGCCGGGACGGACGATTACGGCACGCACGCGGTTGTCTAGACCTCGATCTCAGGTTGCGGCTCTGCGTGCGCGGAAGCCGGTGCCATGGCGCCTCCTTCGCTCGTGCGGGCAGTTCTTCGCAACCTACCCGGCTAACCGGATAGGAAACGCACCGTCTCAATTATGATGCGGTTAACCGGTTAGGTCTGGTGTCAACGTGGGTAGGCCTTCTGCAGGCGACAACCGAAGGAGTCGGGCCACATGTCAGAAGAAGTCCCTGTGAACATCGCGGAGCATCGCGGGCGAATCGTGGTCTCGGCACCGCTGCCTGGGTGCAACGCTTCCGACATCCAGGTTGGGCTGGAAGGCCACAGGCTCACGATCGAAGGCGCGGTCATGGGCGGACAGAACATGAAATACCTGCGCCGAGAGTGGGAGGCGGGGGGATACCGGAGAGAAGTCGACGTTCCCGCCGACGTAACCGCAAGCGGAGCATCGGCGCACTATGGGAACGGCATCCTCGTCGTCCATCTGCCCATGGCCGACGGCGATCCGACCGCGGGTCCGATAGGGGTCGCAGGGGCGGGATCGTGGATGAGCGACCGGTTCTCAGTCACGCGGCGCGGAGTATCGGTGCTCCAACCGGAGACCTTGACGAATCATCCGGTCAATCGGATGATGGTGGGGCCGTCGCCTGAAGAAGGAGGGGAACATGCCGGCAGGACGTCCAGCGATCGTCGAACCCGAACCTATGCACTTGGCCGACACGGAACTGGTCGCGCGCCTCTTCCGCGCGCTCGGCGACGCCACGCGGCTGCGCATCCTCGAGCTCCTGTTGGAAGAGGGGGAACTCCACCAGATGGACATCGTGCGACGGCTGGGCGCCACCCAAGCGCGGGTCTCGGACCACATGGCGTGTCTGACGTGGTGCGGCTTCGTCGAGGCGCGTGTCGAAGGAAGACGGACCTTCTACAGGGTCGCGAACCGGCGTGTGCGTGCCCTCCTCGACCGCGCGAACCGATTCCTGGAACAGAACGAGGCCGCGATCGCGGCCTGCCGCGTGATCGATCGGAAGGAGTGACGTGATGCCGCGCTTGAGGATGGGCGTCCGTGGGATGACCTGCGAGCACTGCGAGCGAACCGTCGAAGGTGCTCTGCGTGATGTCGGCGCGCAGGACGTTGAGGCCGACTTCAGGCGCGGCCAGGCGCTTTTGCAGTTCGAGGGTGAGTCATCGGATCTATCCGGCGCGATCGAGCGAGCTGGCTATGTCCCGGGTCGGATCGAATCCTTGGATGCACCGCGCACGTCTGTCCGGCACGGCGACGCCGACTACGACCTCGTGGCGATCGGAGCAGGCAGCGGCGCCTTCGCCGCCGCGATACGCGCCACCAATCTCAGGGCGCGGGTCGCGCTGGTCGAGCGCGACACCGTAGGCGGCACGTGCGTCAACATCGGGTGCATCCCGTCGAAGAACCTGCTCGCGGCCGCAGAGACGTACAGCCAGGCGGGTCATCACCCCTTCGACGGCGTCTCGACCGCGCAGCAGGGTGTCGATATGGGTGCGCTGGTCGATAGGAAGAACGACGTCGTGGGCGACCTTCGCAAGTCGAAGTATCTCGATCTCGCGGATCACTACGGCTTCGAGGTCATCCGCGGGACCGCCCGCTTCACGTCATCCGACACGGTCGACGTCGACGGTCGCGAGGTGCGCGCCAGGAAGTTCCTGATCTCGACGGGTTCTGCTCCGTGGGTTCCTCCCATAGAGGGCCTCGACGATGCCGGTTATCTCACTTCGACCTCGGCCTTGGAGCTCAAGGCACTGCCGGAGTCGCTGGTGGTCATCGGCGGCAACTACATCGGTCTCGAGATGGGTCAGCTCTTCGCCCATCTAGGGAGCAACGTGACCGTTCTCGAGGCGCTCGACCGGATCGCTCCCCACGAAGAGCCGGAGATCTCGAACTGGATGTCCCGGATCCTGGCCGACGAGGGCCTCGCAGTCGTCGCCGGCGCGAACGTGACGCGCGTCGAAGGTGGCGAGACCAAGACG
>JADDQX010000116.1 GCA_016781115.1 Actinomycetota bacterium | reverse complement strand
GCGTCCCTCTGCGGCGGGCGGCCGCTTCGTCATAGGTCGCGGCCACCATGATGCGGCTGTCCCGGATCTCCCGGCCCAGGAACTGCAACATCAGAAGAGACGAGTCGTCGGCCGCGTGGACGTCTTCGAACACGAGTACCAGGGGGCGGCGCTCCGCGACCTCCTTCACGAACCTGGTCAGGGAGTCGAACTCCGCGAGGCGGCTTCCGTCCTGCTGTCCCGGTATGCGCTTGGGGGCTTCGGAGATGAGTCTGCCGCCGGTCTCTTCCGCGACCTCGGTCCTACCCATCTCTATGACCAGTTGCCGCACCACCTGCGCCCACGGCCAGAAAGCGGGTGTGTCCACGGCCTCCCAACAACGACCCCACACCACGACGGCCGCTCGCTCGCGAGCCCTGTCGGAGAGCCACTCGGCGAGGCTGGTCTTGCCCATCCCAGCTTCGCCCACCAGCGTGAAGAGCCGGCCTCGCCCGGCCAATGCGTCCTCGAGTCCGGCCCCCAGCCCGGCAAGCTCACGCTCTCGGCCCAGCAAAGGTGATGCAGGCCTGGCTGTTCCGGCTGAAGACGTCTCGGACCCCTTCGTCATGACTCGGCCGAGCGAGCCAGGCGCGTGGGCTCCCACAGGATCGGGATCACTCACAACCACCCTGGCGCTTGACGGCGACGCCATCGGAAACCTCTCGCGTGACGCGGACCCATCTCGCAGCGTCCACCCGGCGGTTTCCCGCGAATTACCTCCGGATGTCTCCGCAGACGCCCGACCACACGATTCGCTACCTACAGAGGCCGACCTGCAACCGCAATGTCGGGCCTGGGCCGAATGGTACGGATATGTCCGGGAAAAAATCTAGGCGGTTGGCCAAAATTTTCGGGAAAACTTCATCCCCACCGAGACGTGCCTATAAACCTGCTCCGGGGTCGATATCCAGACGCGCCTCGATCAGCCACACGTTGCGCCGAACGCACTCGGAGCACAGCGCCAGCCGGCTGCCGTTCGCATCCGGCATCTCCTGCCACCCGAGGGGTATCAACCCGTGGCGACGCTGCTCCGAGCGACCGCAGGAGGAGCAGAAGACGCGGTTGCGTAGATCGTTCGGCTGATCGCTCAACCGCTCCCCCTCTTGGTGTGTCTAGTCGCGCCCCAGCTCGGGGCGAGCCAGCGCCGCCCGCATGCCGGCCTCGGCTCGCTCGTCGACGTCCTCGTCCCGCCGTCGCTGTGCCTCTTGGATACGTCGCCGCGCCTCGCCGGCGTCTATGTCGCCCGCCTCCTCGGCGTCGTCGGCGAGAACGATGACGTGATAGCCGTCGGCGTCCCCGGAGGCCTCGAGGAAGCCCCCCGGAACGATGTACGACGCTCGGTTCCCGCCGGACACGATCGTGACGAGGCCCGGCGTGAGCGCGGCGAGGAAGGGGACATGGTTGTTCATGATGCCGAACTCCCCCTCGGGCGACCGAGCGATGACCAGCTCGGCCTGGCCGGAGAAGATCTCCTCTTCGGGAGTGACCACGCTGACGGCGAACGGTGTTGCCACTACTCCGCGAGCTCCTTAGCCTTCTGCTCGGCCTCCTCGATGCCGCCGACCATGTAGAAGGCCTGCTCCGGAAGGTGGTCGTACTCACCCTCGGCGAGAGCCTTGAAGCTCTGGATCGTGTCGGCGACCGGCACGTACTTGCCGGCGATGCCGGTGAACTGTTCGGCCACGAAGAACGGCTGGCTCAGGAACCGCTGGATCTTCCGAGCGCGCTGGACCGTGATCCGGTCCTCCTCCGAGAGCTCGTCGATCCCGAGGATCGCGATGATGTCCTGGAGGTCCTTGTAGCGCTGCAGGATCCTCTGCACGGTGAGGGCCACGTTGTAGTGCTCGTCACCGACGTAGCGCGGGTCGAGGATCCGGCTGGTGGAGTCCAGCGGGTCGACGGCGGGGTAGATCCCGAGCTCCGAGATCTGCCTCGACAGAACCGTCGTCGCGTCGAGGTGAGCGAAGGTCGTGTGGGGAGCAGGGTCGGTGATGTCGTCGGCGGGAACGTAGATCGCCTGCAGCGAGGTGATCGAACGACCCTTCGTCGACGTGATGCGCTCCTGGAGCTCACCCATCTCCTCCGACAGCGTGGGCTGGTAGCCGACGGCCGAAGGCATGCGACCGAGCAGCGTCGAGACCTCGGAGCCCGCCTGGACGAAACGGAAGATGTTGTCGATGAACAACAGCACGTCCTGGTGCTCGCGGTCGCGGAAGTACTCCGCCATCGTGAGCGCGGCCAGCGCGACGCGGAGACGCACGCCGGGAGGCTCGTCCATCTGGCCGTAGACGAGGGCGGTCTTCTCCAGAACGCCGGATTCCTTCATCTCGAGCCACAGGTCCGTTCCCTCGCGCGTGCGCTCACCCACCCCGGCGAACACCGATACGCCACCGTGCTCTTGAGCGACGCGCTGGATCATCTCCATGATCACGACGGTCTTGCCGACGCCGGCGCCGCCGAACATCCCGATCTTCCCGCCCTGCACGTAGGGCTCGAGCAGGTCGATGACCTTGATGCCGGTCTCGAACATCTCGGTCTGCGGTTCGAGGTCCTCGAAGTCGGGAGCCTGACGGTGGATCGGCCAGCGCTCGACGTCGCCGGGGATCGTCGACTCGTCGACCGGGTCGCCGAGGACGTTGTAAACGTGGCCGAGCGTGGCCGGCCCGACGGGCACGGTGATCGGCGCGCCGGTGTTGGTCACCTTCGCGCCGCGGACGAGACCGTCGGTCGCCTTCATGCAGATCGCCTTGACCGTGCTCTCGCCGATGTGCTGGCTGACCTCCGCGGTGATGGTGTCTGTGTTGCCCGCGATCGTCCGCTCGACGGTGAGCGCGTAGCCGATCTCGGGGAGCTGCGTCGGGGGGAATTCGACCTCGATCACCGGGCCGGTGATCGTGAGGATGCGGCCCTCGCTCGTACGGAGCTCGTCGCCGCCGGAAAGTCTCTCTTCGGTGATGGCCACTGCTTAACCTCCTGCTTTCGTTAGATCTGCGGCGTTGGGTGTCGCTCTCTGCACTGTCGTTCCTCTGCCTGCATCGCGGCCGCCACCGGACAGAGCCTCGGCCCCACCGATGACCTCCATGATCTCCGTCGTGATCTCTGCCTGGCGGGCCTGGTTGTAGACCCTCGTGAGCCCTTCAATCAGCTCGTCGGCGTTGTCGGTCGCGGCCTTCATCGCGCGACGCCGGGCCGAGTGCTCCGAGGCCGCGGCCTCGAGCATCGCCTGCAGAACCGCGCCTTCGATGTAGCGCGGGAGCAGGAAGCTCAAGATGTCCTCCGGCTCGGGCTCGAAGACGTAGTTCGCCCGCGCCGAGGTGTCTTCTTGCGCCGCGATGTCGTCGGATGAGGCGGGAAGGAGCCGCACGACGACGGGCCGCTGGATGATCGCGGACTGGAAGGTGGTGTAGGCGAGTCGAACCTCGTCGATGTCACCTCTGGAGAACGCCTCGACCGCGGCCCGAGCGACCTTACGTGCGTTCTCGATCTTCGGCTGGTCCGAGTAGCCCTCCCAAGCATCCGAGAAGTCGTAGCCGCGGAACTTGAAGTACGAGATGGCTTTCTTGCCCGACAGGAACAGCTTGGTATCGCTGTGTCCGGCCATGTCGCGTTCTGCGGCTCGGATCACGTTCGAGTTGTAAGCGCCGGCGAGGCCGCGATCCGCGGTGATGACGATCATGCCGACGCGACCTGCCCCCTCCCTCTGCTTCAGCAACGGGTGATCGATGCTGCCCGCGTTGCGTTGCACAGACGACATCAGGTTGCGGAGCTGCTCGGCGTAGGGCCGCGCTGCCTCGACCCGCCGTTGGGCTTTGATGATCCGCGAGGACGCGATCAGCTCCATCGCGCGCGTGATCTTCTGCGTCGACTTGACGGAGCCGATCCGCCTCTTTACCGCCCGGAGCTGCTGAGCCATCCTCCTAGCTGCCCGTGGCCGACGTGCCGGTGGTGGAGGGACCTGTTGATTGGGTCGCGTCCGAAGGCGTCGTGGTGTTCGTCGGAGCTCCGCCGCCGGACCCGGCCGCGGCGGCATCGGCCACAGGGCTCGTCGTCTCTGGCACGCCCTCGCGGGACGCGGTGGTCTCCAAGGTGTCCTCGCGCGCGCTCCACGTCGCTTTGAACTCTTCGACCGCGGCCTTCAGCTGCTCGGCCAGATCGTCTTCGAGCTTGCCTGTGTCGACGATCGTCTGACCGATCGCCGAGTGACGCGTCTTCACGTGCTGGATGAGTGCCTGCTCGAAGTCGTTCACCTTTCCGAGCGGGACGTCGTCCATATAGCCGTTCGTCACCGACCAGATCGAGATGACCTGGTCCTCCACCGGGTACGGCGTGTACTGCTTCTGCTTCAACACCTCGACGACGCGGCGTCCTCGGTCGAGTTGCGCCTGGGAGGCCTTGTCGAGATCGGAGCCGAACTCCGCGAACGCCTCGAGCTCGCGGAACTGAGCTAGGTCGAGACGCAGACGGCCGGCCACCTTCTTCATAGCCTTGATCTGCGCGTTCCCGCCCACGCGGGAGACCGAGATACCGACGTTGATAGCGGGGCGAACACCCGAGAAGAAGAGGTCGGACTCCAGGAAGATCTGGCCGTCGGTGATCGAGATGACGTTCGTCGGGATGTAAGCGGAGACATCTCCACCTTTGGTCTCGATGATCGGGAGCGCGGTGAGCGAGCCGCCGCCGTTCTCGTCCGACAGCTTCGCGGCACGCTCTAGCAGACGCGAGTGCAGGTAGAAGACGTCGCCCGGATACGCCTCGCGGCCCGGCGGACGACGAAGGAGCAGCGAGAGCTGCCGGTAAGCGATCGCCTGCTTCGAGAGGTCGTCGAACACGATCAGAGCGTGCTGCCCGTTCTCCATCCAGTGCTGCCCCATGGCGCACCCCGAGAAGGGTGCGAGGTACTGGAACGGGGCGGGGTCCGACGCGGGCGCGTTCACAACGACGGTGTATTCGAGGGCTCCGCGAGACTCAAGGGCCGCTACCACCTCTGCCACCGTGGACGCTTTCTGGCCCACTGCGACGTAGATGCACTTCACCGCTTTGTCCGTGCCCCACAGCTGGCGCTGGTTGATGATGGCGTCGATGGCGATGGCGGTCTTGCCCGTCTGGCGGTCGCCGATGATCAGCTCGCGCTGCCCGCGGCCGATCGGGATCATGCCGTCGATCGCCTTGATGCCGGTCTGCATCGGCTCGCTCACCGGCTGGCGTGCCGTGACGCCGGGTGCCTGGACCTCGAGGGCGCGGGTCGCGTCGGTCTTGATCGGGCCCTTGCCGTCGATCGGCTCACCGAGCGCGTTGACAACGCGCCCGAGAAGGCCATCGCCCACGCCGACCGAAAGGATCCTGCCCGTTTGCTTGACGGGGTTCCCCTCTTCAACGTGGGAGGCCTCGCCGAGGATGACGCAGCCGATCTCATCCTCGTCCAGGTTCATCGCGAGGCCGAGGATGCCGCCGGGGAACTCCAGCATCTCGTTAGCCATAACGCCGGGCAGCCCGGTTACTCGGGCGATCCCGTCTCCGACCTCGTTCACACGACCGACCTCTTCCTTCTCGACCGAAGGATTGAAGTCCGTCACATAGCGCTGGAGAACCGCAGAGATCTCCGAAGCGTCGATGTTCAGTTCGCGCTGAGCCACTTAGCTCCTCACCTGCTCCTTCAATTGTTCGAGACGGCGCCGAACGGTGCCGTCGATGACCGTGTCCCCCACCTTGGCGACGACGCCGCCGAGGACCTCCGGATCCACCAACACCTTGAGCTCTACCTTCTTTCCCGTCGCCTTGGACAACGCCTCGGCGAGCGCGGTCTGCTGCTGTGCATCGAGCGGGATAGCGCTGCGCACCTCCGCGACGACCGCGCTGCGGGCCTCGGCGGCGAGCTTGCTGAGCTCGCTCAAGATCTGCGGCAACTGCCGCGCCCGGCCCTGCTCGACGACGAAGCCGAGGAGCCCGAGCGTGTGTGGCGAGACCTTGCCGTCGAGAAGCTCGCCCAGCACCTTCTTGCGCTGCTCTTTGTCGATCGACTGGTCGCTGAGAGCCTGCTTGAGCTCGTGGTTCGTGTCGAGGAGCTTGCCGAACCGATAGAGCTCGTCTTCCACCCGATCGATCTCGCCCTCGGCGCGGACCACCTGGAACAAAGCGGTCGCGTAGCCGTGGATGAGCTCTTCGGACATGACGTTGGCCACTAGTTGTTGCTCCCCGCCCCGTTGCCCATCCCGGCGACGTCACGGATGTAGGCGTCGACCAGCTCCCTCTGGGCCGACGCGTCGATCGAACGGCCGACGACCTTCTCGGCGAGCTGGATCGACATCGTAGCGATGGTGCTCTGCAGCTCCTGGATCGTGCTGCTCCGCTCGGCTTCGATCGATTCGCGAGCTCGCGTGACGATCTGCTCGGCCTCCGTCTGGGCCCGAGCCGTGATGTCCTTGCGGACCTGCTCCGCCTGCTGTCTGGCCTCTTCCACGATCCGGTTGGCCTCGCTGCGCGCGTCGGCTATCTGCTGCTGGTACTGCCTTTTCTCTTGTTCGGCCTCGGTTCGCGCCCGCTCCGCGGCCTCCAGATCCGACTGGATCTGCTTCTCGCGACCCTCGACGGCCTCGCGCAGCTTCGGGAAGGCGAATTTGTTGAGCACGAAGAGGACGACGCTGAATGCGACCGCGCCCCAGATGAGCTCGTCGATAGCAGGCAGGATCAGATCGGTGCCCGATGGCTCCTCGGTCGAGGTTCCTTCCGCCTCCGCGGCGGCGAACCAGAAGATCGTTGCTAGGTATGACATATCTCGATCTCCCGCCTACTAGAGGATGAACGCGAGGACGAAACCGAACAGGGCAAGAGCCTCGATGAGAGCGAAGCCGAGGAACATCGTCGTCCGGGTCTCGCCTGCTGTCTCGGGCTGGCGGGCCATGGCCTCGATGGCGCTCGCGAACACGAGGCCGATGCCGATGCCGGGGCCGATGGCGGCCAGGCCGTACACCAGGCCGTGAG
>JADDQX010000115.1 GCA_016781115.1 Actinomycetota bacterium | reverse complement strand
ATCGCCCTCACGATCAGCCTGGGTGAACGGCTGCTGCCCTCAATCGAATAGAGAGTCCGGTAACTGCCCACCCGCGCCGACCAAAGGCCGTTCAACCGTCCCAGTAGAGGCTTGCCAGCCGCTTCGGGGTCGATCTGGAGGTCACTAAGTGCGTTCAGAACGGGATCTGGGAGACGCGGCGGAAGAGCTTCGAATTGGCGGAGGCTTCCCGGGTCAGCTGGACCCCGGCCATCAGTCCCTCTTCTTACGAAGATCCTCGAGTGACGTCAGTCGTCCGGCCCGCAGGTCGTCCTCGCTCTTGCGCAAAGCCTCCATCAGGTCCGCGTCCTGAAGGATCTCGAGCGTCTCTTCCAGAGACTCGTACTCGTCGGCTGAGACGTCACTGCCGAAGGTCTGCCATTGCGGGTGATGAGGACATGTTCGTGTTTGTCCTCGACGTCGTCTAGAAGCTCTTGAGGTTCGCGCGAGCCTCAGTGAACGGCACTATCTTGGCCAATGCCGTGACCGTACAACATTCTGTACCTTTAGGCCCCAACTGGGCCGCAACGCAACAATGAACAGCCATAAACGTCCATGAATGACCATGGGTCGAATGGGCAGGTCAGGGGCGGTTTCGCCGCGAAAGCGCAGGTAGACGAAACGGAACTCGAAGAAACTCTTAATCCCGCGGTTCGGGGTTCGATTCCCCGGCGACCCACGCTAAAAGCCCTGGTCAGAGCGCACTTTTTCGTCTTCAGCAAGCCCGTGCTGGGCCGCTTTCCGGCCGCCCCGCCAGCGTCAGATCTGCTCCTTATATATGGGTGCGTGTCGTGCAGCAACGGACCTACGGATTGGTGCCCCGTTCCGCACGTCTAATGGGCCGCATCACCGCGTGATCCGCGGCGGCAGCGAGACGCGTCGGTTGCGGCCGTAGACCAAGCGCCGTCCGACCTACGGATAGCACTTCGTTCCGGGCCCAGCGGGGCCGAAACCCACCGTCGGTGGGCGAAACCGCCAGGTTCCCTCACCAGGCGTGTGGGTCGGTCGTAGCCCCTCCCGTCGCTCGCGCCTCGAGCTTGAGGACAGCCGCTTCTAAAAGCACGTGCGCACCGACGTGATCGTGCTTCGCCGAATGCTCCAGCGCATCCGCTCGGCGAGCCACCTCTCGGAGCGTCTCTACGCTGATGTCGGGCTGCGACAAAAGCACCTCGACGGCGTCCGGACCAGGTTCACCTTCCTCCGCGAGACCGAACGCTAGGTCGAGCAAGCGGTCGACATCAGCATCTCGGTCGGCCACGGACGCCGCCTCTACGCTGGCAGGGCTGCCAGCAGCCGATCGCACGCGTCGGAGCAACGCCGGCACGCCGCGGCACATTCACGGCAGTGATCCATCCTCAGCCCGACTTCGTGCCGGTCGGCATGGACGGAACATTCACCCGCGCACAGCGCGGAGGCCAGAGAACACATCTCAACCAAAGACCGGCCCAGCGGCGACTCGAATGCCGTCTGACGTAGAAGGACCTGACCTGTCGCCATACAAACGTCCGCACAATCGAGCAACAGGCGGATGCAACGGCTCAGCCCGCTGAGGTCTTCTTCCAGACACGCGTCGGCACAGGCCTTGCAGGCTTGGAGACAATCGAAGATCGCCGACACCGTCTCGGCCAGCATGGAGTCTTCGACAGCCGTCTCCTGAGGCGAAACGTTCAGGATCCGTGATACAAGGTCGGTCATCTAGTCCTCCACATAGCAGCTCACATGCACGGCTTCACAGCGTCCCGCCACCAGAAGGTTAGCCGTGTCCACAGATGGAGGTGTTGAGGCTGAACCAGGACCCGACGCTGCGCATTCAGCCGCAGGTCCTCACGGCAGCAGACCCGACGACGGCCGCGCCGCGCCCTGCCCTGCGGGTTCGAACAGCGGGGCGAGGAGGAAGGCGCCGAATGCATACCCCGCCACTCCGACGGCCAGCGTCAGTACGGGAACAAGGAGCCGAGCCCGTCGATAGTCCTCAGCGGAGCACGCGAGCCGCTTCACGCGGAGCGTTCGCCACACGCTGAAAGCCATGATGCCGATCGCGATCGCGATGCCGATGGGAGTACCCCATCCCACAGCAGCCCCCGACGCAGCCACTCCGCCGATTCCGAGGCATGACGCACATGCGCTCGCGAACGCGGGGCCGACAATGGGAAGCGACGCGAGGAACCCACCACCAGCCGCAGCACCTACGGCCCCTCCATGACCTGGACGTCGCCTCACGGCCACGCCGCCCTTGGTCGGGCGGTCCGCGTCGTCCGTCACGCCACGCCTCCTGACATCGCGACCGGTTGCCCACCTGTTTCGGGATGGCACCCGGGGTTAGACCCTGCCGTGGGCCGATGAGTCGGAAGCGTCGTCGTCGCGCTGCGCACCAGCACAAGATTTCCGACCAGCATCGCAACCGTGATGAGCAACAGCCATGGCGTCGCCTTGAACAGGAAGCCGACGGCGGCCGTGCCCATGAACAACGCGAGCGGCATCCCGCAGCAACTCGACACCGCGAACAATGAAGGTGCGACCGCGAGCAGACCGCGCGGGCGTGGATTGCATTCCGGCGCGACGGTCTGACGCCCGGTCACGCTCACGACGTTGGCTGCGACGAGAACGGCCGCGATCGCGACGAACGCGAAGGTCGACCAGCTCCCGACCACCCAGACGTGCGGAAGGAGCAACCCGTAGACCAATGGGTAGCGGATAGACAAGCCGGGGTTATAGGAGTTGAACGAGGACGGGCTTCCGGCGAAGGAGACATAGGAGATCGCACCCGAAGCGAGCAGGAACAGCCCGGCAAAGGCGAGTCCTGCCGCGATCGCCCAAGCCCATCCCGTCCACCGCCGCTTGGCGGTGGGGACCGGCAGAGCCGCCGCCAGTAGGACGAGGGTGGCAAGCTCGGCGCCCGTCGCCACCACCCCCAGCAGCGTCACGGGCTCCGGCCCGCCTTCGGGCGACAGCGGCGGCGCTACTGCCCGCGTGACGATCCACGTGGCGATGAGTATGAGGCTTCCGATGGCGCCCGCGCGGTAAACGCGCGGGTGTGGGCGGAAAAGAAGGAACCATCCGAGCGCCAGCTGGAACAGCGAAGCGACGAGGAAGAAGACGCCGTAGACGAAGCGCTCGTCGAAGTGCTCGGGCGTAAGGAGGAGGTGGATCGCCGCCGCGACCCACACGAGCCATCCCGCGACCGCCGGCATCCAGTTGGCGCGCGGTGGTCGCAGCATGATGATGAGGTCTGAGCCAGACAACCGCAGCAGCGGGTCGGCCGCGGGCCCCTTCATCGCGACGCGACCTCGTCCCGCGTGTCGGTGCCGAGGTGGTGGGGATCAAGCTCAGGAGCACGCGAGACGTCTGGCTCGCCTGAATCGGCGGACCACTTCCATATCCCGATCGCGGTCGCGGCGATGACCACGCCCCCGGCCGCAACGATCAACCACCGCCCGGATCCCGAGGCCGCCAGGCGCTGCACGGTGCCGGTGAAACGTTGGACGATCGAGACGACGGGGTCCTCAGAAAGCGCCCTCACCGATGCGAACTGCACCTTGGACCAGTAGTAGGTGAGATAGACGCCGACGAGGAGCAGCAAAGCGCCCGCGATCCGGTTCATATGGGGAAGGAGCCGTCTCAGCGCTCGCGCCAGCCCGTTACGCAGCAAGGCAGCGCCGATCGCCAGCGCCATCAACACGCTCGCCATGCCGAACCCGTAAGCAGCGAAGACGATGAGGCCCGCGGCCGGCCCCCGCGTGGCCAGCGATGCGCCGATCAACGCGAGGAACACCGGGAGCGTGCACCCAAGAGATGCGATGCCGTAGCCGACGCCGAACAGCAACATCGTGTGCGGGCGTCGCTCGCGCTTCGCGGTGAAGGGATGGCTGATGGAGAAAGACAGCTGCCTCCCCAGGACTATGGCTACTCCAGCAAGAGCCATAACGGCTCCAAGGACGATCCCAGCCCATGGGATGGCCCGCGTTAGCTGCGTCGCGCCGAGCGAGATCGGAAGACCGACAACCGCGAAGACGGCGAGGAAACCGGCGCTCACCATGAGCCCGACGAAGACCGCCTGCAACGCGCGCGTCGGCGCACGCGGAAGATCGTTTTCCTCCGAACCCACGTAGAACGACAGGAGCGCGGGCAACAAAGCGAAGCCGCACGGATTGAGCGTCGCCAGACCGCCTGCAATGACGGCGAGCGCTATCGGCACTACGCCTCCACTCCGAAGTATTCCTCCAGCTTCGAAGCGAGCTGACCCGCGCTCACCTCACCGTCGAGGCGTTCTACGACGTCGCCGTCGGGACCGATCAGCACGGTGGTGGGCATCGCCACACTGCCGAAGGCGCTGAATGCTTCCCCCTCCGGATCGCGCCCGGTCGGGTACGTGATCCCGAGTTCGCGTTTCATGGCCGCGGCGGACTCCGGATTGTCTTGGAGATTCAACCCGAGGAAAGCCACCTTCCCGTCGTACTTCTCGTACAGCGACACGAACCCAGGGATCTCGAACAGACACGAGGTACACCAAGTCGCCCAGAAGTTCACCACGAGCGGCTTTCCGCGGAACTGCGCGGTGGAGACGACCTCCTCGCCATCCCACGACACGTATGAGACCGGTTCCGCGCTATCGCTGGAAGCTTGCGACGCTACGTTGCCACGACCTGAATCTGATGCGCCCGCCAGCGCGAGAGCCGCGCCCGCGGCCACCACAACCACGCTCACCACCAAGATGAAACGCTGCCTCTTCTGGCGCATGACGCGAGCGCGGGCGACCTCCCTTTTGCTCACTGTCGGACCCCCCCATCGACGGCGGCGGCCGGGGATACCTCCACGGCAGCGTGCGCCTTCTTGATCGCGCGACCGACGTTTCCGAGGCAGCAACGGCCCGACGGATTCTTCACCTCACACTCGCACGACCCCTCGCGCACCTGCGCCTTGATGTAGTCCCTGATCGTGCTGCGGCCGTGGCGACGCGCGTCTTGGACGATGTCATTCTCGGAGAACGAGAAGCAGTAGCAGACCGGCACCGGATCACGCGACTCCTTCGCTCCGACCCTCGTCGCAACCGCTGCCTTGAGATACGTCACCGGGGGGCTGGACGCGTAGTAGACGATGGGGCAGTCACGCGTCTCGCAGAACCGGTAGTCACCTGGCTCGAGCGTGGTAAGCAAGTCGCGACGCAGGTGGTGACGCATAGTGTCGAGGGTGACGGCCGTGCCGGCGCGACCACAGGAGAGACACGGCACCTGTGCCGCCCGCGCCTCAGGTCGTTCTGCTTCCGCGACGAGAGGAACGCTCGCGGCCTCGTGGTTGAACGCTGGGGAGCAACACGAGTTTGTCATGGCGCCACCCTCAAGGGGTCCGGGCGTGACGCGTCGGGACGCGAATCCTCGGAAAGCTCGACCCCATCGATCGACGCCGGTCGAGACTCGACCGGCGGAACGCAGCAGGCGCCACCTGAGTGTCCCGGGGACAGCGATCTCCTTCTCACGTACCAGGCGACGGCAGTGACGAGCACCGCGGCGCCTGCGATCGCGCCGGCCCAACCCGCCAACGCTCCGAGTGACCCACCGGCGAGCCCGGCGAGCAGCAGCGCCTTGCCGCCACAGCAGACGACGGCGGCGAGGCCCAGCCCCACCCCGGCTCCACCGCGATTGAGTGTGCTCATGATTCCTCCTTGTTTAGATCGAGCGACTGCGTGAGGTGGTCCGCGAGCTCGAACGCCTGCCTGGCGTCGAGCAGATGCCCGGCGGGGTTGGTCGTCACCCACGCTTCCGCCACCTGAGCGGAGCGGAAGAAATGCACGAAGTTGCAGAACGATGACCGCACCGGCTCGCTGGCCCGTGGCACCACGAGGGAAAGAACTGCTTCCTGAGGCTCGAGCTCGCCGGATCCATCAGGTGCCATGCGCCCACTGATCCGCCCCCCCGTCGCCGGGCATTCGGATTCGAACTCGGCCGCACGGTGGAGCAAGCGCGGGAAGAGCAGGAGATCGAGGGCGCACCAGGTGTAGAGCTCCGTGTAGCCGAGCCAGATCCGGTGCTGCGTCGGCACGAGCGTCAGGCCACTTACACCGCTGAGTCGGCCGCCCTCGTCGCGCTCGACGTCTCGCGAAAGCACGTCGCGCACGACATGGGCAGCTGCGCCGCTCGCCGAAGCGATATCTCCTTCGGCTACCGCGACGCCGTGAGAAAGCAGCTGCCACGCGCTGCGCCGCACACGCCACTCGTCCTCTGTCGAGGCGGCACCCGATGCCGCGAGCTGGTCGACCAGCCCGCGCGCCACGCTTGCGATGTCGAGCGTGGGCACGTCACCCGTTGAAGTCATCATGCCGCGCAGCACGAGAGCTTGTCGACGTCGGCGGTGAAGGTCTGAGCCGCGAGCTTGATGCCCTCGGCCATCGTGAGGTAGGGGCACCACGTGTCGGCGAGGTCCTGGGTCGTGAGACCGAACTTGATCGCGTAGACGCCGGCGAGGATGGTGTCTCCCGCGTTCGCCGCGATTGCGTGAACGCCGAGGACTCTGCCGCTCGCACGCTCCGCGACGATCTTGAAGGCGCCGCGGGTGTCGAGGTTCACGAGTGGTCGCGGGATGTGTTCGAGCTCGAGGACCCGGCAGTCGCAGTCGTAGCCTTGCGCCAGGGCCTCGGCTTCGGTGAGACCCACGGAGGCGATATTCGGCGTGGTGAACGTGACCCGCGGCAGGGCCGAGTAGTCCATACGGCGTGCGGCATCTCCGAGTGCGTTGTCCGCGGCGAGTGTTCCTTGAGCGGCCGCGACGTAGACGAACTGCGGCGCGCCGGTGACGTCGCCCGCGGCGAAAACGTTCTGATTGGTCGTTCGCAGGTGCTCGTCAAGGATCAGGCGGCCGCGCTCGTCGCGGTCGATGCCGGCCGCGGCCAGCTCGAGACCGTCCAGAACGGGCCTGCGTCCCGTCGCGACCAGGACCTCTGCCGCCGTGAAGCGGCGCTCCTCGCCTCCGACGTCTGCGATCACCGTCTTGGTCTCGCCACCTT
>JADDQX010000026.1:2171-21235 GCA_016781115.1 Actinomycetota bacterium | reverse complement strand
TGGATGGCCGCGACCAGGCGCCCCGCATCCGACTGCTTCAGGAGGTAGCCGCAGGCGCCCGCTTTCATGGCGTCTTGAACGTCCGAGGGTTCCGCAGAGGCCGACAAGATGACGACCTTCACGTGCGGGAACAGCGCGCGGATCTTCCGGGTCGCTTCGATCCCGCTTCGCTCGGGGAGACGGATGTCCATCAACACCAGGTCCGGCCCGTACTCCTCGGTCTGTGAGACCGCATCCTCGGCGTCGTGCGCGATGGCTACGACTTCGAGGTTGCCCAACGCCTTCAGAAGGGTCGCAAGACCCTGCGCGTAGGACGGGTGGTCATCCACGAGCAACAGACGCGGAGACGACTGTTGCGAGGTAGGTTCCTCGCCATCCTCTGAGCGGCCGAACGCCCGCTGGTCGATCATCTCTCCGCCTTTCGCCGCAACCGCTGGTGCTGCTGCACCTGCGACTACTGTGGCGGACCTACCGCTTCGCGCCTACGTACTAGTCCACGCCGGGAGTGTGTAGAAATACCGGAAGCCGTCGGCGCCGATCGCTCAGCCGCAGCCGCCCCCGACCAGACATGAGCGCCTATCCTGGCGTCATGGGCGCGTGCGCGGCGTGCGGGCGGCGGGACAACCCGCCCGGAGCCCGGTTCTGCATCCAATGCGGAGCCGGTGTAGACATGCTTTGCCCGAACTGCTCGTCCGAGCTGCCGCCGGACGCCCGCTTCTGCGCCTACTGCGGGCATTCGGTGGCGCTTACCACGCCTGCAGATCTCAGCTCGGTCGAGATGATCAAGCTGGTCACCGTCCTGTTCGCGGATGTCGTGGGTTCGACGGCGCAGGCCGAGCTCATGCATCCCGAGGACACGCGGGCATTGATGGCGGAGTTCTTCGACGCGATGTCCGAAGAGATCCGGGCGGAAGGTGGAACGGTCGAAAGGCTCATCGGCGACGCGATCATGGCCGACTTCGGTGTCCCGCTAGCGCGCGAGGACGATCCGCTTCGCGCCGTCCGAGCCGCCCGTCGAATGCTCGAGCGCCTGGACAAGTTCAACATCGACCGCAACGAGGAGTCGCGGATCGCCATGCGGATCGGGATCAATACCGGGGCCGTTTCCACTGGAGGGTCTTTCGGCGAGCAGCTATTGGTTATGGGTGACGCCGTGAACGTCGCTGCGCGCTTGGAGCAAGCAGCGCAGCCCGGGACGATCGTGATCGGTGAGCGTACGGCTCGGGCGGTGCGGGAGCACTTCAAGCTGGCGGAGCTGGAGCCGCTGCGCGCGAAGGGGAAGTCGGAGCCGGTAGCTGCGTTCCGCGTGATGGACGAGATCGCCCTTGCCGATGACGTCTCTTCCGCCTTCGTTCTTCCGTTGGTCGGGCGCGAGACCGAGATGAAGAAGCTCCAGGACGTCTTCTCGGGCGTTTCGTTGAGCGCCACGCCCCACCTGGTAGCGCTGCTGGGGGATCCCGGTGTCGGAAAGAGTCGGCTCGCGCGGGAGTTCCTCCAGTCGCTCGATGGACGTGCGAAGACGCTCTTTGGCCGTTGTCTTCCCTACGGCAACGGAGTGACCTTCTGGCCGTTGCGAGAGATCCTGATCGAAGAAGCTGGTCTGGCGAATACAGATTCGAGCGATGAAGTGCGTCACAAGCTCGTGAGCTTCGTTGCCTCCGCCGCAGAGCCAACAAGCGACGGAGGCGAAGCTGTGCTCGACGCCTGCTTCGCGACGCTGGGGTTGCAGGTTCCTCGCTCGACCGGCGATACAGCCGATCCCAGGGAAACCTTCAGGCATCTCCTCGAGGGCTGGCGCGAGCTGCTGTCTCGTTTCTCCGCCGATCGCCCCTTGGTGATCGTCATCGAAGACATCCATTGGGCGGAGCGCACGATGCTCGACGTGTTGGACGATCTGGTCCGCCACGTAGACGGGCGGGTGATGTTCCTGTGCCCGGCGCGCCCCGACCTGATCGATACTCACGCCGACTGGTTGGGTGGCCTCCGGAACCTCTCGTCGATCCACCTCGACCCGCTGGACGCCGACGCGAGCTGCCGGTTCATGTCGCTTGTACTCGAACTGGATGAGCTACCAGAGGCTTTCACCAAGAACGTTCTGGATCGCGCTGAGGGGAACCCCTTCTTCCTGGAGGAGATTTTGAACCGTTTGATGGACGAGGGGTACTTCGCGCTACGCGACGGAAGATGGGAGCCGGTCCGAGACGTGTCCGATGTCGACATCCCGGACAACGTCCAGGCCGCGATCCTTGCCCGTCTCGACCTGCTTTCGGAGCAGGAGAAAGCAGTGATGCAGTTGGCCGCCGTTGTGGGACGGACCTTCTGGGCGAGCCTGCTGAGCGAGCTCACGGGGCTTGCGGACCTCTCTTCCGTCTTCGAGACGTTGGTCCGCCGTAACCTCGTGATCGAACGGCGGGTATCGACGCTCCAGGGAGATCGCGAGTTCGCCTTCAAGCATGTGCTGACCCGCGACGTCGCCTACGACAGTCTTCCTCGTAAGAGCCGAGGGCAGGCTCACGCAGCAGTGGCCCGGTGGATCGAGGCGACCCGCGGCCCCAGAGCGTCGGAGCTTGCAGACCTCGTTGCGCACCACTACGACCGAGCCTATGGGTGGCTAGGAGACGACGCACTGCGGCGGAAGGCGCGTTCCTACTTCCTGATCGGGTCGCTGAAGGAACTATTGAGGTTCGCCATCGCCGAAGCGGAGGCGCTCGGTTGCCGTGCGGTCGAGCTTTCGCAGCCGGGAACGGAGAAGGTAGAGGCGCTCGAGGCTTTGGGTGACCTCTATACCTTGAGCTCGTCGGGAGATGCTGCCTGGCACGCGTTCACATCGGCGCTCGACGAGTTGGACGCGATGCCGCCCGACGACGCGACCCTCGCTCGGATCGCGTCAAAGGCCGCGACCGTGGCCACTCGTTGGCAGCCGACGATGAACGAGGTGGTGCCGGAGGAGGAGATCCGGGCCCTCGTCGCAAAGGGGCTTGGTGCTGCGGGAGAGGGCGACAGCCGGGAGCGTGCTTTGCTCCTTGTCAGCAGGTCTTACCTGCAACGCGTCTCCGAGCGCGAAGAGGAAGAGGTGTTGCAAGACGCCCAGCGCGCGCTCGACATCGCGGAGCGTTTGCAAGATGCACACCTCATCTCCGCGGCGGCCGACGGTCTCAGCATGTGTCTGCTCCCCGCTGCCCGCTACGGCCAGATCGAGCGCGTGCAGCTTCGCCGCATCAGCATCATCCCGCGTCTCACCGACGTCAGAGAGATCTGCGACGCGTATGGGTCGGCTACTTGGAGTTCGGTCTTCGTCGGGCATTATCGCGACGCTTGTGAGTTCGCCACGGCGGCGATCCACAAGGCGAGAGGCGTTGATCCCGCTGAGTATCTGCATGGGCTGTTCTGGCGCGCTCAGGCGCGGTTCATGTCGGGCGACTGGGACGGCGCGCTAGCGGATCAGATGGAGATCGAACGGATCGAAGGCGACGGCGAGACGAAGATGCCATCCCCCTTCGTCTTGAGAGGCTACGGCGTGGCGATGTTTTGCCAGGAGCTGCGCGGCGACTCAGAGCGGAGGGATGTTTACCTCAGGCTGCTCGAACGTTCCCGCCGCGCGGCGGGTGAGACGGGACAGCGGTATAGCGGAGCCTTCGCGCTTCCGGCTCGAGCACTCGCACATATGGGACGACCGGCCGAGGCGCGGGAATGGCTACTGCTGGAACGGACGGGGTACCTTGCGGGCCAACTCGAAGCCGCATGTGAAGTTGCAGCCGAGCTACATGACGATGCCTACGCGCAAGAGGTGATCGCGCTGGCGCACAATGAGGTGGAGGTGGGAGAGCTGATCGCGCTTCGACATTTCGTCGAGCGGCTCGAGGGACGCCTAGCGGCAGACCAGGGGGCCCCAGAGGACGCGGCGCATCTGCTGGGCCATTCGGCGGAGGGTTTCGCTTCGTTGGCCGCGCCGTGGGAAGAGGCGTGGTCGCGGCTACTGCTGGCGGAGACGTGGGCGACGATGAATGATCGGGAAGCAGCGTCGAGAGAGGCTGAGACTGCTAGGAGGATCTTCCAGCGGCTCCGCTCCGTTGCGGAGACGGAGCGGAGTCAGAGGCTGGTGACGTCTTAAGGGAGCGGGACTGGTAGCGAGCGCATCATCGCCGCTATCGCTTTGAACAGCGGATCCAGGATCGGATAGTGGCTTCCCAGATGCTCGAGGAAGAGGGCGATCTCCTCGTCGGGCGAGCACTCCGGTGGTTCGAAATCTCCGCGCGGGCACGTGAGGGCCATGACGCCACCTTTCTTGAACCGAACAGGTCAACCTGCATCCTGCTAGGGGTCAAACCCGGGCGCAAGGGATTAATCCACGCTCGAGGGTGCAAAAATACATACAACCCTCTTTCATTCGTCCTTTAAGCCCTTGCATACTGACGTAGTGCGCCCGGTGACCTCGGGTGGGGGGTGAGCGTATCTATCGCAGAAGGATCCGGGTAGCGCGGCACGGTGCAGCCCTCCTGATGGTCGTTGCCGTGGCCGCTCCCGCGCTCGCGTCCCAGCCGGCCGAGGGAACGGTTGGTCCACCTCCTTCACCCGAGTTCGTTGAATGGCAGGGTCCCATGATGACCCCCGGGACGCAGGATTTCTACACCGTCACCGTAAACGTGCCCCTGAGCTATTGGGAGGGGGGCGGCAACGTCGGAGGCGCCGAGTTCTTCATCGAGTGGGAGAACGAGACGGCCGACTTCAACATGTCGGTTTACGCGGGGCACCACCAGAAGGTCCCAACCGGTCAGAACGCCATCGCCTACTCGGAGCAGTCCGGCACCACCGAAGAGCGGATCTTCATCGCAGATGCCGCGGGCGACTACACCGTTCGGGTCCATCATTTCGCGGGGCTTGCATCGGCCGACTACGACGGCAGGGTCAGCTTCAGCTCCAGAGGTGGCCGGAAGGGAGCAGTTTTCGAAGAAGAAGACCGGCTCCTGTTCGGCCCCGCCTCGATCGTTTCCGCGCACTTCCTAGGACCAGAGCCGATGGTCACGATGGAAAGGCAGCTGCCGGGACATGAGAACGCAACAGACCCGAACCGCATCTTCGTCGACTGGCCGCTATCACCCGTCGAGCGGATAGGTCAGCTCAGCCGTTCGACGGATGGTGGCGACAGCTTCCGGTTGCTATTCGACCCGAAGTGCGCGGAGTTGAGTCGCCCAACGTGTGCTGCCGCGGGGGGCAGCGATACGCATGCGGAGGTCAACCTCACCGACGGGACGTTGTACTTCTCTGCGCAGGAGCTGGTCGCGGCGGAATCGTTCTCCAGCTCGACCGATCACGGCGACACGTTCCCAGAAGAGCGTCAACAACAAGCGACGAACACCGTTACCGGAACCGACCGTCAGTGGATCGCTCCGGCTGGTGACGGCGTGACGACGCCCGTGGGGGACGTGAAAGCGTTCTTTGCGTACCACGTTCCTTCCGTTGCCCAATACATCCATGGCGTCGACGAGCACGGGAAGGTGATCCCGCAGCCAGAGCCACAGTTGTCCAACGTGATCCAAAGCGGCCCTCTTCGGATCCACGACCCCGCCCGCGGTGACGCGTGGATCTATCAGCCTTACTACGCATTCGGCGCCGAAAAGGGCACCGAGATCCGAGTGGCTACGGCGAAAGCCAGCGAGTACGCGTTGCCTACCGCGTGGAGCTCGAGCATGGTGACGACGCAGTCACCCAGGATCTTCGTGTGGCTCGACGTGGATGGCGCAGGGAATGCCTATCTGGCGTGGGTCAACGACGAGGACAACCAGCTTTATTACAGCGCAGCTCCGATTGACGACCCGAGGAACAACCCCGATGCGAGTGCCGTTCTGCCGGGGAGACCGGGAACCTACTGGACCAAGCCGATCAGGATCAGCATGCCCGAGATAGGGAACACGATCTTCCCCGAGATCGTGGCGGGCTCCGAAGGTACGATCGGCGTCACCTACGTGGGGACGGAGGAGTACTCGGGTCCGCCCCGCAACGCTCCCGCTGGGACAAGGTGGCATACGTATGCGGCGATCGTCAGCGACGCTCTGGCCACTCGAGGCGCACCCGTGGTTACGTCGGGCCGCGTTAGTCACCGTCCCGTACATCGGGGAGCGATCTGTCAACTCGGCCCCTTCTGTGGCGAGACCACAGACGACTACTCGCTCGCCGACATGATCGACCTGGGATTCGATCAAGAAGGTCGCCTCGGGGTCGTTTTCACGGATAACAACAGCGGGTTCGCGAGCCCGAACGGAGCGGACAAGCCGAAGGAGCGACCGTTCGACCACTTCGCGAAGCAGGTAGCGGGTCCGTCTCTCCTCTCCGAGACTCCCCTCGCGTCGAAACCCACTGGTAGCAGCGGGCTGGATGCCGACGGTGACGCAACCTGGCCCAACACCTCCGGCGGCAGGTCGCTCCCCAGCCTCGACATCCGCGACGCGCGGCTATCGCTTCAGGAGCAGGACCTGGTGGCCAGCATAGATCTCACGTCGGCCGAGGCGGCTCTGATGAAAGCCGATCTGAACTCCTATAACGCATCAGGCTCGAGTAACCCGCGCGCCGATCGGCTCCAGTACGTGCTTCGGTTCGCGACCGACAGCGACATCTACCACTTATCCATGGAGTCGCTCGCCGATGGAACTCGCCGTTTCTTCGGAGGCGTCCTGGGTCCGAACGATCGTCTGCTCGACGACAAGACCACCCGTGGCGCGGGTTATCACACGGACACCGATAGGCCGGTGACGGGCTCGGTCGAAGGCAACACTCTGGTCCTGCGCGCGAAGGCTTCGGACTTCGGCGTTCAGGAGGGGACCCAGCTGTACAGCGTGACGGTCTTCGCCACGGCCGGGCCGACCGAGGCCGAGGAGAAAACCATCTTCGAGACGATGAGGACGGTGGACGCTTCGCCGCCGTTCGACATGGTTGCGAACGGTTCGCCCGGTCCCGGCGGGACCCCTCCAGGAGAGGGGGGTGATGGCGAAGGGCGTGACCCCACGCCTACTCCTGACCCCACGCCTACTCCTGACCCCACGCCTACTCCTGACCCCACGCCTACTCCTGGGCCCGCCGGTTCTGTCGTTCACGCACTGCGGCTGTCGCCGCAGCAGAGCGAAGGAGCCGTCGGTGGCGAGAGGGCATTAGTCGCCATCGCCACAGATGCCGAAGGACGTGCGGTTGAAGGCGCCGTCGTCGAGTGGTTCAGCGCCGGAGCAGGGAAGTTCGTCAGGAGCGACAACTTCACCGACTCCAGCGGCCGCGCTGACGCCGTCGTAACCTCGGATGAACCGGGACGACAGACGATCACTGCGAGAGTTGAGTCCTGTGGCGCGGGCGGGGACTGTGCGCAGGATGCGATCAGGAACTGGGGCCCGGCCATTTGCGACGTGTTCGGCTCGATGAGCGACGACCTCTTGGAAGGAACGCCGGCGGCAGAGGTCATCTGCGGTTTCGGTGGCAACGATGTGGTGTTCGCCGGAGCAGGAAACGACCGCCTCGTAGGCCACGCCGGGAACGATCGTCTGTATGGCCGAGATGGCAACGACCAGATCTTTGGCAAGCGGGGCGATGACGAGCTGCGCGGCGGGAGTGGCGATGACGTGCTGCTCGGTGGGAAGGGCCATGACTTGATCTTCGGTGGGAGCGGGACAGACAGCTGTCGCCCGGTGCAGGGAGACGAGCACCGGAGCTGCCGGACGTGAAGGTAGAGCAACCCGACGATTTCATCGGGTGCTCCAGATCAGCGGTGACGGAAGTCATCTTCGCGAGGCCTCGGACGTAGGAGGAGTGGTCGTCGACGAGTCGCAGGCGCGGGACGCCCGGTCCGAGGTGGGTTCCTCGCCACCCCCTGGGGGTTGACGCCGGCTGGTCGACCGTCGCTCTGCCTTTGCCCAAACGGGTGGTGCCGTAACCGCCGCGGCCTCCAGCGAAGGATACGGCTTGCCTCGCCTGCGAATCTAGTCAAAATGGACACATGAGCGATCCGGTTCAAGAGGATTTCATCGCCGTCCTCCAGACCAGCGGTGACGGAAGCCATCTGCCCGGCTCCCGGCGCCGCTACCCGCGCGGGACGACCCTCTTGAACGAGGGTGACCGTTCGGAGCGGATCGTGATCATCGTCAGCGGTCGCGCCAAAGTCTCCTACTTCACAGACGAGGGACGAGAGGTCCTGCTTGCGGTGAGGGGGCCGGGCGATCTCCTAGGGGAATTCGCTGCGCTAGACGGCGAGCCTTTCTCGGCCACGGTCATCGCTCTGGAAGACGTCGATGCCTTGGTGATGACGGCGGAACAGTTCCGCACGGTATTGAAGGAAGAGCCCGAGGTCGCGCTCTGCCTGTTCAAGACGCTCAGCCGCAAGCTGCGGGACGCCGATCGCAAGCGGGTGGAGTTCGCCGCCTACGACTCGGTGGGCCGGGTCGCGAGCCGGCTGGTCGAGCTGGCCGAAACCTTCGGCGAGGACACCTACGAGGGCCTGCGCATCTCGCTGTCGCTGTCCCAGGAGGAGCTTGCCGGCTGGACCGGCTCCTCGCGCGAGGCGGTCGCGAAGGCTCTGCAGTCGTTGAGGAACAAAGACCTGATCGAGACTCACCGTCGCGGCGTAACGGTGAAGGACCTAGAGGGCCTCCGCGCCCGGATCAAGTAGGGCCGGACGCGCAGGAGCCGGCGGAGCGTCCAGCTCCACCGGCTCTAGCGGGGGGACCTTGGATCAGTTGGTCGTGGCCGTCGCCACGTTCGAGCCTCCGCTGCGGTTGCCGTTCTCGTCGACCGCCACCACGAAGTAGGAGTAGCTGGTGCGTCGGGCCAGAGCGGTGTCGAGGAAGCTGGTCTCGGCGACCTGCTCGGCGACCAGCTCGAAGGTGTCGAGCTCGCCCGTGGTGCTGCGCCAGATCTCGTAGGTCGTGGAGACCGAGCGGCCGTAGGCCTCACCTGCGGCGGTCCAGCGCAGCGCAACCTGCCTGCTGCCGCCCTTTGCCCTGAGGTTGCTGGGGCTGGTGAGCGTCACGACGCACGGGTCCGGCGTACCCGCCGCGTGGTTGCTGATGCAGACCTCTTCTAGGTCTTTGGCGACGTCGACCGGGTCCGGGTCCACCGCGTGGCTCTTCTCCACGCCATCTTCTCTCCAGAGGATCTCGACCTTCAGGTCGGCATATGCCTTCACGTCGGCCACCCGGACCGCGAAGCAGGCGCTCCCGCAGTTGTTGTACGCGGTGATCGTCGGGGTGCCGCTGACCTTGTCCTCGACCGTCACGCAGCCGCGGATGTTGTTGCGCCCGGCCAGGTGGATATGCGTCGTTCCGATGTGGATGTCCTTCGCGTCGGTCGAAACCGGCAGCGGCACGCAGATCGGGTCCGTCTTCGAGTCCTTCTTGCTGCTACCTGCTGCCGCATATCCGACCGCCGGAACCGCGAGCAGCGCCATCGTGATGATCGCGACCGTCTTCTTGAACATCTCTTTCCCTCCCGCTCTCTTGTGGCCGTCCCCCATGGACCCGGCCACGCTTACTTCCTGACGAGTACGACTCTGGCGGGAAACGGGGCCGGGCTCTACGTGGTGCTGCACATTGGGAATGTGTACTAATGCACCTTCAGCTGAGGGGTCCCACGGCCGTCTCCACCGATCGCTGGAGGGTTCCCTCCACGATGATCCGGCGGGTCGCCTCGATGTCGCCGGACAGCGGTCGATCCTCGTCGAGCTCTCGCGACGCGGCGCGGACCGCTCTGACACCGGCCCCCGTTCCGGGGCCCGGCTTCAGCGGGTGGCGCAGGTCGAGTCCTTGAGCCGCCGCGAGCGCCTCGACCGCGAGGGCTCTCTCGGTGTTGGTCGTGATCTGCGCGGCCTTGCGCGCCGAGGTCATCCCCATGCTCACGTGATCCTCCTGGCCGGCCGAGGTGGGGATCGAATCTGAAGATGCCGGGAAGCAGAGGCTGCGGTTCTCCGACACGAGCGCGGCCGCGGTGTACTGCGCAAGCATGAAGCCCGACCGTCGTCCGGGGTCCTTGGTGAGGAACGCGGGAAGCCCGTTGTTGAGCTCGGGGTCGACCAGCCGGGCGACGCGGCGCTCGGAGATCGTGGCGAACCCCGTCGCGACGAGCCCGAGGTGATCGAGCGCAAGCGCTAACGCCTCACCGTGGAAGTTCCCAGCGGAGCCGACGACACCCTCGTGTGCCAGCACGCTGGGGTTATCGATCGCCGACGCGAGCTCGGCTTCGAAGGTGGAGCGCACGTAGCTCAGAGCGTCGCGATAGGCGCCGTGAACCTGCGGGATGCAACGGAGCGAATAGGCGTCTTGCACCAGGTGCTCGGACTCGCGATGGGATGCGACGATCTCGCTGCCGGCCAGCAGCTTGCGCAGGTTCGCCGCGCTGAGGAGCGGGCCGGGGTGCTTGCGCAGCCCGACGAGCGCCTGCGAGAAGGCCTGGTCGGTCCCGAGGCATGCCTCGAGCGTCATCGCGCCGGAGATGTCCGCGGCACAAGCCAGCCGCTCGACGCGGTGCAACGTCAAGACGCCGAGCGCGAGCATCCCCTCGGTGCCGTTGACGAGCGACAGCCCCTCCTTGTAGGTGAGCTCCAGCGGCTCCCAGCCGAGGCGCCGCAGCGCGGCCGCGCTATCGAGCCGCTCACCGCGCAGTCGGACCTCGCCTCGGCCGATCAGAGGGAGAGCGAGGTGCGCGAGCGGCGCCAGGTCTCCCGATGCGCCTAGGGACCCTTGCGACGGGACGATCGGATGCATCTCGTGCTGGAGCATCTCGACCAGGCGCCGGACGAGCTCGAAGCGGACACCGGATATGCCGAAGCCGAAGGTCCGCGCCTTGAGCAGCAACATCGCGCGCACGACCTCTTCGGGGAGCTCGTCGCCGACGCCGGTGGCGTGGGACAGCACGATGTCGCGCTGGAGGTCCCTCGTTTCGGGGGCCGAGATACGCACGTTCGCCAGATAGCCGAACCCGGTCGTGACGCCGTAGACCGTACGTTCGGAGGCGACGACGTCTTCGATCAGTCGCCGCGCCGGCTCCATCTGATCAGCGAGGCCCGCCGCGAGATCGACGTCTTCACCCCCCGTCGCGACCGCGACGACGTCTGCCGTCGTCAAACGGTCGCCTACACGGATGGTCATGGGCCGGACTCTAAGGTGGACCCTCGCGGACTAGCGGGGGACAGGGTCAGACGGGAGGTAGACGCGAAAGGAGGCGCCTCCTCCCGGAGCGTCTTCCACCCAGGCCCGGCCCCCGTGCAGTTCTGCGAAGCGAGACACGAGCGACAGCCCTATGCCGCTGCCCGTCGCTTGCTTCTCCGCCCCCGGGCCCCGCTGGAAAGGTTCGAACAACATCTCCTTCAGCGTGTCCGGTACTCCGTCTCCGTTGTCCTCGACGGCCAGGATGACGCCGCCGTTCGAGCTGGCTACCCGAAGGGCGATCTCGCTCCCGGCGGGTGTGTACTTGATCGCGTTCGTGATCAGGTTCTCGACGATGCGCTCGACCTTTGGAGGGTCCACCTGCGCGCTCACGGCTTCCGCGTCAACCGTCACAACCCGGCCCTTCAGGTCTACCTGGCTCACGATGCTCCGGACTAGAGCAGCCATGTCGGTCGCCTTCAGTTCTGGCTCCAGGATCCCGCGGTTGATCCGGTCCATATCCAACAGGTCGTTCAGCATGGCATCTAGCCGGCGCTCGTTGCGGCTGATGTGGCCGAGGAACTCGGCGGTACGCTCGGGCGGCAGCTTGTGGACGCGGGCCTCGAGCGTGGTGGAGAAGCCGAGGATCGCGCTGAGCGGGTTCTTCAGGTCGTGGGACACCGCGGTCAAGAAAGCGTTCTTCATGTCATCGATCTGACGGAGTCGTTCAGCGGCATCGCGTTCCGTCGCGTACGCGCGGGCGGACCGTGCTGCCTCCACGAGTGAGCCCATGACGAGCGCGATGCCGAGCAGGATGATCACCCGCAGCGCGACCCCCACCGGTTCCGTCGGCACTCCTAGGAGCAACGCGCCGAAGGCCTCCTTTCCGGAGTAGGCGACGGAGAGCCCGCCCCATGTCAGCACCGCCGCTCGCAGGCCCAGCAGAAGAGCCGCCTCCGCCACCACGCCGAAGCTCACCGAGAACAGGTACTTCGTGGGATCGAACGCGTAGATCAAGACGAAGGCCATCGTCAGGACCCCGTCGACGACGACGAAAGAGGCGTCACTGAATGCCCTCGACGGGTGGCGTCGGAGCTGGATGATCGACGTGACGGCCATGGCCGCGACCACTGCGGCGCTCGCCATCATCGTGAGCGGCGGCTCCTCGAAGCCCACCGGTGCGCGGTAGGTCAGCGCGTACGCACCCAGAACTGCTGCTATGACGAGGCGAGCACGGGCTACGGTCGGCGCAGGATCGCTCTGGAGCCGCTCGCGAGGGTCTCGACCAGCCAGTTCGCTGCCTCCTGTGGGGCTCTTTTTTCCCGGGTGCAGGATACGTGGGCGGATCGAACGGAGGATAATCCGCCGGTGCTGGCGATACGAGGTGCGCACGTCTTCACCGACGGTCGCTTCGCGGAGGAACGGGCGGTCGTCGTCGACGGCGATCGGATCGCATCGGTAGTCCCCGCCGGCGAGGTTCCTGCGGGGACCGCGGTTGAGGATTGGGGAGACGTCGCGATCGTTCCGGGGTCCGTGAACTGTCACGGGCACGCGTTCCAGAACCTCTTCAAGGGCTTCGCCGACGACCTGCCTTTCGAGCGGTGGCGAGACGAGGTCCTCTATCCCTTCTCGATCGGTCTCGATCGTGACGCGATCTACACGGGGGCCGCGTTCGCGTTCGCCGAAGCGGTCGCGGCAGGTGTGACCACGATCGTGGATTTCTTCTACCTGCACGACGAGGGGAACGACACTGCCCTCGCGGTGGTGCAAGCGGCCCGCGACGTCGGCATCCGTCTGGTCCTGGCACGTACCTTCTACGACCGCGATGCGCCGACCAACGCACCGGCGCGATACCGCGAGTCGCCCGAGGACGCTCGGGATCGGTTCTTCGCACTCGCGGAGCAGCTGCGCGACGATCCGCTGCTCTCGGTGCAACCCGCTCCTCATTCGCTCCACGCCGCGTCGCCCGAGACGATCCGGATCGCGCTGGAGGCTGCGCGCTCGGTCGGTGTTCCTTGCCATCTCCATCTGGCAGAGGCCGCTTACGAGGTGGAACAGGTGCGAGAGCGATACGGCACCACGCCCGTGCGCCTGTTGCATCGCGAGGGGTTGCTGACTCGCGAGCTACTTGCCGTTCATGCCGTGTGGCTCGATGACGAGGAGCTGGACCTCGTCGCGGCTGCCGGCGCCGCGGTCGTGCACTGCCCTGGAGCCAACGCTTTCCTCGGAGACGGCATCGCCCGCCTCCCGGAGATGTTGCGGCGCGGGATCCGCGTCGGTCTGGGTCCCGACGGGGGATGCGCCAACAATCGCCAGAGCATCTTCGAGGAGATGCGGCTGGCCTCCTTGTTCGCGAAGGCGAGGCTGACGGATGGCGCGGCGCTGGATGCGCCGACCGCGTTCCGCCTCGGCACGGCCGCCGGCGCCGACCTGCTGCGCCTTCCCGTCGGCTCGATCGAATCCGGCCGCAAGGCCGATCTGGTCGCCCTGGACCTGGAAGACCTCTCGCTGCAGCCACGCGCGACGTTCGAGCGCCAGATCGTGAACTCGATGCAGCCCACCGCGATCGCAAAGGTGATGGTCGCCGGCGAGGTCGTCGCCGAACGCGGCCGCCCAACCCGGCTGGACCGCGCCGACCTGAGCGAGCGCATCCGGCACGTCACGTCGAGATGGAAGGGTCGGAGGCAGCTCGGCCGGGTCTAGCCGGGTTCTCGTCTTCCGCTCAGGTACGCGATCCAGCCCCCAAGCGCGACCCCGACGAGGGCCCCGCCGATCGCGCCGATAGCCGGATAGATCGCCGTCTCTAGCTCTGGGCTTTTGATCGTCCGATCCAGCCACCACTCGCCGAGTTGCCAGCCGACGGCCGCACCGAAAAGAAGACCGGCGATCACCAGGATGGGCTTCACCGAGTGACCTTAAGCCTGGTCTGACAAGATCGTGCCTCCGCGACGACGAGTTCAGGAAATGGGGACGCGGACGCGTCCATTGGCCTCTCTGCCGATCTTGCGCCGTACGATCGTCCGGTGGGTGCGTCGAGGAAGAGACGCGTGACAAGCAACGAGCCTCCGGTCTCGCTGTGGCAAAGCGGGCGTCGGGCTCGCCTCCACATCATGGGACCCATAGTCATCTTCTTCACGGTAGCGCTGATCTTTCTCGCGCACCAGGAGATCAGGGGCGGGAAAGGCAACTGGTCAGATTTCGCGGTTGCGGCCGGGTTCGCGTTCGCCGGCGTGTTGCCGCTTGTCGCTTACTCCACCTTGAGAGGACCGATGATGGAAACCGACCGCGATCTCGGTCGGCTACGAGCATCGCGGAACAAGCGGATGGGCGTAACTCTCTATCTCGTAATGACCGTGGTCTTGGGTGATCGTCTCACTTCGTGGGCCTCACCTACCTTCTACGGAGCATTCGCAGGTTTCTTCCTCGGGCTCCTTCTAGGGATCGGTGGAGTCTGGCTTTACCACCACCTGCGTGGGCGATGGCCACCTGATTTCGAACAGGTATGACGCCCCCGACACAACCCCATCAGAACACCCTGACCTTTCGGCCGTAGGCCAATCCTCCGACCGAGGACGCAGCCGACTGCCGTTTGTCTTCGCGGCCGTCGGCACCGGCACACGCTCGTCGGGCATGCTCATAGCTGCGGCGGTGATCGGCGTTCTTCTTGGACTTCTCTCGCTCACGGGACCCTGGCTTATTCGTCCTTCTCCCTGCGATCATTTGCGGCCTCGCTGCCGCCCGGGTCCCTGTCGAGCCATCCGAGGGGAGCCCTCCCATGAGGTCTTGCAGTCCCATTAGATGAAGCGCAGCCGTCGACCGGGAGGCTGAGGAACCGGATTCGCCGATTCCGTTGAGCTAATAATTTCTTCGAAAGCATTTCTGCAACGCCGTTGCTGGAACCCAAACTTGTCGTACCCCCTCGTCAGAATCAAGACATGACCACTGCGGTTCTCGACGAAGCACTCGAGCTACTCGAGAAAGCGAACGCGAACCTCGAACCCGAGTTGCTGGCGGCGGAGGCAGCGCGCGACCTGATGGGTAGGTACGTGAAGGCACAGCGCCTCATCGACTTCGGGATCGCATCTCTCACGCGCAAGGTAGACAACGCGTCGGAGTTCGCCCGGATGACGGGAACCTCGGTCGGAAAGGCCAATGCGATCGTCAGCACCGGGAAGGTTCTGTCGAGCTCGCCGGACCTCAGCACCGCGTTCCGGACGGGTGCTATTTCGATAGACCAGGCAGCCGAGATAGCGAGCGCGGAGGAATCCGCTCCTGGCGCCGCCGCGGAGCTGGTGGCGGTAGCTCAGGAACATTCCTTCCTCGTGCTCAAAGACAAGGCGAGGAAGACAAAGCTGGAGGCCGAGCAGCATAGGGACCTAGCCCTTCGCCAGCGGTTGGCCCGTTCGGCTCGCAGCCATCGCGATGAGATCGGGATGGTGCACATCCACCTGACGCTGGAACCTCACATGGGCACGCGGCTCGTCAACCGGGCCGAGGCCGAGGCCAACCGCCTCCGGCGTGAGGCCAAGGCTGCCGGACGCGAAGAGCCGTTTGAGCGGCACCTCGCCGACGGATACGCCGCGGTGCTGTCGGGGACGGCGAAGGCGCGACCCGGTCGTCCCGAGCTGGTCGTGCTGGTGAGCCACGAGGTCGCCAAGCGCGGCTGGACAGATGTGCGAGGGGACGAGGTCTGCAAGATCCCCGGGATCGGTCCGGTCTTCCCGCGGGTGGCCAAGGAGATCGCGTCCGACGCGTTCCTCAACGGTGTCTTCTATGACGGCAAGGACCTGCGCCACTTCCGACGCTGGAGCCGCCACATCCCGTCGGAGGTGGCGATCGCGCTCGAGCTAGGGGAACCTCCCGATTTCGACGGGGTCCGTTGCGTCGACTGCGGCAACCACTTCCGAACGGAGTTCGATCATGTCCAGCCGCGGGCGGCGCGCGGCCCGACCTCCAACGGCAACCTCAAACCCCGCTGCAATCCCTGCCACCAGGCGAAGACCAAGCGGGACCGCCGCGCCGGGCTGCTCAACCCAGCCGAGACCTGAAGCCGCGGTGGGCCCGTGGTCCGCACGACCGGATGATCACGTATTACGCACTCGACCACGGCGGGGTGCCGATCGGATTGGCTCGCGTCGTCGAGGACTCCGTTTCTCGCCGAACCCGAGGGTTCTTTGCCGATCGCCGCACCTCGTCGTGGGTTGAAAGGGTGTCGATCGTCGGCCGGGTGATGGGGGTAGGTGGCGACGCTGACTACTACCTGGTAGACCGCAGGCTCGCCCTCGAGCTCCTAAGGGCGCTCGGGAACGCCCCCGACGATCTCGATTCGATGCCCTCCCACTAGTGGGGGCCGCGCAGCGCCACCGGATGGAAGCGCGGGGGATGCCTCAGTCGCGCGGCGACGGCGTCATCGGGATCCGCACGCCGCGCTCTTCAGCAACCTCGATAGCGCGGCGGTAGCCGGCGTCGGCGTGCCTCACCACGCCGGAACCGGGGTCGACGTCCAGCACCCTCTCAAGCCGCGCGGCGGCCTCGTCGCTGCCGTCGGCGACGACCACCATGCCGGCGTGGATCGAGTACCCCATGCCGACACCTCCACCGTGGTGGACCGAGACCCAGTGCGCGCCGGCCGACGCGTTCAAGAGCGCGTTGAGGATGGGCCAGTCGGCGATGGCATCGGATCCGTCGATCATCCCCTCGGTCTCCCGGTATGGAGACGCGACCGAGCCGGTGTCGAGGTGGTCGCGGCCGATAACGATCGGCGCCGACACCTGGCCGCTCCGGACGAGGTCGTTGAAAGCGAGCCCGGCGCGCGCTCGCTCGCCGTAGCCGAGCCAGCAGATCCGCGCGGGGAGGCCCTGGAAAGCGACGCGCTCCGACGCCATCTCTATCCACCGCCGCAGCCGCTCGTCGTAAGGGAAGAGGTCGAGGATCGCGCGGTCGGTCGCCGCGATGTCGGCGGGGTCGCCGGACAAGGCGACCCACCGGAAAGGCCCTTTGCCTTCGCAGAAGAGCGGCCGTACGTAGGCCTCGACGAAGCCGGGGATGTCGAAGGCGTGATCGACGCCCGCCCGCTTCGCCTGGGTCCTGATGTTGTTGCCGTATTCGAAGCAGATCGCGCCGGCTTGCTGGAAGCCGAGCCACGCCTCGACGTGGCGCGCCACCGACTCCAGCGACCGCTTCACGTAGGTCTCGGGATCGTCGCGCCGCAGTGCGCTCGCCTCCTCGAGCGACATCCCCGCAGGGATGTATCCGTCGAGAAGGTCGTGCGCCGAGGTCTGGTCGGTGACCACCGCCGGCGAGAAACCGTTGCGGAGCAGGTCCGGCAGCGCGTCGGCGGCGTTGCCGAGCAGCCCGATGGATTCGGCGCGGCCCTCCTCGGCCGCTTCCTCCGCCCACTGCATCGCCTCGTAGACCTCGGGGCTCCAGCGATCCAGGTAACGGTGCTCGATGCGGCGCTCGATCCGGCTGCGGTCGGCCTCGATGCAGAGGGCGACGCCACCGTTCATCGTGACCGCGAGCGGCTGGGCGCCTCCCATGCCGCCCAGTCCCGCGGTGAGGACGATCCTTCCCTTCAGCGAGCCGCCGAACGAGCGCGCCGCCAGCTCGGCCAACGTCTCGTACGTCCCTTGCAGGATGCCCTGCGTCCCGATGTAGATCCACGAGCCCGCCGTCATCTGGCCGTACATCGTCAGCCCCAGCGCCTCCAGGCGATGGAACTCGTCCCAGTTCGCCCACTCGGGGACCAACATCGCGTTCGAGATCAGGACGCGCGGAGCGCGCTCGTGTGTGCGGAACACGCCGACCGGTTTGCCCGACTGGATCAGGAGCGTCTCGTCACCGTCCAGCCCGCGGAGCGTCTCGATGATCGCGGCGAGGGCCTCGGGGTTGCGTGCGGCTTTGCCGGAGCCGCCGTACACGATGAGCTCGTCGGGGCGTTCGGCGACTTCCGGATCGAGGTTGTTCATCAACATCCGGAGCGCGGCCTCCTGAGGCCACCCTTTGCAGGAGAGCTCCGTGCCTCTCGGCGCCTTCATTTCAGCGCTAGGCCGCGTTCCACCACCTCCTTATACTGCCGCGCCATGGCACCAGACGAGGGGGTAGACGCAGCGGGAGAGGAAAAGAACCTCAAGCCGCGGCCCGTGGGTGAGCCCGCTTCCGTAGCGACACTCCGAGAAACCATAGAGGGGAAGCTCGCCGAGATCGCGGACGGATACGCGGTCGACGAGCACGGGAGCTATGTGTTCGGCCTCGAATCGGCTCGGATCTTCATTGTCCCGACCTGGCTGGAGGACGAGACGACGGTGGCGCGGGTCTTCGCCATCACCAACGTGGGCGTTCCGGTGACGGCGGAGCTCACGTCGTACCTGCTTCAGAAGAACCTCGAGTTCGTCCTCGGTGCGTTCGCCCTGGACGCCGGCGAGGGCGCGATCTGGTTCAACCACAATCTGCTCGGGGACCACATGACCCCAGGAGAGCTCGAGGTCACCGTAGCCGCGGTCGCCCAGACGGCCGATCGTTTCGATGACGAGATCAAATCTCGCTTCGGGGGCCGCCTCTACGTCGATGCGCCCGAGGAAGACCTTCCGGCCCCGACGATGCCGGGTTATCTGTGAGAACCGGGCTCTGGTCGGATGGACCGGATACGTTAAGCAGCCTCCCGCAGTGACTATCGAAGGGACTCCGTGACGTGAGGGAAACGCAGCCCCAGGTCGAGCTCATCGCTCGCCCCTCTCTGGATCTGGCCGCTCTGGAACGGTTCCTGAAGGCCGTAGGAGGAGAGTCGTGGCTCCAGATGAGGACGGCCGAGGGCGAAGAGATGAACGACGGCCAGCTGCTGATCGAGGCCGCAGGCCGCGCCTGCTACCGCTCCTGGGAAGAGGGCCTGAACCCGAACGTCACCCGGATCCGCAAGGACCAGGCCCAGTACTTCTTGAACCTGCTGAACTC
>JADDQX010000026.1:726-2014 GCA_016781115.1 Actinomycetota bacterium | reverse complement strand
CGGGCGCATCGGCGACCTGATCATCGGCGACCACCTCGGCAAGCCCACCGACTTCGCTCTGGGCTGGCGCTGCCTCGGCGAGGTGGGAGGCGAGCCCCCCACGCCGGCCGAGACGTATCTAGCGGCGTTGGAACGTGGCACGCCTCCGTCGCTCGGGTGCTTCGACCTGAAGTTGCACCAGACCGCCATCTACGACTTCTTCTCGACGTTGCTTTTGCTGGGCGTGTTGTTGTGGCTCGGCCGCAGGGCGCACAGGACCGGCTTCATGATCCTCGTCTTCACGATCTGGTACTCCGCGATGAGGGTCGTTACCGACTTCCTGAGGGTGGACCGCCGCTACTTCGGGCTCACCGGGAGCCAGTTGATGACCATCGCCGTGGGGCTCACCTGCCTCGCGCTGCTGGCGCGGTACCGGGGTGCTCCTCCCCGTTTCGCGCCCGCTCCTTCCGAGGGGGAGGCGGCGCTGCCCGAGACGGGTGCGGAAGGGGACGCGGCACAAGAAAACACGGCGCGTGGGCAGCGCGAGGCTGCAGCGCCCCCTTCTGACCACGCTCCGTAGTGGAAAATCCGGACGGCCTCCAGCGGAGGTGGCACGATAGGCCCAGAGACGAGAGCACGCCTGCAGCTCGTTCAGAAAGGAGCGTGAACCGTGGCCGACAGTTACAACGGCTACTGCGTGAAGTGCCGGGAGAAGCGTGATTTCGAGGGTGAGGTCAAGGAGCTGGCGAACGGCTCGAAGGCCGCGCAGGGGCAGTGCCCCGTCTGTGGGACCAAGATGACCCGGATGCTGCCGAAGAACGCGTAGGGCTTGGCGATCTTCTCGGAGGCCGCCTTCCCGGGCGGCCTCCGTCGCGCCCGGACGCGATCGCGAGTTACCGCACCGGCAGCGCTATCGCGAGCTGGCGGCACTGCGCGATCAACGTTCCCTCCGCCGTCCAGAGATCACCGTCTTCTTCGAAGAAGCCGTCGCGGCCGAGCCGCGAGGTCAGCCTGAAGAGATAGAAGTCGTCGGCGCCCGCCCCGGGCAGTGGCAGCGGGCTCCGGAAGTGCATCGTGATGTCGATCGTCGGAGCTACCAGGGGCTCCGTCGCGCGGGGCAAGATAGCCGGCGCCCATACATCGAGCAGGCATGCCGCCGCCGGGGCGTCTACGACTTCGGCATCGGCGAAGCGCAACCAGCCGCCGACCGTGGCCTCGTCGGCGCCGGAGTAAGGCATCGGGCCGATGCCCCAGCGCATGTCGAAGTTCTGGACGAAGGTCGGCAGCAGCGGACTGGAGGGCGGCACCG
>JADDQX010000026.1:0-713 GCA_016781115.1 Actinomycetota bacterium | reverse complement strand
CGGAGGTGGGACCGCGGGCGGCGCGGCGTAGTCGTAGGACATCCCTCCGGTCCACGGGGTGGAGAACGCAGCCAGCGAGGTGGCCATGGTCCGCCCGTTCTGTATGAGCCGCGTCGAGGCGTACGTGATCGAGCGACCGCTTCTCTCGATGGTCGGCACGATCTCGATGGGCCCCTCTTGCGGCGGTGAGACGAAGTGCGTGGTGAAGGAGCGGGGAGCGCGCTCGGGGTCGGCCACCTTCTCGGCCAGCGCGCGCAGGATCAGCGCGGTGAGGTAACCGCCGTGGGGGCCTCTAAACACCCACCACTTTCCGTCGACCGTCGCTTCGTAGGATCCGTCTTCTTTGCGATAGACCGCGGTTGCATCCGAGAACGAGCTCAATCTGGGCTCCCGTCTAGAGTGACTCGATGACCGATCGGGAAAAAGTCACGCTATCGCGCGATGCAGACATAGCCACCGTCACGATCGCTCGTCCCGAGAAGCGCAACGCCCTGGATTCCACCACCGCGGCCGCTCTCGCGGACGCGATCCGAGAAGCCGCAAGCGCCCGGGTGACGATCCTTACCGGGTCGGAAGGTGCTTTCTGCGCGGGCGGCGATCTCGAGGAGCTTGAACGCTGGAGCCAGATGGACGTCGACCGGATCGCCTCCGTCCTCTACGAATCGTTCCAAGGGATGATCCGCGCGATCCGCGGGTCGGATTCGGTCGTCATC
>JADDQX010000114.1:4596-7185 GCA_016781115.1 Actinomycetota bacterium | reverse complement strand
GCTCACTCGCGTTCGCATGCCGGCGGCAACGAGCGCGTGGTGGACCGCGCCTGCTGCGAGCGCGATCGGGATCGCGACACGCTCTTTGCCCACCGCTTCGTCCGACAGCACGAGATGACGCGCTCCACCGGATGCAGCCTCCTTCGCCGCCTCCGTCAGCTGTACGAGAGCGGGCGCGAGGCCTCCGGCTCCCGCCGATGCTGCCCAGGTCGTATCGAGGGCGACGCCGCCGTCCGCCAGCAGACCGGCAACCGCGTCCGGGAAGAGGAGGAAGCTCTCGTACTCCCGCAGCGCCGCCGCCTCGGGCCTTTCGTGCAGCAGGTGGTCGCGGGGACCCAGTCGGGTGGAGATCGAAATCACGTGGCGTTCCCGCAGGTGGTCGATCGGCGGGTTGGTCACCTGCGCGAACCGCTGTTTGAGGAATGCGAACACGGGACGGGCGAAGGTGGCCAGCGGTGGCTGCGGCGTGTCGTCTCCCATCGAGGAGGTCGGCTCCTGGGCGTCGGTCGCCATCGGGCGCAACACGACCGTGACCTCTTCCTTGGTCACTCCCGCCGCGACCTGGCGTGCGGTCACGTCATCAGCCTCCGCTGCGACCGGCGTTCCCGAGGACGCCGTCGTCAGGTGCTCGCGCAACCAGTCGCCGTAGGGACGGCGACGGGCGAGGCGCGTCTTGATCTCCGGATCGCACTGGATCCCACCCTCGTCCGGGTCGAGCAGGAAGGTCTCGCCGGGCCCGAGCTTCGTTCGGAACACCCGTCCGTGGCCTCGTGTCGGAACGGCTCCAGCCTCCGATGCGCACGCGACAAGGCCGTCGTCGCAGATCGAGATCCGCAACGGACGGAGGCCGTTGCGGTCCAGCGCCGCACCCACGCGCCGGCCGTCCGTGAAGACCAGCCCCGCGGGACCGTCCCACGGCTCGAGCAGACAGGAGTGGTAGTGGAAGAAGTCGGCGACCTCCTGGTTCGCTCCGGCCGCGTCTTCCCACGGCGACGCGACCAACATCGACATCGCGTGCGTTATCCCGCGGCCCCCCCGCGTCAACAGCTCCAGGGCCTCATCCAAGATTGCGGAGTCGGAGCCGCGGTCGTCGACCACCGGTCGCAGGAGCTCTTCGGGCGCCACGTCGCTGGCGCCGAGCCTTCCCGCGCGAGCTTTCATCCAGGCGACGTTGCCTCTGATGGTGTTGATCTCGCCGTTGTGGGCAACGAAGCGGAACGGCTGAGCCCGCTCCCACGTCGGCGCGGTGTTCGTGGCGAAGCGCTGGTGGAAGATCGCGAACCAGGCTTCGCAGCGCTCGTCTGCCAGGTCCGTGTAGAACTCGGCGAGACGGTCCGCCGCGCACAGAGCCTTGTAGGTGATCGTGCGGAACGAGAAGGAGACGACGTACGCGTGCAGCCCCTCCGCCAGCACCCGCTGCTCGATCCTGCGGCGCGCCCTGAAGGCGCGCCGTTCGCCTTCGTCGACGTCGGTCCCCACCGGGCGCGTCACGATCGCCTGGATCACGCCGGGCTTGGAACGAGCCGCCGCGGCTCCCAGGGCGCCGGCGTCGGCCGGCACCTCCCGCCAGCGCTCTACGCGCAGCCCCTCCAGCCCGCACGCCGTTTCGATCACTTCACGGGCGCGGCGCTCCCTTCGAGGATCGACGAACACCATCGCGACGCCGGAGCGCTCGTCGATGCCCAACAGTTGATGGGGGAGCGGCAGGAGGACCCCGGCGCCGTCGCCGGTTCTCTCGTCCGAAGCCAGCGCTCCGCGGTGCTTCACGCGGCACAACGCCTCTAGCCCGGCGTCGACGATCGCACGCGATGAGCGGGCGCTTCGGTCGGCGACGAAGCCGATCCCGCACGCGTCGCGTTCCCAGCGCAGCTGTCGATCGGGAGACATGGGAGGACCTTTCAACCGGCCGGAGGCATGAAAAAAGGCGCCGCCGGAGCGAGCGCCGTTGCTCTCCATGGGGAAGTCCGAACCAGCTTACCGGCGCCGCCCGCGCCAGGCAACGACCGCTGGTTAGGCTCTCCTAACTCGGCCGGCCGAAGTGCTAATGTTCGGCCAACCGAAGATTCTGAGGAAAGGAGAAAGACCCGTGCGGCTGCGGTTCCTAGCACCGGTGGCGGTAGCCCTGTTGGTGGCGACGGCGTGCGGCGGAGAGACGGGCGCCGCCCCGGCTAGCGATCGGGATGTGCTCACCGTCTACTCGGGCCGGGACGAGGCCTTCATGGGGCCCCTGTTCGGCCGCTTCACCGAGGAGACCGGGGTCGAGCTAGAGGTTCGTTATGGCGATTCCGCGGAGCTCGCGGCGACGATCCTGGAAGAGGGCGAGTCCTCGCCCGCCGACGTGTTCGTGGCGCAGGACGCGGGTTCGCTGGGCGCGGTCGCCGAAGCCGGCCTGCTGGCGGAGCTCGACCGCGAGGTGCTGAGACGGGTGGACAAACGTTTCCGTTCCCCCGAGGGGCGCTGGGTCGGGATGTCGGGGCGAGCCCGGGTTGCGGTCTACAACACCGACGTGCTGTCGGACGATGACATGCCGCCCTCGATCGCCGACTTCACCGATTCTTCCTGGCGCGGGCGCATCGGTTTTCCTCCCAC
>JADDQX010000114.1:4351-4431 GCA_016781115.1 Actinomycetota bacterium | reverse complement strand
CCTGTGACGGCGGCTCCTTAGCAGGTGGCGCAGACGGCTCGCCTCGCGGGCGCGCGATTCACGTGGAGCTCGGGAGCCCC
>JADDQX010000114.1:0-4336 GCA_016781115.1 Actinomycetota bacterium | reverse complement strand
CTTGGTCTGCGCGCTCCTGGTCTGCGCACTGATGCTTCTGCCGGTCGTGTACCTGGTAGTCCGCTCGCTCGGTGCGGACGCCGGGAGCTGGGAGTTGATCTGGAGGCAGAGAACGGTCGAGCTGGCGGCCCGCAGCACCGCGCTGGCAGGCGCGGTGACCATCGCCGCCACCGCGATCGGGGTGCCGCTCGCGTGGCTGACGGTTCGCAGCGACCTTCCCGGCCGGCGTGTCTGGAGCGTGTTGTTGTCGCTGCCTCTCGTCATCCCGAGCTACGTGGGTGCTTTCGCGTTGCTGGCTGCGTTCGGGCGCGGCGGCGCGCTTCAGAACGCGCTGGAGCGCTGGTTCGGCATCACGGAGCTACCCGGCATCTCCGGGTTCCCCGGCGCCTTCGTAAGCCTGACCCTGTTCACCTACCCGTACGTCTTCCTGCTCGTCGCCGCAGCGTTGCGCGGCCTCGACCCGTCTCTGGAGGAGGCGGCGCGCAGCCTGGGGAGGTCCCGCTGGCGCACGTTCCGGACCGTGACTCTGCCGATGCTCAGGCCGTCGATCGCGGCGGGGAGCCTCTTGGTCGCCCTCTACACGCTGCATGACTTCGGCGCGGTGTCTCTGATGCGCTTCAACGTCTTCACGCAGGCGATCTACCTCCAGTACAAGGGAGCTTTCGACAGGACGCCCGCGGCGATCCTGTCGTTGATGCTGATCTCGATCGCGGTGGTGGTGTTGGTCTTCGAGCGCCGTGCGCGCGGCAGAGCCCGCTATCACCGCAGCGGTGCGGGCGCGGTCCGTCCGGTCCCCGCCGTCCAGCTGCAGAGATGGAAGTGGGCCGCGGTCGCACTCTGCGCGGCCGTCACCCTTATCGCTTTCATCGGGCCGGTGTCGGTGATCGTGGTGTGGTTGCTCAGAGGGATCGCGGCCGGAGGCGCCGCCGTTGTCCCGTGGGGTCCGGCGTTGGGATCGATCGCCGGCGCTGCCGGTGGAGCAGTGGCCGCGTTGGTAGCGGGGATCCCCGTGGCGCTGTTGTCGGCGCGGCACTCGGGGCGGCTCTCCGCCGCGGCCGAGGGGCTGTCTTATAGCGGCTACGCGCTGCCCGGCCTGGTGGTGGCGCTCGCGTTCGTCTTCTTCGCGGCCAACTTCACGCCCGGGCTCTACCAGAGTCTTCCGCTCGTGGTCGTCGCCTACCTGGTCCTGTTCCTTCCGCAGATGACCGAGCCTCTGCGGGGAGCGTTGCTGCAGGTCGGGCCGCGGGTGGAGGAGGCGGGCCGGGCGCTCGGTGGGACGCGGCTCCAGGTGTTCGCGCGCGTGACCGCGCCGCTGATCTCGCGCGGAGCGGCGGCGGGTTTGGCGCTGGTGTTCCTGACCGCCATGAAGGAGCTTCCGGCTACCCTGTTGCTGCGCCCGACCGGCTTCGACACACTGGCGACGCGCGTGTGGACGGAGGCGTCGGTCGGCCTGTATTCCAAGGCCGCGGCGCCCGCACTGATGCTGATGCTGATCTGTTGCGTGCCGCTCTACGTTCTGGCGCGGAAGGTTGAGGTAGATCGAATGGATGTAAGGCCGGAATGACGATGCACGAGCTCGCACTCCGCTGCTCCGGCGTACACAAGCGCTTCGGGTTGACCGTGGCTCTCGGCGGCTTCGACCTGAGCTTGCGACGCGGGACTTTGCTGGCGTTGCTGGGCCCGAGCGGTTGCGGGAAGACGACGGCGCTCCGAGTGATCGCGGGGTTCGAGAAGCCCGCGACGGGCGATGTCTGGGTGGGAAGCAAGCACGTCGCGGGGAGCGGGTCCTGGGTCCCACCCGAGAAGCGCAGCATCGGCATGGTCTTCCAGGACTGGGCGCTGTTCCCGCACCTGGACGTATGGCACAACGTCGCCTTCGGGATCGGTCGTGATGAAGCGGATCGGGTTCGAGAGGTGCTGCGCCTGGTCGACCTTCAGGGCCTCGAGCGGCGCCTGCCACACGAGCTGTCCGGCGGTCAGCAACAGCGGGTCGCGCTCGCGCGCGCGCTGGCTCCGTCGCCGGAGGTGATCCTGTTGGACGAGCCTTTCTCGAACCTGGACGCGACGCTGCGCGCCGCGGTGAGGGCCGACGTTCGTCAGGTACTCCGCGAAGCCGGAGCCACCGCGATCTTCGTCACGCACGACCAGGAGGAGGCGTTGTCGATGGCCGACGAGCTGGCGGTGATGGTCGGCGGCCGCGTCGTGCAGGTGGGCGCGCCGCACGAGGTCTACGGGATGCCTGCCGATTCAACGGTCGCAGGTCTGGTCGGCGAGGCCAACTTCTTCAGGGGCATCGTGCGGGACCGCGTGGCTTTCACGCCCGTCGGGGACATGCCCGCGCCCGCATTGAGCGACGGTCCGGTCGAGGTGATGGTTCGGCCCGAGTCCGTTCGATTGACGCATAACGAACAGGGCCCCGGTCGCATCGTGGACGCCGAGTTCTACGGCCACGATCAGCTGGTCCGCGCGCTGTTGCCGGACGGGACGAGGCTGGAGGTGCGTCTGTTGGGGCCGAGACCGGATCTCACGATCGGCTCTCCCGTCACGACCGCGGTGGTGGGAGGAGTGCACTTCTTCCGCGACGGCCGTCCGGTCTTGGCTGCGGCCGATAACTCCGGCCGCCCGCGCTGACCCGAAGGTGTCTTCGGCAGCCGAACGGGGAACGTTCGGCCCTCCTTAGAGGCGTCGCGACACCTATCGCGCTAGCCTCGGCGCACGACGAACAAGGAGGACATCGATGCTTACGAAGAAGGTTGAAGCCGCGATGAACGATCAGCTCCAGAAGGAGCTGCAATCCGCTTACGTCTATCTCGGGATGAGCGCGTACTGCGAGGACCAGAGCCTTCCGGGGTTCGCCGCCTGGCTGCGCCGCCAGTTCGACGAGGAGCAGCAGCATGCCTTCAGGTTCTACAACTTCATCATCGACCGCGGCTCTCGGGTCGAGCTGAAGCAACTGGATGCGCCGCCGACGAGCTACGGGAGTCCGCTGGCCGTCTTCGAGACCGCTCTAGAGCACGAGCGCAGCGTGACCCGGTCGATCAACGAGCTCTACGACCTAGTCGCGAAGGAGAAGGATTTCGCGTCGCAGGCCTGGCTCGACTGGTTCGCGACCGAGCAGGTCGAAGAGGAGAAGACCGTCGGCCAGATCGTCGACGACCTGCGGCGGATCGGCGGAAGCGGCGACGGCCTCTTCTTCCTGGACAAGGATCTCGCGTCCCGCACCCCACACGAGTGATCCCGCCGGGTCGCGCAGGCTAGGCCGGCACCACCCACAGGTTGTCGCCCAGTTGCCGTCCCAGCGAGACGCGCTCGCCGTTCACCTCGAGCGTCCGCGTCCCGTCGGGTGCGACCTCCACCACTGAGAGGTCATTGCCCGGGATGAGGCTGTGCTCCTCTAGGAACTTCAATACGTCGTGGTCCAGCTCGACGTCCTCGAGCAGCCGCGTAAGGCGCCCGCCCTCGCCGGCCTCCATGGCGGCAACCGACTTCAGGTCGGCCCACGAGATGCTCCCGGTCGTTCCGGGGATCGGGTTCCCGTGCGGGCAGGTGGGCTCGCCGTCTAGCTTCGCCAGGATCGCCTCTTCCACCTCGGGCGTCATGACCTTCTCCCAGTCCTCCGCCTGCTCGTGACACAGGTGCCACTGGATCCCGAGGATGTCCACGAGCATGCGCTCCGCGAGGCGGTGACGCCGCACGAGGGCTTCGGCTATCTCCAGTCCTTGCTCCGTGAGGGCGATGTCGCGGGCGCCTTCCACCGTCACGTAACCCTCGGCCACGAGACGCTTGACGCCCTCGGAGACCGTTGCCGGAGCGAGCCCGAGTCGCTCGCCGATGCGAGCTTGCAGCACGCGCCGACCCTCTTCCTTGAGCTCGTAGACGGCCTCCAGGTACTCCTTCGACGCCGGGTTCAGATCGCGTAGATCGGGAGAGGGGCCGGCCATGGAGCGGATTGTAGTGTCTGCTCGATGGCCCCCTCCAAGGCCCGGAAGCGGCCGAAGCTCCTTCTCCTCGACGGTTATTCGCTGGCGTTCCGCGCCTTCTACGCGCTGCCCGAGGACCTCGCCACCACCGACGGAACCCATACGAACGCGGTCTACGGCTTCACGGCGATGTTGATCAAGCTGTTGCAGGAACAGAGGCCGGACTACATCGCCTGCTGCCTCGACATGGGCGCGCCGCTGGAGCGAACCGCGGAGTACTCCGACTACAAGAGCAACCGCGGTCAAGCGCCCGATACGTTCTCGTCGCAGGTCCCTCTCATAAGAGAGGTGCTGAAGGTCATGCACATCCCGATATACGAGTTGCCCGGACACGAGGCCGACGACATCATCGCGGG
>JADDQX010000113.1 GCA_016781115.1 Actinomycetota bacterium | reverse complement strand
GCCACCGCCCGCGCCATGGACGACCCGGACACCGTCAAGGTCTACGCCTTCAGCGTGCAGTCGCTCGTACGCCCGGACACCGTGCAGGGACGACGCACCCACCGGTTCCAGGAAGGCCTGGGAGCTGGCTTCTACAGGCGGCTGCAGGACGCCAGCCCCCTGGTGGTCTTCGCCGACGAGCACCACCTGTACTACGGCCCCCGCTTCAGCGAGGCGGTGCGCGACCTCAACCCCTGGGCGCTGGTAGGGCTGACCGCGACCCCGCACAAGAAGACGCCCAGTGACCAGATCATCTACCGCTACCCGCTGGCCGCTGCCATCGCCGAGCGCTACGTCAAGACGCCGGTCATCGTCGGGCGCAAGGACGACAAGCACGACCTGGCCACGAAGCTGCTCGACGGGCTCGTCCTGCTAGATCACAAGCGAGCCATCGCGCAGGACTGGAGTCGTCGCCGAGGACTGCCGGCGATCAACCCGATCATGCTCGTGGTCGCCCGCAACACCGAGGAAGCCGACCAGATCGCAGACACGGTCCGCAGCGACAGCTTCCGGGAGGGCCGGCACCGGGACGCCGTCTTGGTGGTGCACTCGAACGCAAAGGAGGCCGACGAGCCGGCCGCGCTGGCGCGCCTGGCCGCCGTCGAGGACGCGGACAGCCCGATCCGCATCGTGGTCAGCGTGGCCATGCTCAAGGAAGGCTGGGACGTCAAGAACGTCTACGTCCTGCTCAGCGCGCAGCCGTCGGTCAGCGTCATCCTGACTGAGCAGGTCCTCGGCCGCGGGCTCCGGCTGCCGTGGGGGAGCTACCAAGGAGTCGAGATGCTCGATACCTTGGAGGTGCTTGCGCACGAGCGATACGAGGACCTGCTTGCCAAGCGCGGCGTGCTCGCGGAGCAGTTCGTGGACTACGTCACCCGATCCTTCTTACGCGCGAACGCTGCCGGCGAGCCCGTGGTCGTGCGTGAGACCGAGGAGATCACCACCGGGCTGGCAGACAAGTCGACGGCGGACAACCCTGCCGCCTTGGGCGGATCGGGCCTCGAAGGTGCGCCACGCACTGGCGACGGTCCTCCACCCGCACCAGCACCCTCCCTGACCTCCTCCGACGACCGGCTTGCCGCCGGCGAGGCTGAGGAAGCACTGGCCGCACCGACGCTGGCGCCGCGGCGGGTGATCCGCGTTCCACGAGTACGCGTGGTCCCGCGGCCTGTCGTGTTCCGCCTCAGCGACGTGCACGACGACGAGCCATTCCGGGCCCTTGGCCGCCGACTGCGAGCCGATCCACAGACAGAGTTGCGCCGCGTGCTCCTCGGCGCCCGAGTAGTCCTGGACCCCGCAACCGGCACGAAGACCGTGCGACCCGTCACAAGCACTGCAGCCGACACGGTCAGGGCACAAGGCTCGCTGATCCCAGCGAGCGAGTTACGCGGCCAGCTACGAGACACGCTGCTCGCACTGCCGGTGCTCGCCGCCCGAGCCGACGACGGGACGCAGACCCGCGCCGCCGAGCGGATCGTTGCCGCTTTCATGGACGGCCTCAACGGCGGCGCCGACGAACTGCTGGCCGCGTACCTGGAGCGGGCCGGCGCTCGCCTCGGGCAGATCGTCATGGCCGAGTACCGCAAGCACGTAAGCCGACCCGACCTGGACCCTGTCGTCGACCTCGTGTCGCTAGACCGGGTCCGAACCAACACTCGCGTCATCAACCCCGACCCTAGAGCGCTGCCGGTGCGCGGCCAGGCGTTCGACGGGTGGACGCGCGGCATGTACGCACTCGCCTGGTTCGACAGCTCCACCGAGCGCGACCTCGCGCTCGTCGCCGACAACAGCGACCTCGTGGACGTCTGGGTGCGACTCCACCAGGGGGACCTCCCGATCGTGTGGACCGAGGGTGGCAACCGCTATGAACCCGACTTCGTCATTGTTGAAAGCAGCGGCGAGCACCTGCTCGTCGAGGTCAAGGCGGACCGGGACCTGAACAGCAGCGAGGTGCGTGCTAAACGTGATGCGGCCCAGCGGTGGGCGGCATACGCGAACGACGGGCTATCGGTAGGGTCCCCCCGCTGGTCGTACCTGCTGGTCAGCGAGACCGATCTCCGCGAGGCAAAAGAGGACTGGGCGGCCCTGCGAAAGCTCGCCCAGTAGACTTCACCCCCCCTTGGACATCGGGCTAACCATCCGGGCACATCGTCCACAGCCGCGGTGACCTACACTTCAACATCTTTCTGACGGCCGTCGACGTCGACGTCAACGGCACGGCGGACGCCCGCATTAAACCGCTCGATCGACTGGTGGCGCAGTTCGGCTACAGGCCGCTGGGCACAAGAGAGTCGTACTTGCCACGTCGATTCTCGAAGGCGGGGCGGGCGCCCTCAAGAACGTTCAGGCTGTATTGCCCGGTCGCGGCTTCCGCCAGAGAGCCAGCCTCGACCTTGAAGGATCCTCCCTCGAACTCGCAATGGACTATTTGGTCAGCGTCACCGACGACTGCCAAGTTGGCATTGTGAGTGACCATGATTACCTGTCGCCGCTCCCTTGCATCCCGTAGGGCTGGGACGAGGACCCTGCGAACAGCTTCGTTGTCGAGGTTTTCCTCGGGCTGGTCAAGGAGCAGCGGGATATCTTCCCGATCGACCACCAAGTAGAACAGCAGCAGGATCAGACCGCGCTCACCAGGCGACAGTTGGTCGAGCGGCGAGCCGTTCGCTCCCGTCAGACTGAACTGATCCCGCAACCACGCGAGACTGGCCAGGTCCAGTAGGTAGCTGATCGCATCTACATTCATGCGGAACGCTTCAGTCATCGCTCGCGCTATGCCGTCAGTGGCCCCCCGCTGCCTGACCAGCCGATCCAATATGCACTCTATTGCGTCGGCGACCTCGTCTTCGTTGTCAAGTGCGATTCCTGCTAGGACGGTCTCCAGGTACACCACTAGGTCCGCGCTCTTACGGCCGTCGAGTTCGTTGCTAAAACGGGACCAGGTGGGAGCTGGGAGGAGTTGAGCGACGAACTCAACGCCAGCAGCCTTTGCGAGGTCGCTTGTACCTACGAACGTTGCCGCAGGTGCGTAGAGCCCGATCACGGTCTCGAGGCGCTTCTTGTGGAGACGGTGAGCGTCCCGAACTCCCTGCAGGATCGCGGACTTCGCCTCGTCCAGTCGCTTAGGAAGTTCCTCGGCATGCTTCAGCTGCTCGTTGATGTATGCCAGGGTCCCCGGCTCGTCGCTCGATCCGTTGATCGCGCGAATCCGGCTCTTGATCTGCTCCAGGCGCCGCCGAACCGCGGCCCTTTGCGAGTCCGACTGCCCAAGGCGTGCCTCGATCGCGGTCTGCTCGGCTGCCAACTCCTTATCTTCTTGGTCGGCTGCCTTGATTGTCTGCAAGTCAACAATGCGCTGCTGTTCGATGATCGCGCTGAGCCGGCTGATGCCCGCGTGATCGACGACTAGTTCAGCGAGCGGCTCGCCAGCCGCTGCGCCGAGTTTCGAGCGCAGGGACGACGTGATGTCGCGCACGCGCGCTTGCATGCCCTCGAGCTCAACTACCAGCGACGAGGTCTCTGACAGAACTCGTGCGCGGGCTGCTGCGTCTTGTGTGGCGCCCGCGCTGACACTGACCAACTGACCCCGGCGCAGCGACAGCTGATCCAAGCGAGCCCTATCTGCCTGCAGCTGCTCGCTGTCGGTACTGGTGCGATCCAGCTCTTGCAACTCGTTCTCAGCGCGCAGGAGGTCGATCTCCGCCAACCTGCCCGCGTTGGCCAGGTCGTCGGCCTGTGCCTTGAGTTCGCCTACTACCAGGTCTTTCGCCGACGCTTCGATCCTGACATACTCGCCACTCTGCTGCCGTAGTCGGCGGCGAAGATCAACGAACTCCTGGTCGACCGCGCTGGTCTTCAACGTCAACAACTCGGCTAGGTTAGTTGCGCCTTGCCGCTCCGCCTTCGGTATGTGGTGGAACAACACGCGCGTCAGCTCTTCTTCGAAGGACCCGCGCTGTTCAGAAGTCGGATCACTCGCGCAGATCCGTTCGATGAGCCGCTGCGGTAGGTACTCCACACGTTCAAGGCTCTTCCGGTCGTGTCCCTCGTGCAGACCGACCATTCGGCTCGACGTATCCGCCCAGGAGACGCGCGCCTGGTAGTCCTGACGAGTTCGGTTCCTCGGGCTCAGGAACCGCGTCTCATTCAGGAAACCGAACTCCGCATCTCGGCCCGAGTTGCCACCCCGCGCGATGCAGTCCAGTAGCGCTGACTTCCCTTGGCCCTTGTTGCCAATGATCGCGACCAGTCCCTGGTTGAGGGGCAGATAGTAATCAAAGAGCCGCTCTGAAGCGTCCTCCACGGGGTGAACCTGCACCCTCTCGATAATCTTGTCTGGCGCTCTCCGACGTCGGGCTACCGCCTCCGGCTCCGGACCGACGTACACACGGTGGTCGAACTCCGAGAGCGCATGCAGTAGGCCGGCGAAGGTTGGGGAGGCCCGAAGCCAAGTCGAGCAGTTCCCAATCCGGTCCTTGTCCTGCGTGTTAGCAGCCCAGGTGTGGGCGTCGCTGCAATCCACGAGATAGGAAGGAACTCCCTGGTCTCGCAAACTCTTGCGCTGAGTGCACCAGAGACTCGCGTCCTCAAAGGCGGTAAAGAGGAGCCTGACGCTATTGATCAGATGCTTCTTGCTGGCGATCGAGCCGTCCTGCCAGTTGATGTCCGCCCACTCGGTCTTGCCCAGTGCTAGCAGTGCCTTGTTGCGAAAGTACGGTCGGTTCAGGACCTCCTCCACGTCGTCGAGGTCTACAACCAGGTTGTTGAAGCCCTCGATGAGGTCGCTCTTGTACTTGTGCAACTGATTCTCGGGGACTGCCTTCTTGATCGTGCGGCCAAGCTCCTCAAGCGAGTCCCGGTCCACCACGCCCGACCATTCATGACCCGTATCGCTTAGGCGGAACTTCGCCGACATCGCGTTCAAGAACTGGCCCTGAATGACCTCAGGGGTGAGGTTGGGATCGAATATCACGTGCAAGTTGGCTCGGCTTAGCTTGGTGCCAGACCCGCCGAACTGGTCCAGGCGTAGTTCTACGACGGGGAAGACGGTCTTTATGTTAGCCAGTCGGCCCTTCGCCCTCTCCTCCAAGACTCGGCGGTAGCCGTCGAGGAACCAGTAGTCGTTGATGCCCAGCACCGCGAACTCGGCTGGCAACGCTTCTAGTTCGTCGAGGAACTGGGACCAGGGATCGTCGCTGCTGTTGTAGCGCTGAACCAGTGAAGCGGGTGTGTGCACATGTAGGTCCCACTTGTGCCAGTTAGAGCCGCGAGCAGTGTCCTGGGTCACCATCCGCGGATGCTAACCCTGCCGTGTTCCAGACCCGTGGGCCGACCGTCCCACGAACGCTCGTTTCTGGCACGGCGGCGCTGACGCGAGGACGGTGACGGCTCGTGAGCGTGGTGTGACTTGCAGCGGTAGATGGCGCGGTTCTCGCAGCGCTATGTGGCCGGCCGGGCGACAGCGATCGTGTCGTCGCTCCCCGTGCGAGGCTGGCTTGTGGACAACGGGGCGGGCATTGACGCTGCTGCCGCTGCCGTCCCTGGCATCGACCGAAGGAGCCGCAGCACATCCGTGCTCGCCGTCGTCGAAGTCGATGGGAGGCGGTTCGCCGTCCGCCGTTCCGTCGAAGGCGGCACGGACTACGAGGAGCTCGACGGACCTGACCACGGGTTCGCGACGAGCGATCCGGCTGATCGCCCGCACGACGCGCATGTCGCCTACCTCCGCGAGTCCCTGCGGAGCTTCGGCGCGGAGCGCGAGTAGCGGCGCCTACCTTTGCTTGCGCTCCCTAGTCCGAAACCAGCGGACACCGCCACCGATCATGAAGGCGACGAAGCCGCCAACGGCTGCGAGGGCGATCCACTCACCCGTCGCGATGACAACGGTGAGAACGGCCAGCGTGCCGACCAGACCAACGAAGAAGATGTTCCGGTGCGTCTCCGCTGTCGCTGGCTTCGGCCCTCCGAGGACGCGGTCGTCCAGGCGGCGTAGCGCGTCACCGATGCCCATGCTCGACGGTAGCGCCGGCTCGTCGCTGGACCGTCGAGAGCGGCACATAGCCTCCTTCTGTGGACTCAGGCCAGTGGACGGTTCTGCACTTCTCGCAATCCAATGGAGACGGCGACGGTCAGGGCGATGTAGCCGCCCTTCTTCGGCGAGTCGCCGACACGCTCGACGGTCTTGGTGACGTCGACGTGCAGGACGTCGTCTTCCACTCGGCCGTCACGGAGGCGGAGGACGACCTGACGATGACGGTCTACTACCACCAGCAGCCGCGCAGGCGGTAGCGGCTTACCTCCGCTACAGCGACAGGCCGGTTGGTCCGCGTCCGGCGTCGTCACCCGAGGCCGTGCCCCAGGCGTCGAACAATTCCTCGTCGGAAAGTCCGAGCCAGGCTCCGTAGGCCGCGACGACAGTGAACGGCACCGCGAGGAGGAACCAGCCGGTCACGAGCGCTGCAAGCGCGACCGCAACTGCCGTGAGCGACAACAGCAGCGCAGCCACGCGGGGCCGGCGTGTCCGTGGTCGCTGACTGCTCACGGCGCGAGGGTAACGCCGGCTACCCATCCCGGTGCTGACCCATCGAAACGGGCTGACGGCCGTCCCGTTGAGCGACCGGCTGCCGGGACGCCTCGGGCAGTCGGCTGGTCTGCTCTCCGTCCCAGTCCAGTAGCCGAACCGTCTACGGGAGCTCCGCCAGGTCAGCCGAGGCCGCGCACTTAAATTTCGTCCGCTAGACCCGTCCGGATCGCACTTCCCCGCTGAGGGGCGTGGTGCAGCCACGATCGTCGTCCCACTTCCTTGGTAGTGGGACGGACAGTTCGAGCAGCGCCCGCGCGGAGTGCTGTTGCGCTCGTGGCGGCGTCCCACAGGTCGGTCCCACAACCTCGTGCCGGAAGGCCCGTACGAGCAGGACCTCCGGTACGGTCAGCGGGTGGATCTTGGGTATGCGCGGGTGTCGACCGCGAAGCAGGACCTGGACCGGCAGGTTGACGCGCTGCACCGGGCCGGGATCGCGCCGGAGCGGATCTACCTGGACAAGAAG
>JADDQX010000112.1:3407-6974 GCA_016781115.1 Actinomycetota bacterium | reverse complement strand
TTGCCGTGCATGGTCTGGCGGGAGACATCCGAGAGGCGAACACCTACTACGAGGATCTCCACGACTCGATCGGGAAGTTCGACTTCGTCATGGCCAACCCGCCGTTCAACGTGAACAAGGTGGACAAGGCGAAGCTCGAGGACGACAAGCGGTTCCTCTTCGGCGTCGCGAAGGCCGACAACGCCAACTACCTCTGGATCCAGGCCTTCTACTCGGCCTTGAACGAGAACGGCCGAGCGGGCTTCGTGATGGCCAACTCCGCATCGGACGCCCGCGGATCTGAGATGGAAATCCGGCGACGACTTGTCGAGGATCGCTGCGTGGATGCGATCGTCTCCGTCGGCACGAACTTCTTCCTCACGGTGACGCTTCCCGTGACGCTCTGGTTCTTGGACCGGGGCAAGCGCGGCAACGACCACTCCGACGAGGTGCTCTTCATCGACGCGAGAAACATCTTCCGGCAGATCGATCGGGCACACCGCGACTGGCTCCCCGAGCAAATCGAGTTCCTTGCAAACATCGTCCGGCTCTGGCGAGGCAAAGCGCCGGAGCTGGTCCAGGGAAGCGACGAGATGCTGGTGGAACGGTTTCCCGAGAATCGCTACAGGGACGTCGCAGGCCTGTGCGCCGGCGCCTCGCTCACCGAGATTGAGGCTCAAGGTTGGAGTCTGAACCCAGGCCGATACGTCGGAGTCCACACGGGAGCGACCGATGACGCCGAGTTCGTCGCCGAGATGGAGCGCCTGCAGGAGGAGTTCTCGACTTTGACGGCAGAGACGTCGCAGTTGGCCGAAACCGTCGAGGCCGCGATCGACAGCATTCTGCGTCCATGACGATGGATGTGGCGACGCTTGGCGAGCTCGTCGCTTGCTGCGGAGGCGCAGTTCGAACCGGGCCATTCGGCTCGCAGCTCCACAAGCACGACTACGTCGTCGACGACGACGCGACGCCGGTCGTCATGCCGAAGGACATGATCGACGGGCGGGTCGACACCACATCCATCGCGAGAGTCGACCGCGAGACAGTCAAGAGACTGAAGCAGCACGTCCTCGCGAGCGGCGACATCGTCCTCGCGCGTCGAGGGGACATTGGTAGGCGGGCGTGGATCGGCGACACGGAAGCCGGCTGGCTGTGCGGCACCGGGTCAATGCGCATCAGCCTTCGAGGCTGCCCCCGTGTCCGCGCTCGCTACCTCTACCACTACCTCGCTACTGACGCCGCGATTGGGTGGCTTGAGGGCCACTCCGTGGGCGCAACAATGTCCAACCTGAGCGCGGGCGTGGTGGAGCAGTTGCCAGTTGAGTTCCCACCGCTCGACGAACAGGATCGTGTGATCGCGATGTTGGACGCGATCACGAACCTGATCGATAACAACCGGCGCCGCGTCGGACTGCTGGAGCGGTCAGCCCAGATGACCTACCGGGATTGGTTCGTGCAGTTCCGGTTCCCGGGCCACGGCAGCATCGAGCTCGTCGACTCCGAGTTGGGCTCAATACCCAAGGGCTGGGAGTGTGTCCGACTCGCCGATCTCGTTTCCACGCAGTACGGGTACACCGAGTCCGCCCGCACAGCCCCCGTGGGACCGAAGTATCTGCGCGGCATGGATATGAACAAGGCCACGTTCATCGACTGGTCTACCGTGCCCTACTGCCCGATCTCGGATGATGAGCGTGAGCGATTTCGTGTGTCGGTTGGCGACGTCTTCGTGATCCGAATGGCTGATCCGGGGAAGGTCAGCATCTGCGAGACGGAAGTTGATGCTGTGTTCGCTTCGTACCTCGTCCGATTGGTGGCTACCGACGACCGCATCACACCCCACTACCTCTTCTTCACGCTGAACGATGATCCCTATCAGGGTTGGGTGACCGGCGCCAGCACAGGAGCGACGAGAAAGAGCGTGAGCGCGACCGTCATGACAGAGCCGGTCGTGCTTCTTCCTCCCCGTCGGGTCCAGGATGCATTTGTCGCGGCGATCGGTCCGATGCGTGCGCTACTCACGACGCTGCTGCAGCAGAACGCGACGCTTCGTCGGCTTCGTGAGCTGATTCTGCCCCGGCTCTTGTCCGGCGAGCTTCATGTGTCCGCGCGCGACCTCACGTTGGAATCAGTCGGCTGACTATGGCTGGCGACCTTACCGAGGACGCGCTCGTAGAGCAGCCAGCGATGCGGCTGCTGCGCGACCTCGGATGGGACGTCGCCTCTGGCTTTGATGAGGTGCTCGGTTCCGCAGGCACGCTCGGTCGTGACTCCCAGGCCGAGGTCGTGCTGGGTCACCGCCTTCGTCTCGCTCTACGCGGCATCAACCCTGGTGTCCCCAACGAGGCGCTCGATTCGGCGGTCGAGGTCCTCACCGAGAGCCGTTCGGCGATGGACCGCGTCCGGGCGAACCGCGAGGTGTACCGACTACTGCGCGACGGGGCGAAGGTCGAGGCCGAGGTCGATGGCCGACGGGCGACCGTCACCGTTCGCTTCGTTCACTGGGACAACGTCGAGGCGAACGATTGGCTCGCCGTGTCGCAGCTCTGGGTGACCGGCGAGATGTATCGGCGGCGAGCCGACATCGTGCTGTTCGTCAACGGCATTCCGCTCGTTTTCGTCGAGCTGAAGGTGTCGCACAAGAACATGCGGCACGCCTACGACGACAACCTGCGTGACTACCGGGACACCATCGGCCAGATCTTCTGGTTCAACGCCTTCGTCGTCCTCTCGAACGGTTCCCACACCAAGGTCGGCTCGACGTACGCGCCCTGGGATCACTTCGCGGAGTGGAAGAAGATCAACTCCGAGGGCGAGGTGGGGGTCGTTAGCCTCGAGACGGCGCTGCGTGGCACGTGCGACCGTTATCGGCTGCTTGACATCGCGGAGAACTTCATCGCCTTCACCGAGCGGCCGGGTGGGCTCGTCAAGGCGGTGGCGAAGAACCACCAGTACCTGGGTGTCGACAACGCCATCGAGGCGCTGCATGCGGCGCGGGCCGAGAGAAGCTCGCAGCTCGGGGTGTTTTGGCACACGCAGGGCAGCGGCAAGTCCCTCTCCAACCTGTGGTTCACGCAGAAGGTCCTGCGCAAGCTGCCCGGCAACTGGACCTTCGTCGAGGTCACCGACCGGAAGGAGCTCGACGACCAGCTCTACGAGGACTTCGCCGACGCGGGCATCCTCACCGCGGGCCAGAACGTCCACGCTGAGACGTCCGAGCATCTCCGCGAGCTCCTTGGCCAGGACCACCGCTACGTCTTCACGCTGATCCACAAGTTCCGACCACCCGAGGCCGGCCATGCCAGTGCTGTCCGAACGCGACGACATCATCGTCATCACCGACGAGGCGCACCGCTCGCAGTACGACCAGCTTGCCTGGAACATGCGCCAGGCACTACCGAACGCCTCGTTCCTCGGCTTCACCGGCACGCCGCTCATCGCCGGCGAGGAGCAGCTGACCCGCCAGGTCTTCGGCGAGTACGTCTCCGTCTACAACTTCCGGGACTCGATCATCGACGGCGCCACCGTCCCCCTCTACTACGAGAACCGCATCCCGGAGCTGCAGCTCGTCAACGAGGAGTTCGACGCCGA
>JADDQX010000112.1:0-3159 GCA_016781115.1 Actinomycetota bacterium | reverse complement strand
TGGAGGCCGATCTGGAGACGACCCCCGAGCTCGAGCGCGCACCGCTCGTCGAGAGCATCGAGTTCATGCGCACCACCGACATGGCGGTGGTCGTGTCCCAGTCCCAGAACGAAGTGGCCGACATGGCGGACCTCGGCCTCGACATCGCCAAGCATCGCAAGCGCATCAACGATGAGGACCTCGACTCGAAGTTCAAGGATCCTGCCGATCCGTTCCGGCTCGTCTTCGTCTGCGCCATGTGGCTCACCGGCTTCGACGCCCCGTCGTGCTCGACGATCTATCTCGACAAGCCGATGCGCAACCACACGCTGATGCAGACCATCGCGCGTGCCAACCGGGTGTTCCCGGAGAAGGACAGCGGCCTCATCGTCGACTACGTCGGCGTGTTCCGGAACCTCGAAGCCGCCCTCGCGATCTACGGCGCCTCGCGCGACGGCGACTACACGCCCATCGAGTCCAAGGATGCTCTCGCCGCTGACCTCGAGTCCGCGCTCGCTGAGCTGGTCGAGTTCCTTGACGCCTACGACATCGAACTCGCTGATCTCGAGGCGGCCAAAGGGTTCGAGTTCATCGCCCTCCAGAAGGCCGCCGTCGAAGCCCTCCTTGTCGACGACGCCACGCGCCGCCGCTACGTCAGCCTCGCCCGACGGCTCCGCACGATCTTCAAGTCACTCCTGCCCGACCCAGCCGCCCAACAGGCGACTCACCGAGTAGCAGTGATCCGTTCCCTTGCGACGAAGCTCGAGTCGATCACCGAAGCACCCGACATCGACGACGTCATGGACGCGGTGAGCGAATTGCTCGACCGATCGGTCGGCGCCGAGGAGTACGTCATCCGCTCCGGAGGCGACGCGGGTCCGCTCGTCGACCTCAATCAGCTCGACTTCGAGCAGCTGGCCATGCGCTTCGCGGGCAGCAAGCGGACCGCCGCCAAGCAGATCGAGCGCAATCTCGAGCAGCGACTGGACGCCGCTGTCCGGAAGAACCCCACCCGGCTGGATCTCGCCGAGCGCTTCAGGCGTCTCATCGACGAGTACAACGCGGGAACCCACAACTTGGAGGAGTTCCTTCGCCGTCTCAAGGCCATCAACGACGAGCTGACCGACGAAGAACAGCGCACTGTCCGTGAGGACTTATCCGAGGACGAGCTCGCGATCTACGACCTCCTGACCAAGCCCGAACCGGAGCTGACCGAGGCGGAACGGGTCCAGGTGAAGGGGACCGCGAAGCGATTGCTCGCCCACGTGACGGAGAAGTTGGTACTCGACTGGCGCAAGCGGCAGCACACGCGCGCCGCAGTGCAGGTGGCGGTCGGCGAGATCCTGGACGCCGATCTGCCGGAGGTCTACGGGCCGGAGCTTTTCGGCGACAAGGTGCGCAGGGTCTACGAGCACATCTACGCCAGCTACTTCGACAGCGGTCAATCCGTGTACACGGGAGCGGTCGAGGCACCCCCGGCCGTCATTCCGGTCGCGACATTGCCGACGCCCGACGCCGTCGACGACCACCTCCTCGAGCAGGCGCGCAACGACCCGGCGCTGTTCGCCCGGCTCATGGAGGAGCTGTACGGCACCCGTGAGACGTGGTTCCGCTCGACGGACGAGCTCCTCGCCTCCGACGAGACGCGGTCCGTCGAGTTCAAGCAGACGGCGCGCTGGAATGTGAAGGAGCAGCGCAAGGACAAGACGATGGAGGAGGTCATCGTGAAGACGGTGGCTGGCTTCCTCAACGGCCCCGGCGGGACCTTGCTCATCGGCGTCACGGACGCTCGCGAACCGATCGGGCTCGACGATGACTACGCGCTGGTCAAGCCCGCGAACGCCGATGGCTATGTCGGCTGGCTCGACACGCTGCTCGAGACGTCGCTCGGACACAGCGGTGCGCATCGAGTCCAGATCCGCGTCGAAGTTTTCGCCGGCCGGGACGTCTGTCGGCTTGACGTCCCCGCGAGCTCACGGCCCATCTGGGCCAGGGGCAAGGATGGGAAAGTCCTTTACGAGCGCCGCAACAACTCGACGCGAGTGGTCCCAGCAGCGGAGGTCGACAGCTTCGTCGCCGAGCGGTTCGGACGACCTGAGACAAGGAGAGCATGAGTGGCAGTCGACGTTGCCCAGATCACCGGGACGGCTCGGTCGGTGTCGCAGTTGCTCTCGAACAACCGATACGGCCTCGACTACTACCAGCGGGAGTACAGCTGGGAGGAGACCCAGGTCGCCGAACTCATTGACGACTTGACGACACGCTTCCTCGACGACTTCGAGGAAGCCCACGAGCGCAGGCACGTCGCCTCGTATCGACCGTACTTTCTTGGGCCCATCGTCACCGCACAGCGCGATGGAGCCCGCTACTTGGTCGACGGCCAGCAGCGGATCACCACGCTGACCCTGCTCCTCGTCTACCTGCGACGTGCACTCAATGCCGTGTCTGCGGACGACGCCGAGGCGTTGAACTCGTTGATCTTCTCAAGCTCCTTCGGGAAGAAGTCGTTCAACCTCGACGTCGACGAGCGGGAGAAGTGCCTCAGCGCGATTCTCGAAGAGCAGGACTACGACGTCACGGACGCCCCGGAGTCCGTGCGCAACCTGTGGCAGCGGTACCACGACATCGTCGACCGCTTCCCCAGCGATCTGCTCGGTGCAGCACTGCCGTACTTCGTGGACTGGGTCCAGCACCGGGTGATCCTCGTAGACATCGCAGCCCCTGATCAGGACATGGCCCTCGAGATCTTCGAGACCATGAACGACCGGGGCTTGCGCCTCAGCAACACCGACATGCTGAAGAGCTTCCTGCTCGCGCGCGTCGGCGACGACGCTGTGATCCGCGAGTTGAACGAGCGCTGGCGCCGTCGAGTCACCGAGCTAACCGACGTGGAGAAGAATGCCGACGCCGAGTTCATCAAGGCCTGGCTGCGAGGCGACTACGCCAACACCCAGCGCGAGCGCAAGCGAAACGCTGCGCCCGGCGACTTCGACATCATCGGGACCGCGTTCCACAAGTGGGTCCGGGACAACGCCGACCGTCTCGGGCTGAAGCGGGAAGACGAGTTCCGCACGTTCGTCGAGCACGACTTCATGCGGTTGAGCGCTCGCTACCTCGAGCTCCTCCACGCCTCGCAAGCGTTGGAGTCCGGCCTCGAAGCGGTCTTCTACAACGCCCATA
>JADDQX010000111.1 GCA_016781115.1 Actinomycetota bacterium | reverse complement strand
CCGCGGGCCGCCAGGAGTTGCGAACGCGCGTGACGAACGACGTTGCGCGTCTAGCACAGCGGGCCGCCATCCAAGAGCTGAGCTCAGCACTCGTCATCGCCGCCGTCATCTCGGCCGCCGTATTCCATAGGAGGTGGCGCCCGATCCTTACTGCATCCGTGATATCGGTTGCCGTGCTCGCAGGCCTCGGCGCTGTGGCCGCGTCGACGTACCGCGTGGCCGCGTTCGACCAGCCGAGCTTCACGGGCACCCTGACGAGGGCACGAGAGGTTGTGGCGACCATCCAACGTTCGCAGGACGCACTTGACGCTGCGCGCTCGCGCTACGAGATCGCCACCCGCAGGTTTTCCGATCTCCTGGCCCTGGTGGCCCGCCAGGAGCAGAGCACAGTCGGGGGTGATGACACCGCGATCCTGCACGTGAGCGATGTCCACGCCAACCCGATCGGCCTCGAGATCGCTCAGGAGCTCGCACGCGAGTTCCAGGTGGATGCCGTCATCGACACCGGCGATCTCGCCTCGTCGATCCTCGACACCGGAGAGCTGTCCACGTTGGCGGCGCCGATCGACCGCGGCCTCGCCAGGAGCGTCCAGCGCATCGGGATCCCCTACTACTTCGTCCGTGGCAACCACGACTCGCCACAACTCCTGGCGGCGCTCGCTAGAGCAGCGAACGTTCAGATCCTCGATGGCACCGGCACGTTTATCGCCGGTATAGAGGTTGTCGGATGGCCGGATCCCACCTTCTCGACGCGGCCGGTTGCAGGCGAGGACAAGGCCAACGAGCGTCGCCTCGTCGGTGAACGAGACGTGCGACCCGCGGTCCTCGACCAGGACCCGGACCTGCTGGCCGTCCACGATGAGCGGCTGGCGGAGGCCTCGTACGGGGCCGTCCCATTGGTGCTCGCGGGACACACTCATGCGCGCGACATGAAGGACGTGGACGGGACCCGCATCCTCACGGTCGGCTCGACCGGCGCGACCGGCGTCAATTCTTTCGCCGTGGAAGCTGACCTTGATCACGAGGCGCAGATTCTCTATTTCCGGGGGGACGACCTCCGGGCTGTGGACTACGTCTCCGTCCGAAGGCTCGGCTCAGATTTCAACCTCGAGAGGCGGACCTTCGACGATGCCGCCTGACCGCTGCTACCCGGGGGGAAGGCGCTCTGCAACGCGGCCGAGACGGCGCGAGACTTGGCTCATGCGGCGGACGGCAGCTCGGGTGGTCATATCGGGAACCCTGGTGTTGCTCGTCGCCACGCCCGCAGGCGCAGATCGCGTCGCCGGTCGTGATACGAACGATGCTGCGGGACCGCTTGATATCGCTCGGATCGTCCATGAACACCGCAGCGGAGATCCGGATGTCTTCGTCCACAAGATCGTCATGTTCGAACCCTGGAAGCGCTCGGCCCTCAACCCCTCGGCGCGCGAGAACCGCGGCATCACAGTGACCTTCGACGTTAGGCCGCGCGCCGGCTCTAGCTGCATCGGCTGCATCACCGAACGAGAGGTGCTCATCTTCGTCGAGAACCGACGCCTGACCGCGAGGCTCTACAACCATCTAGGCGATCCTCCTCGGAAGCTCGCGGACCTCCCCGTTTGGCGGCCCAACCGGCGAAGCGTGGTTTTTGCTGTGAGGAAGGCGCAGCTGATGCGCCGGGACCGGGACCACTACGACTGGGGCGTCCAGAGCGCGTACGCGCGCCGCGGCAGCGAGTCCTGTCCTCCTCGGAACACCTGCTTCGACCTAGCGCCGCGGCGAAACGACCTCTTGCGCCACCGCCTCTAGACGCCGCAACGGGCCGTCCCTCCGATTCCCTCCACCTTTCCAAGCCCACTATCACGGTGACTTCGACATCCTGAGAGTGCGCAGGACCCGTCCCTAGCCGCAGCTACCTAGTGCGAACCCCTGTACTTGAGGAGTCGAAGCTCCTCTTCAGCCCGCAGTGTCATCTCCTGGGACCAGGAACTCGATACCGGATCGATTTCATCATCTTTTTACGGAGGAACAACTTTCGCTGTTGAGCTAGACGGGCACGAGGGGCTCTACCGGCACAGGCTCGCAGGTTCTTTTAGCGATCGATCGAGAATCTCAGGTGTTCTACCTGATCCCGACAATTGGACAAACAGACTGGAGCAGCCAGCGGCTCTTCCTGCTTGACCGAGTAGGTCTCGAGGTCTATCTCGTAGGCGTACGTGCCGTCGTAGAGGAACGGCTCCGGGATGTCGAACCACACGGAGCGACTGCCGCTCCTCCCGATTCTCCACTCGAGGTCGGGGCATCCGCAGTTGTTGGATTCGAAGCCAGTCGCACGCAATCGCCTCTCTTGCTCGTCGTAATACATGTAACCGTAGTAGCTGCCGCTGCAGTCGTCGCCGCAGCGCGACCATCGAGCCCCCAGCTCTGTGAAGAAGAACTCCACATCGAGATCCTCGTCGTCCCAGGCGTCTTCCATGTAAAGAGTCGTGCGGAAGGCAACGCCGCTCGCGGTCACGACCCTCTTGCTGGTCACCCTCAGGACATCGAGGTTGCCGCGACTGTCATCGGGATCTCGGTAGGACTGCACCTCCTCCGTCGCCATGGCCGTCGTGGGCAAGAGGATGGTCGCCACCAGCACCGCCAACACCCTGTTCCTCCATCTAGAGCGCGTCACGTCCCCTCCGATCTTCGGCTTCTGCTGACGAGACGCACCGGGCCTCCCTGACGCTGCATCCCGCTGAAAAAGCGCTTCGGGTCAACGCCGGTTGCGGCCTCGTATGCGGAGGCACTAAGGGTCTCGATGTTGACCTTGGAGGCCCGAGGGTTCGCCCATCTCCGCCAGAACTCCAGGCCGGTCGTCGGCGCTGATGATGACCTCCTCGAGCATTTTTGGAGGGTACTCCTGTCCCGATCCAAAGGAGATGCCCGGAGACAGACAGGGCCGAGATGAGAATTGCAAGACGGGCCGGACTTGCACGCAGACTACGCAGTTTCAGGCAGCCGCCGTCGGAATGGGCTAATCATGCAGACCCAATCGGCCTGCTACCTGCGACTTCTCTTGGTCGGGAAGGGGGGACTTGAACCCCCGACCTCTGCGTCCCGAACGCAGCGCGCTGCCAAACTGCGCCACTTCCCGAGCGGATCAAATGTCAGCCTAACGCGGCGGGGGCCAGCCTCAGCAGCGTCGCCTCGGGCGGTGTGAGCAGCCTGATCGGCGTGTACCTGCCGGTCCCTAGGCCGGGGCTCACGTGCAGCCAGGTGTCGCCTACGCGATTCAGGCCCGCGGCAAGAGCCGTCGGCAACGATGAGTTCGTGACGAGGGCTCCCAGCAGCGGGATCCGCACCTGGCCTCCGTGGGTGTGGCCGGCGAAGACGACGTCGAACCCGTTCAGCGCCCACTCCGAGACGACGTCCGGCGCGTGAACGAGACCGAGCGCGAGTTCATCGCTCGAGCTGCGTGAGATGTGAGAGACGTCGTGGCGCCGGAGGTAGGGGTCATCGACGCCCGTCAGACGCACGCGACGGCCCTGGATGCCGATCGTCTCGGTCTTGTTCGTGAGCGGCACCCAACCGGCCTCCTGGAGACCCCGCTCCAGGCGGGCGGACTCGGCGCGAGGCGGCTGTTTCTTCGGCCTCTCGCCGGAGAAGTACTTCGTGAAGGAGGGACCGGCGGGCTCGTAGTAGTCGTGAGAGCCGAGGACGTAGAAGTGGCCGTAGCGGCTTTGGATGCTCGCGATCGCCTCCAGCAGGGGGTCGATGCCTTCGCTGCCTTCGATCATGTCGCCGGTGGCGACGACCAGGTCCGGCATCTTGTCGAGCCGGTCGGGAAGCGAACGCAGGAAGCTCTGGAGCTTTCGGTCCGAGGGGGCCAGGTGGGTGTCGGCCAGGTGCAGAACGTCCAGCGCCGGGCCGCGCCAACGCACCGGCACCCGGTGCGAGACCAGCCGGAACCGCAGCGGCTCGTAGAAGCTGTACGCCGCCACCCCGGCCCACGCAGCAAGAACCGACCGGAGCAGTTTCGACATCGGTTCGAGGATACTGGCGGGGTGAGGGTGCCTCTCAGGCTCAAGATCGTGGGCGGGTTCGGGTTGATGCTCGTGCTCATGACCCTTCTCGGGTGGGTCACCCTGTCGCTCACGACCTCGGCGCGCGCGGTTCAAGAGGAAGTCTTCGACGACGCCATCCCCGGCCTCGTAGCGGTCGAAGAGGTCGTTCGCTCCTACACCGCGCAGTCCGCGGCGGTTCGAGGAGCGCTCATCGGCAATCCACCGGTTCTGCTCGCCCAGTACCGCGCCGAGGCGGAGGCGGCGCGGTTCTGGCAGGAGCGCGCTCAGCCCCTCTTCACCTCGCCGGACGAGCGCGCGCTGCTGGCGGATCTGATCGCCGCAGGTGCCTCGTTCCAGAAGCTCGTCGAGGAACAGGTCATCCCTCTTTCGGAAAGCGGCCAGCGGAGTCGCGCCTTCCGCGTCCTGGGTCAGGACGGAACCACGCTGATCTCTGAGATCGAACGCATAGGTGGTGTGCTGCGAGACGCGCAGCGAGACGTCGTCGTCCAGAGCGAGATCGACGTCCGCTCGAACACGGAGCGAACCATCTTCACCTTGATCGTCGTGCTGGTTGGCGCGCTCGGCCTCGCGATCTTCCTGACGGTGTATCTGCCTCGCCGACTGGTCGGGAACCTGCTCCAGCTCGTCGACGCGGCGCGGGCTATCGGCCGCGGCGACTTCGACCAGAAGATCGAGGTCAGCTCCAGTGACGAGGTCGGGGAGCTCGCCACCCGGATGGCCGAGATGCAGCAAGGCTTGAAGCGGCTGCAGCAACTCGCGCTCCACGACCGAGAGCTCGAGATCGCGGCCTCGATCCAGCGCAACCTCCTCCAGCGGGCTCTGCCGGACGTGCCCGCCGCGCGTCTCGTGCCTCTCCAGCGCCAGGCGAACCTGGTCGGCGGCGACTGGTACGACGTCGACGTACAAGACAACGCACTGACCGTGGTCGTCGGCGACGCATCGGGGAAGGGGATCGCGGCCGCGTTGATGGCAACGGTCGCCCTCTCCGCGCTGCGCGGCGAGCGAGGCCGCGGCGGAGCGCCGAAGCGCGTGATCTCCTCGGCCAACCGGGCGCTCCTCGACGCGACCGATCCCGAATCTTTCACCACGCTGATCTACACGAGGTTGGATCTGAAGACGGGCGAGGTGAGGTGGATGAACATGGGTCACCACCCGCCCTTCCTCCTGCGCGCGCCGTCGCCCGACGGCAGCGTGAGGGGCTACTACCTCGAGGGTCCGCGCAACCGCGCTCTGGGGTGGTTCGAGGACCCGGGGTTGGCAGAGACCGTGATTCATCTCGCGCCCGGCGATCGGCTCGTTCTGTTCACCGACGGGTTCCTGGAAGCGAAGTCGGCCGAGGGCGAGGTCTTCGGCGACCACCGCTTGGCGCAGGCGCTGATCCGGCTTGGTTCGCTCGATCCCGAGCTGCTGGGGCACGAGCTGGTGGCGGACGTCGAGCGGTTTGCAGCCGGTAAGCTCGACGACGACCTCACGATGCTGGTGATCGAGTACCGCGGCGCCGGCGCTGCCGACAACCAAGCCGACGAACGATCAGGAGAAGAGAAGTGGCGCAGCAGAAGATAGACATCGACGTCACCGACGCGGACGGATATCAGGTCCTGCGCCCGGAGGGCGATCTCGACGTCTACACCGTGGGTTCTCTGCGCGACGCGATCGGATCGGTGATCGAGTCGGAGACGCCTCGGGTGGTGGTGGATCTGGACAACGTCCCGTTCATGGACTCGTCCGGCCTCGGCGCTCTGATGGGCGGGGTGCGCAGACTGCGAGAGGCGGGCGGCGACTTGGCCATCGCCTGCACCAGAGAGCAACACCTCAAGCTGTTCACGATCACCGGCTTCGGCGAGGGAGTGTCGATCGCGCCCACCGTGGAGGAAGCCGCCAAGGGCTTCCGCAGCAACAACTAGTAGGAGCCTTAGTCCTCTTCGTTGTCGTCCCGGTTCCGCGCTCTGAGGATCGTCGCCACGACGAGCATCGTGAACACCGCCACGATGGCCGATGTCACCGAAACGAGGATCAGCTGAGCAGAAGTCATCGAGACTAGTATCACCGAGTAAATGGGCTTCGAGGAGACCTTCCGCTCCGTCGGGTTGACCCTCGCCCGCTCCATCTCCTTCGCCTCGCATGCGTTCCTGTTCGGGCTGATCCCTCTGTTGTGGCTCGTTGTACGGCCTTCGTTCATCCGCCTGCAGGGAGACGACTGGGCGAAGTCTCGGCTGCGGGTGTCGGCCCGTCTCGAAGGGATGGTCCAGTCCGCGCTAACGGCTACCGCCGTCGCTACCGCGATCGCTCTCGTGCTGCAGTTCGCCCTCGTCTCGGAGGTGCAGGGGGGAGAGATCACGTCCGAGCCCGTCTTCTCCGTGCTGGAGACCAGGTTCGGGCAGCTCTACCTCCTTCGGTTCCCTCTCCTTGCGGGTCTCGCCGTGCTGCTGATCGGCAGGGTGCGGCAGTGGAGCCTGGCCGGCGCAGGAGACGAGGGCCCTATGGCCTCGCGGGCGTGGTGGATCGGGTGGGGAACCCTTTCGTTCGGCCTGCTGGCCACGACGACGCTGTCAGGGCACGCGGCCGTCGGCTCTCCGCTGCTTCTTTCCGTAGCGAACGACCTGTTGCATCTAGCCTGCGGCGCCACCTGGTTCACCGGGATCATCGTCCTCGCGTTGGTCCTCCCCGACGGCTGGAGGGGGCGCGCCCCGGAAGAGCGCGTTCGCCTGCTCGCCTCCATGGTGGTGCGCTTCTCGACCGTGGCCTTGGTCACGATCACCATCCTGGGGATCACCGGGACCGTGAACTCGTTGCTGCACGTGGGCGGGTTAAGAGACCTGGTCGAGACGAGCTACGGCCTGACGCTGTCGGCGAAGATCGCCCTGTACCTCGGGGTCTTGGCTGTGGGAGGGGTCAACCACTTCTACGTTCGAAGGAAGCTCAACCTTGCCGTGGCGGCGGGCCAAGACGCCGCCGTCCGCGGCTTGTTCAGAAAGACCATCGCCATCGAGCTCGCCCTCGCGCTCGGGATCATGGGGATGACGGGTTTCCTGACCGGAGAGGCCCGGACGAAGGAAGTCGTTCCTGCAGGCTCGGACGGCGGCGGCGTCAGCGCCCGCCCGACACCCTGAGGAACCAGCCTCCCAGCACGCCCATCACGAGCGAGAGGGCGAGCGCGAGCAAGACCGCCTGACCGTCGGGGGCGACCGGGATCCCGTCGTCGGCCGCAGCCAACGCCCGTTCTTCTTTCCGCTCGTTCTTCTCGAGGATGTCCAAG
>JADDQX010000110.1 GCA_016781115.1 Actinomycetota bacterium | reverse complement strand
AAGACCGAGCACCTCCTCGGCGGAGGAACGGCCTTGGTCGACCGGCTCGGTGGCCACCTTCTCGGCGAGTTGGCTGCGAACCTCCGCCCGCCGTTCCCCGGCCAGTCGGCGGGCGACCGCCCGCAGAACCCGGCTTGCGAGCCACGGCCCGTCGGAGGCTCGCCGGCAGATCTCCTCCCAGGCAGCCGCCACCAGCCGGGCGTCCAGTTCCTCAGGATCGTCCAACCCTGAGTAGGCGCGACCAATGGCGCGGAGTCCAGGAGCCAGCGCTTGCAGCGCGCAGCGCGCAGCGAGGGGATCGGAACGAGCGACCCGCACCAGCGCACGCAGTAGGAGGTCACTCGCCGCTGGGCGGCCCCGGTGATGGATCTCCTCCACCAGTTCAGCAGGGGTGGCGAAGGCTGCTAGGACCGGCTCGGTGTCGGCCCATGCCGCGAGTCCTCGACGCATGGCGCCAGAGGTAGCGAGGTGGCGCCACTCGTCGTCGAGAGTGACGAAAAGGAAGGACGGGGGCATTGGCAGCTCCTTGTCGGACCGATTGCCCGACACGGTCCGCCCCACCCCTCATCGCCACCCTCACGGCGTTGCTCACGGTCCGCCTCATTTTCAAGAAATTTCTGGAGCTACCGGCTGAAATGATCACGCCTCAGCTCATGCTGGTGGCCGCTCCTGAAGCGCCGGTAGGAGCCTGCGCGACCCGCCTCGCGCCGGTAATTCGGGGCGCCTGTTAGGGAGCGCCTGGGGGATGGAGCCCGCCGCGGGCGAAGACGACGTCGACCTCGTCGAATCGCGAACGACCTGATACACCCACCTGTAGACGCCTCGCTCCACCAAGACGTCAACAACTCCTTTCGCCTGTTCCTCGCCGACCAACCGCCGGAGTCCGTCTAGCTCCAACCAGCAGATGACCAAGTGGAGATAGGTGCTGTGGCGGCTGCCGGCTCCCTGTGGCCGCTCCGTCGGAACCTCCGGGAAGCGCGTGTGCAGCTCGCGCTCGAGAATCGCCTCGAGGGGCGGTCGCTCCGCGAGCGCGTACCAATGCAACTGCTCGTGGAGATAGGAGGCGAGGAGAAACGGACCGCGATTGAACGTCCCAAGAGTCAGGACAGGATGGCTGCGCGGGGTCGCGTTCTCCTCGATGACAACCGTCTCGGTGAAGCTCCACGGCGAAAGATCGAACCGCTCGAAAAGCGTCTCAAGTTCGCGTGCGACGACCTGCTCAAGGTCTGTCCCGCTCGCAGTCCGAACTAGCACGCTGGAAGGCTACGAACTGAGGGTCGTGCGCGGTGATGCGCCGTTCGGTCGGGCCGCCCGGCAGGGGCGGCGCAATTATCGAGCGCGCGTTCGGTGCGCCCGCTGACCTGTGCCACAGCGCCTGAGCCGTCGTTCGGTGTGGGCCGCGACCCTGACCCTCGACAATGACCTTGACAGCCGTCTAGGACAATCTACGTTGTGAGGATGACCGATCACCTTCGTTGGAGCAACGGAGATCGCCGAGGTTTTGGGCGTCTCACGGCAACGGGTTCACCAACTCGCCACATCTTCTGAATTTCCTAGGCCCGAGGTCGAGCTGAGCGCAGGCAAGGTTTGGTCACGCGAAGCCATCGAGGAGTGGATGGTTGAGCGCGCCGAACAGTTCGCAGGCCCCAAGCCTCTGACATGTTCGTTCTGCGGGAAACACATCGGCGACGTGTTGAGACTCGTGTCGGGCCCGGGTGGCGTCGAGATCTGCAACGAGTGCATCGACCTAGCCGCGGAGATCGTGCTGACTGAGTGCAGCGGGGAAGGTCTTGTTCGAGTCCCGGCGTACTACTTCAAGCACCGCTGAAAGAACACCGGCGGGCCGACACTGTGCAGCACTACCAAATCAGCGATCTGCCGGTACGAACCGTCGTACAGAACCACCGCCAACAACGACCATCTCTTGTACGCCCGAGCGGCGGGGAGTCACGCGTTACTAGCGGGCGTCCTGTGCGATTCCGCCAACAGCGAGCTCGACGACCTGACACCAGCCGAGTTCGAAGCCGCCTACCCTGACACCTCTCAGCCGACCGGCCTGAGAACACCCAAACGAACGAGCCTCCATCGAACCAGGCGCATTCACCTAATCGCGGCCGCCGGTCGCGTCTGCGGTTAGGTCTGTCCGATCGAGCACAGCGCGTGCCTGTACGCGTACGCCGTACGCCAGATGAGCAGCCGACAGCTGCTGGATCCGGCGAGTCACTGCGGCTTCGAGCGGGAGATCTGTTGCGGACATTAGGCCCCGAAGTACAAGCAGTGGGACGAGCAGGCCGTCATCTGACAAGAGCTCGATCATCCGGTCATTCACAAGCCGACTAAGCCTCGTAGTCGTCCTGGCAAGGAGTCCGAGGCAGCGCCCGGCCTCTGCTCGTACAAGAGCTTCGTCATCGCGCGATAGCTCATAGGCCAGGATGACCGTCCAGTCCGGCGGATGACGGAGATCGGCGATCAGAGTCATCGTCCTGGCCGCCTCGACGCGATCCGTCGTTCGGCGAGAACTGAACAAGCTGGAGAGAATCTCGACGGTCCGTTCGTCGCTGAGCAACCCGTAGCGGATCGCAAATCGCAAGGCCGCTGGCATGATCGTGGTCTTGTCCTCGAACGGGCCGATCGTCCTGGCCTGCAGGACGTCATTGAGGGCGTCGCCCAGCTGTCGAACGAACCCTTCGGGCGCGTTTGAGTCGCGAAGGGCCAACCTCTCGAGCGCAGGAGCCTTGTCGCTCAAGTTGACGCGTGGGTCAGATAACAGTGTCGCGAGGGGTGGCCAGACTGCATCGACACTCCAATACAGACCGAGACCGGTCGCGACATCGGCGACGGGAACGGCGCCGAACGAGTAGGTGCCTGCGGCCGCATTGCGCTGTATCGCGCCGAGCTGGGTGACAACGAGTTCCGTCGCTCGCTCGATGTCGGCCCTCTGAGGCATCTGATTGGTGCGGAAGTAGAGGTTCAACCATGAAGCGACACGACCGAGCGTGACATCGCCGCTGGGCTCAGCGTGAGCGCCGACACCAAGGTCAGGACCGATCGCCTCTCTCATCCCGGGTGACGCTGACGAGGCAGGATCATCGAGCCACGCAGACCACTGAAGCCGTGCGTCGTCTCCAACCTCATCCCAGTCAACAGCGCTTGCTGCTCGAGTGAGTGATCGGTCGAGCAACTCGTCGGTCGGCCGCTCACGGCATGCATCGAAGATCGCCATCGCCACGTCATCGAGGCGACGCGCTGTGGCGGCAAGCGCGACAGACGCAAGCCACGCGCGCTCTGCACGTACAGCGAACAACTGCCAATTTCGGGTCCTCGCAGGCAGGTTCTCACGCAGGCCGGCGAGCACGCCATCCATGGCTCGGCCAGCGGTTTCGGCGTCGAGCACGGGTGCCGCAGAGGCGAGTACAGCCAATTCGACCGGGCGCAGACGGTCCGCCACTAGGCGACGATTGACAACCTGGTTTGCGTTCTCGAGGAGAGCGCTCAGCGGACCCTCAGACCGCACGAATCGGAGCGCGTGGTCGAGTGAGTCCAAGTCCTCGGCCTGTCGGAAGAGCCTGATCGCTTCTCGACCAGCAAACTCGGGATCGTCATTGCGCAGCAGCCTGAGCATGCCAAGGCGGGTACGCCACTGGCGTGCGGCAGGGGCATCGCCAAGCAGTTCGTTGTGCAGCAGGATCGCGTACACCCCTGGCTCAACCGGATCTTGAGCCGCAAGCGTCTTGACTGATGAAGCAACCTTGTCAGCGAAGAGCTCCTTAACGAATGCCCAATTTGACGGTACGACCCTTCGCTCGGTCCGAAGCGAGAGGTCAGGTGCCGGTGCGCGGACGAACCTCATCCAATCATCGAAGATCCGGTCTGGGCGCGCGTTAGCGATATGGGCTTCAACGGTGGCCCGAAGCTGATCGACTATCTCGCCGATTGTGCGGTTGGAGCGCCAGGAAACGCCCTTCGTTGTCGGGAAGTTCGAGAAGTCGCGTCGGCGAAGGCCAGCCAACAGACGACGTGCTTCTTCTGAGTGCTCCGCGCCCTCTAGACCGGCCTCGTTGCGACGCATCGACAGCTGCTGAAGCACGACCGCTCGGATGAGGCGGTCGTCAGCCGTGTCGGCAGGTGAAAGATTGTTCAGGCAGTCCAACAACAGGAAGAGAACGCGGTCGTAGTCGTCGAGCTCCGCGAGCGCCACTGAGGCAAGCACCGCTGCCGCGGCGCGCGCGCCTGGATCCAAGTTGCCGGTCGCGAGGTGAGCCAACTCGTTGGCTCCCTCTTGTTGCGTTCCCACCTGAATGCTCTTGGCGGCGGCGAGAACGAGTTCGTATGCGGGGGAACCGACGGCGATGTTCAACTTTCCAACAGCTTCGTCGCGCGATGAAGGAGAGATCGCCCGTTGGTAGTCAACAAGCCGCAGTTGAACGATCAGGGCGAGTAGGGACGACTCGGTCACGCGTTCAGCGTTCATGAAGTTGGGGTGTGGCGCGACGTCCCATGGATTGAGCAGGGCTGCGATCCATTCGATCCCGGTCATCGCGGCATTCCTCTAAATCGCCTTGGCGTCACTGTCTCGGCAGCTCCGGGTCCGGCTGGTAGTTCCTCAGATAGCACCTTGTCTCGGGCGTCACCAGCTACTCCAACCTGAGAAGGCGAGTAGCGCCGGTCGACAATGAAGAAGAGCCATCGAGCGATGAGCGCCCGAAGTTGTTCCAGCGTCGAGGTCGCTATCACCCACCGCGACTGGCCTACGGGCGCCGGTCCGTACGTTGCAACGATCGCTTCCGCCGCGGCGTCACCATCGGCGCCGTACGGCGAGATTCCCACAGCCAACCCATGGTTCGTCGCCTGCCTTGCGCAGTCGGCGATTAGGTCATGGCGAACGTGGCGTCGCGAGTGCTCGGCGGAGCGCAGTACGCGAATGAGCAGAGCGACGTCCGACAGATTGGCGTCAGACCGAAGGTCGGCAAAGTCATAGATCCTGACGCCACGTGCCTCCTCGACGGAGGTGCGAGCAGCCAGGTATGCCTCATCCCAATCGAGCTCTTGGGGATGACCAGCGAATTGGACCACGACTGCAGCCCCGGAGCTCTGGACGTCAGGCAATCTTCAATCCTGGGCGGCGATCAGGATCGCGGAGCGACTCAGTTCGATGTCTCTGACGTGATTGCTACACGTTTGTCGAGGAAGATGAAGGCGCACTCGAGTGTCAGTCAGGTTCTCGACCCTTGCGCTGAAGGTGTCGGGCAGGCCGGGACAAAGATTCGACACTTCGTCGGGCGCCGACGATGTGAGCGTCACGAGGGCCTTCTCCGAATGTTGGTCACCTACGGCCACTGCGCCGACGGCGATGGCCGTACAGATCACGGCGAAGGCTCCCGCCACGGTGCCACCGATCACCATGCGCTTGATCGGCTTGGACTCACGCCCGCAGTAGGCCCAGATCTCATCGGCGTAGTGCAGGGTCTGCTTGTCCTCCGGCGGAGAGGGCCACACAGCGGCGATCAGGTAACAAAGGACAGCCACGGCGTACCCCCCGCCAGCAAGCACTGCGAGGACACGAGCTGGCGCCGACAGTTGCTCGCCATGAAGCAAGAGGCCAACCAGAGTTGCCGCCGCAGCGGCGCTCAGGAGGCCCGCGGCGTTCGTCGCCCGAGAACGCCAGGCGTCAGGATCTCCGATCGCCCGGCCCAGCCAAAGCAGTTCAGCTTCATCTTCCGTCAACGCTGCGCTGGTCGACTCCGACACCGGGCCATTGTCTCAAATCGCTGTGCCGCGACTCGGCACCAGTGTCGCTCCCGCACGGCGTGCAGCGCGCCTGGCGGGACGTGCGGGCTAGTCGATTGGTCGCCAGACATCGAGGGGTACCCAACATGCGACCCGTATTGCGCGCCTCTTCAACAACCGCAGAACGGCGCGTACCGCACCGCAGCGCACCTGCGTTAGCCCGCGACGGATTCGGCGATCTGCTCGAACGTTCGTCGACCCGATGACATCCAGAACGGCGATCTCCCCGGCGTTGGCTACGCGCCGTTCTCCGCGCTTCCCGGGCGATCCGCGGCGGCATTCGGAGCGGCCGCTAGGAGTGCGCCTGACCGGCGCCGCCGTGGAATGCTTCGAGGTCAGTAGGCGCCAGAGGGGACGCTTCTTCCTCTTGAGACCCAACGCCTGCGCCCCTTACCGCCCCTCGCCGGGCGGACGGTCTGCTACGACCCGGTTCATGGCCGGGCGTTCGCGGGAGAGGGCGCCGAGAAGGATCGCCAAGCCGCTTGCGAGAAGCATGAACGGGCGCGCCTCGGCTGAGCTGGAGACAGCGGCGCCGACGAGCGCCTGCTCGACAGGTGGGCTCGCCGTTTTGCGAGGACCCCGGTCGACGTTCTGCTCACTCGATCTAGACCCAGTTGTGATCGGCCGCACCGGGTTCGTGACGTAACGAAGCAGCGCCACCAACGCTCCCCGGGTGGAGAGGTCCAGCTTGCGAAGCAGCGAGGAGGCATGGGTTTCCACCGTTCGGACCGAGATGAAGAGTTGCTCGGCGATCTCTTGGTTCGACAGGCCGCGAGCCAGCAGCGTGAGCACTTCAGCCTCGCGAGCGGTGACCCCCGTGCCCGTCATGCTGAGAGCCGGACCCGAGCCAGGCGGTTCGCGCCCAGTTCGGTTGTCACACCGACGGTACGACCGGGTGCAAGAGGGGCGCTCCTATCCACGGACCAAATGGTGCGAACCGGCCCGGGCGACCAGGAGGACGGAACCGGCGTTCGCAACCGCAAGAGCCCCCGCCGAGGCGAGGGCTCAAGGGGTCTCGGCTCTCACCTAGGCGTCCATCCTTCCCCTGGCCGTCGTGGTCGTCAAGGACCCGCTCCGATCGCCAGACGAACCGCCCAGGAAGGCCACCGGGCTGCCGCTCAGATCCGGCGTTCTACGGGTTCTCGAAATCCCCCGCCCTGCGGACCCGCATACGCCTGATGACACGGGCGATCGCAAGTGACACCCCGCATGCGCGACGATCACCCGTGAATCAGGTCGATCTACGGGAGCAATCGGGACGTCCGACAACGAGCCGTCAGAGGAAACCTCGGCTTCTCCTGGCCGACGCCGCCGGACCACTTTCGAGAGTTCCGGTTCACGCACGACCTCACCTCGGAGGACCAGCGGAGGAAGCGAACACGCTCCGACTCACGGACCCGCTCACTTTGCGTTAGCCGCTGTCCGGCCAGTCGGGGTTCGGGGGCCATAGAGGGGGACTACAAGGAGGTCCCTCATCGTG
>JADDQX010000025.1:1315-21755 GCA_016781115.1 Actinomycetota bacterium | reverse complement strand
GCTTCCCGGAGGGGGTGACGATCAGGAACGTCGAATGCCCGAGCCAGGTGATCTCCGTGCCTTCGGGGAGCTTCGCCACAGCGGCCTCCTCATCGCGTCGGTTCGTGGGGGAGCGACCCTAGTAGAAGGAGCCGCCGAACGCCTCCCAGCATCTGGAACACGCAGACATTCCCGACGGATTCTGCTCCTCGCGAGCAGGGAGTGCCGCCATAGCGGCGAACGAGTCCCGGACCGATTGGTGCCGGTTTGTGGTGCTTAGGACGAGGGGGGCTCGAGTGACGAGAACGCGATCTTTGCCTGTAGGCGTGCTGCTGTTGCTGGTCATGTTGATGTCGTTGCTGGTGGCGCCGGCGACGACGCCGACCGCTGATGCGGCCGGTAACTACGACGAGGACCACATCCTCGTCGGGTGGGACCGCAGCCTGCCTCAGGAGGCGCGGACCGACGTCCACCGCCAGGAGGGCGGGGAGGTCGCGAATCGCCTCGACTTCATCGACGTCGACGTCGTGGAGGTTCCCGAGAACCAGGACCCGAACGAGTGGGTAGCGCGGTACCAGCGTCATCCGCAGGTCGCGTTCGCGGAGCTCAACTACTACGCGGAGCAGACGTCGGTTCCGTCCGACATCTTGTTCGAAGACCAGTGGGGCTTCCACAACACCGCCCAGAGCGTTACGGGAAGCTTCGTCAAAGGTGTGACGGACTGGGACATCGACGCCCCGGAGGCATGGGACGCGGCTTTCGGCGCCGGATCCTTTCCGTCCACCGGTGGGACCAAGGTCGCGATCGTCGACACTGGGATCGACCGCGCGCATGTAGAGCTGTTCAACAAGGTTCAGGACTGTGCCCAGGCGATCCTGCTGATCGGTGTGATCACCGAGGGCTCGTGCACCGACGACAACCTCCACGGGACCCACGTCGCCGGCACCGTTGCTGCCAACACCGGCAACAACGGCGTGGGCGTGGCGGGCACGGCACCGGACGCGCAGCTGTCGATCTGTAAGGCGCTCAACGGCGCGGGCTTTGGCACCTTCGCCGACGTCGCGGCCTGCATCGATTGGTCGGTGACGAGTGGAGCCAAGATCATCAGCATGAGCCTCGGCTCCGAAAAAGGCTCCAGCACCCTGGAGCGTGCAGTCAAAGAGGCCGATGCTGCCGGCCTTCTCGTGATCGCCGCGGCCGGCAACGGCTACGACTCGACCCTCAACTACCCCGCGGCCTATCCCGAGGTCATGTCGGTCGCGTCGTTCAACCAGGCCGGCGTCATCTCGGACTTCTCGACCTGCAACTCCGACGTCGAGATCGCGGCCCCGGGTGAGGACGTCTGGTCGACCTTCCCCGAGAACACCTACGGAGTGATCAGCGGGACGTCGATGGCGACTCCGCATGTTGCGGGGGCCGCGGCCTTGGTCATGTCCGAGCTGGGGCTCGACGCGCAGCAGACTCGCAGCAAGCTGAAGAACACCGGAACGTCGGGTCTGTCGACCGGCGGCCGCAAGGAGTGTTCGTCTTACCCAGCGCTGAATCTGGCGGCTGCCGTGGGCGGCGGCGGAGGAACGACGACGCCTTCGACCGATCCCGGTGGGATCGCCGGAACCGTCTCGGATGCCAGGACGAAAGCAGGCATAGGAGGGGCGCTCGTGGACTGCGGTAGCGCAGGGAGCGCGACCACCTCCTCCACGGGCAGCTACTCGATCACCGACGTGGCCCCCGGCAGCTACACCTGTACGGCCAGCGCCGCCGGATACCGCAAGAAGTCGCAGACGGTGTCGGTCGAGTCCGGCCTCATCACGACGGCGGACTTCGCGCTGCGAAAGGCCTGAACCTAGAGGCCGTTCGAACTCGAGAAGGGGCAGGCACACGCCTGCCCCTTCTTCGCGTGGTGTAACAAGCGGCGCTCTGTAACCTGTGGCCGATGAAGATCTGGCTCCTCGTGGTTGTCGCGGCGGCTCTGCTGGTTGGCTGCGACGACGGCACACAGTCCTTTGACGGCGCGCAAGCGGTTGTGGACGCCATGGCCGAGGAGGACATCGCGTGTGAAGGACTGGAGACCACGACCGAGTTCTCCTCCGAGGCTGAATACGAGTCGCTGGTGACGGAGCGGGGGCTGTGCGCCGTGGACGGCGAGCCGGTGGTGATCACGATGTTCGCGAATGCGGAAGACCGCGACGACTGGGTCGCGGTCGGGAGATTGCTGAGCTCGGTGGCTATCGGACCGAACTGGGTCGTCAGCAGCAGGTCGGAGGAGACGATCGAAGAAGTGGCGAGCGCACTGGACGCCGCTCGCCCCACCGACGACCAAACCTAGGAGGAGCGATGACGAAACTGCGCAGGCTTATGAAGATCGCCTCCTTGATGTTGCTCCTGGGCGCGGTGCGGGAGGAGATGAACAAACCCGAGGAGGAGCGGAGCTGGAACGGCATGGTCGGCGGGATCGTGCCTTACGACTTCAGGCCCCCGACCTTCGATCGGCTGAAGGACGCGCTGTGGAGCCCAGATGACGAGAGGTTGATCACGCCGCACCCGTGGGGCGTGGGGTGGACGATCAATCTCGGGCGCCTCTTGCGTGTGGTGCGAGGTCTGTCCGGCGCCTAGAGCCCGACCGTCTTCGCGATGATGTACTTCTGGATCTCCGATGTCCCTTCGACGAGGGTGAAGATCCGCACGAGTCGATAGATGCGCTCGAGCGGAAGCTCCCGCATCCAGCCCATGCCTCCATGTACTTGGATCATCCGGTCGGCGACGCGGTTCACCATCTCCGACGCGTACAGCTTCACGATCGAAGACTCTTGGATGACGGGGTCGCCGTGGTCGTATTTCCAAGCACACTCGTAGGTCATGAGCTTGGACGCCTTCAGCTCGACCAGTGAATCGACGATGTGGGCCTGGACGTACTGGTTCTTGCCGATCGGACGGTCGAACGCGATCCGGTTCTTAGCGTGCTCGATGCCAAGCGAGAGCGCGTAGTCGGCGATCCCGTTGCACATGGCGCCGATAGAGAGGCGGCCCATCGCGAGGAACTGCATGGCGGAGTAGAAGCCCATCCCGACGTTCTGAGGGCCGCCGAGGATCTGTTCCTCGGAGACGCGGCAGTCCTCGAAGACGAGCTCGAACTGCCCCTCTCCCTCGACCATCCCGCGTTGCGCTCGGCCGACGGAGAAACCAGGTGTTCCCGCCTCCACGATGAAAGCCGTGATGCCCCCTTGCGCTTTCTTCGAGCGGTCGTTCGCCGCGAACACCAGCGCGAAGTCCGCGTGCTTGCCGTTGGTGATGAAGTGCTTCGTCCCGTTCAGGACCCAGGTGTCGCCGTCCTGGACGGCCGTGGTCCTGATGCTCTGCGCGTCGGAGCCGGCCTCGGGTTCGGTTAGCGCGAAGCACATCGACTTCTCCGCCGAGATCAGAGGAACGAGGTACTGCTTCTTCTGTTCGTCGGTGGCGTTGAGCAGGAGCCCGGTGGGGCCCTCCGGACCGTAGGTCGTGAATCCGGCGAGCCGGCATCCGGATCGCGCCGCCGCCTCCCGCAACAGCACCATCCCGAGCTGTGGGAGGCCGCTGCCACCTACGTCTTCCGGGAAGTCCGCGGCGTAGAAACCGAGCTCCGCCGAGCGACGGCGGATCCGATCTCTCAGCTCGACCGGTACGTCATCTTCCTCCGGATCCAGCTCCGCCTCTTCCAACGGCCGGAGCTCGCGGTCGATGAACCCGGTCATGTTGCGCTGCAGCTCGGCGTACTCCTCGGGGATGGAGAAATCCAATGTCGGCTCCTGCTAGGCGTCGTCTCTACGGAGCAAGGTACAGCCCATCGTTCCACCCTCACCGGGAAGCCGCGCTGCCGCTCTCCTTCTGTGTCCTTTTACAACTACCCCCACACGCCGGATGGGGGGAGAGTAGGCAGCAACCCTTTTGGTGCTTACTGCGCGACAGGAAGGAACCCTCATGAAGGCAAGACTGGTCGGGGCAACGGTCGCGATGGCGCTATCGCTGGCCGCTCTGCCCGTGGGCGGCGCAAGTGCGGCGCCGGTCACTCACGAGGTCCACTTCGCCGCCTTCACGGAAGGAGTCGCCGCCGAAGTCATCAAGTCGTTCCCCGGGACGCTCAGGGTCCATAGCGGTGACCTGATCCACTTCACCGCCAACACCGACCCCGCCATCCCCGAGGCCGGTGTTCATGGTGCCGGTCTTCTTCCCAAAGGCCAGGAGCCGCGGACCTGGCTCCGCGAGCAGGCCACCAACCTCGAGGGGCCCTGGGCCGCGTTCGTGCCGGATCCCGACGAGCAACCCGATCTCGTTCCGAGCGCGTGGAAGATCTCGAACCGGATGATCTTCCCGAACCGGCCGCAGTGCGGGGCGACGGCGGACAATCCGTGCGACTTCGACGGGTCCGGTGACGGCGATCAGGGGGTGCTGGCATCCGGGATGGGCTGGGGGGTCGACTCTTTCCTCGACTTCTACGTACGGGTGACGGCGGAGGCCGGCACGACGCTGTGGGCCCTGTGCCCGTTCCACCCTGCGATCCGCGTCCGGATCGACGTGGTGGCCGACGACGAGGCCGCCAGCTCGCCCGAGGCGGTGGCGGCTGCGCGCGAAGCGGCCATCGCGCGGCATGCCACGAAGGCCGTTGCGCTCCATGAGGAATACGTCGATGCGCGGATCGGCCGCCGGGGACGGGACGGCGCGAAGGTGTGGCAGGCATGGGCGGGACTGGAGGCTGGGCCCATCTTCCTCGCGGGGATGTACCCAAGGACGTTGCGGGTGCGACAAGGCGATACCGTGGAATGGAACTTCGGCCGCAAGGAGATCCACACGGTGAGCTTGCCGCTGAATACGGCTTTGCAGACGCCGTGGCTCACTGTGAAATGTGACCTCGATACTGACGCCGGAACCGCCGAGGACGTAGACGGCGCCCCCGCGCCTCCGTTCTGTCCCGGTGCCACGACGCAGGTCGAGTTCGACCTCGACCACACCTTCCCGCTCCCGATCGGCAACGGGTCGTTCGGCGGCGCCGACGATTTCGAGACCTCGGGCATCCGCGGCTACGGCTACCCCGGCTTGCGGAGCGCGCCGTACCGGCTGCGCTTCAACAAGGCGTCGGGCCGGGGAGGGTTCGCTTACGCCTGCATGCTCCACTACGGCATGCGGGGCAAGATCGTGGTAGCCGACTAGGGCCAGCACCAGGGAGTGCAGCGCTGACTCAGCGCGTCGCAAGGGCGGCTAGAGCCGCTTGAGAGGCGTCGTCGCTTAGAACCGTTTTCAACAGTTCCCACCTCGCGCTTCTGGCACATCTCGCGCGGAAGGCACGCGTCGCCCGCCGTGCAGCGTTTCGCCGCGCCTGGGCGTCTCATGTGAACCAAGCCAGCACGCGGCCCCAGAGGGGCAGACGGAGGGAGCGACGGTGATCACCAGTCCGCAGCTACGAGCAGCCATCTTCGCCGCGGTGTTGGCGACGAGCCTTCTGCCCATCCGGGCCGCCGTGGCGGCGCCTAGCTGCTTCGGCGCCTCGGCGACCATCGTGGGCTCGTCCGAATCGGACCATCTGGAGGGCACGTCTGGCCGAGATGTGATCGTCGGCCTAGGTGGTCACGACCGCATCGAGGGCGGAGGCGGTGACGACCTGATCTGCGGGGAAGCGGGCAAGGACGCCATCCGAGGAGGAACCGGAGACGACCTCGTCGACGGCGGTGAAGATCGCGACTCGCTCAGTGGAGAGGGAGGAGCCGATCGCATCTACGCTCGCGCCGGCGGCGGCGATGTGTCCGGCGACGAAGGTAGTGACCGCCTCGTCGGAGGAGCGGGTGCCGACTACCTCAGTGGCGGCGACGGGTCGGACACGGTGGAAGGAGCCGACGGAGACGACTATCTGCAGGGGGGCGACGGACCCGACGATCTCAGCGGTGGCTCCGACTCCGACCAGCTCGTGGGGGATCTGGGCGACGACAAGATCGCCGGTGACGACGGCGGCGACGTTTTGGTCGGCGGCCTGGGCATCGATACGCAGACCGGCGGCGGCGGCGATGACCTTTTCCTAGCCAGTTTCGTGAAGCCGGGGCCCGACGAGCAACAGCGCGATGCGGATGACGGCAGCGACCGGCTCGATGGAGAGGCGGGCTTCGACACCTCTTCGTATTCCTCGTCCGCCGAACCGGTGCAGGTCTCTCTGGCGGACGGAACGGCACGTGGCAACGGGGCCGACCGCCTGGTCAACGTCGAGGGAGTCGTGGGGAGCGACCGCGATGACTCCCTAGTGGGAGATGCCGGCGACAACTCACTGGCGGGAGGCGAAGGTAACGACGTGCTCGACGGCGGCAACGGTAAAGATCTTGCAGACTTCAGCGATTCCCGCCATCGCGTCGTCGTCAACCTTGCGGGCCGCGCCTCTACGGGGCAAGGCGAGGACTCGCTGATGAACCTCGAGGACGTTCTCGGGAGCCCGCGCAACGACTTCATCATCGGGGACAACGCCGCTAACGAGCTTCACGGCGGTGCCGGCGGCAACGACATGCTCCGAGGGCTCGATGCCGACGATCGCCTGATCGGTGGACGAAGCGAGGTGGATCGTCAGGGCCGGCCGGTCTATGTCGATGACGACACGTTGATCGGAGGAGCGGGCGACGACATCCTGAACGGTGTCTTCGGCGATGACACTGCGGAGTTCGGATCAGCGGCGATAGGGGTGACGGCCGATCTGGGTCAAGGAGAAGCCACCGGCGAGGGCGTCGATCGCCTGATGGCGATCGAGAACCTGTGGGGGTCCGGCTACGACGACGTGCTGATAGGGGACGACCAGGGCAACGGCCTACGCGGCCGCGCGGGCAACGACACGCTCACTGGAGCAGACGGCAACGATCACTTCATCGGCGGCACGGGAGATGACGCCTACAACGGTGGCCTCGGAACCGACACGATCGACTTCGGCCGGTCGCGCACGGCCATCGAGGCCGATCTTATGACCGGCATCATCACCGGCGAGGGCAATGATCTCGTGACGGAAGTGGAGGACGTGCTGGGTTCAACGAAGCCCGACGTCTTGATCGGCGATGACGCACCGAACTACCTCAACGGCCGCACGAACCCGGACGTGATCAACGGGGCGGGAGGAGACGACGTCATCGTCGGGCTCAAAGGTGACGACACCCTCGGTGGGGGCGAAGGCGAAGACATGATCTACGACGGCGAGAACGCCGACTCGGTCGAAGGCGGTGCCGGGAACGACTATCTCCGCACCGGGATCGGCGACGATTATTTCGACGGCGGCGACGGGATGGACACGCTCGAGTTCGTGGACGCCGATCGGGGAATGACCGTCGATCTCGCGGCCGGTACCACCTCCACGTTCGGGACCCAGGGCTCCGACACCCTCGGGAGCATCGAGAACATGTTGGGGACGATCGAGACGGACGAGGTTTACGGGGACGACGCCGACAACTACTTCATGGGATACGGCGGTATCGACGAGCTCTATGGAGGCGGAGGCAGTGACATGCTCGAGCCGCTTGGAGGAGCCGACATCAGCGATGGCGAGGATGGAGACGACGTAGTGGTCTACGCGGCAGCTCCACGTCCGGTGATCGTCGACCTGGCGTCCGCCTTCGCAACGGGTCACGGGGCCGACACCCTGCTCTCGGTCGAGGGCGCGTACGGGTCTCGCTGGCCGGACATCTTCCGAGGAGCGGAGGGAACGAACATCTTCCTGGGGGGCGAGGCCGGAGACATCCTCGAAGGCGCGGCCGGAGACGACCTCCTTGACGGCGAGGGGGGTTTCGACACGCTGGACGGCGGCACCGGCACCGACGCCTGCATCAACGGGGAGAGCCTGCTCGACTGCGAAGGCTCCTCCTCGCCGCACGAGGCCGAGGCCCAAAGGGTCAGAGAGCGGTTCCAGACCCTTCGCGCGCTGATGACGAAGTGGACGGCGACCGAGACGGCGATGGCGGAGCTGTCTTCGTTCCCTTACGCCCCGCGCCCCGCGCTGCGGTACCTATGAGCGCGCGCTTCAGAGCCGCTTCAGCAGCTCCTGTTTCTTCGTCTCGAATTCGAGGTCGCTGAGGATGCCCTGCTCGTTCAGCAGTGCCAGCGCCTGGATCTGCTCCGGGATCGAGGTTCCCGCTCCCGTGGTCGGCGGCCGCATCATCCGGTTGTTGTTGTCCTCGGTCTGCTTGTAGATCATGAGCTGCACCTGCTCCGGCTTGCGGACGTTCGCGATCCTGGTCTGCCCACGCTCGCCAGCGGACTCCACCAGCAGGTCTCCCGCCCCCAGAACCCGATCGAGCACGCTCTGGTTGAAGGTCACGTCGTTGATCCGCTCGAGCGGGATCTCGCGGGAGTGCTTCGCCACGACTCCGCTTCTCGTGATCAAGCGGTCGCTCGTCAACACGAACAAGGTGAAGAACCAGCGAAGGAAGGGCAGGACCGCAAGCACGAGCCACGCGATCGTGACCGCCGCCCCGGCGACGCTCTTGGCGGTGGATGGATCGCCGTCGATGATGGCTTCTGCTGCTTGGTAAGCAAGGAACAGCGCGACGCCCAAGACAAGCGTCCAGAGCACCGACGGGACGAGGGCGACCCAGTGCGGGCGCAGCTCGAACACGATCTTCTCGTGGTCGGCGAGGAGGTTGCGCGGGAAGCCCACGTCACAAAGCTACCCCTGCAGTGACCTCTCGGCCTTGCGCGCTCGCCCTCTAGGATTCCGCCCATGTCACTGGACCGAGCAGCCGTGAACCACGTCGCCCGTCTGGCCCGTCTCGACCTGACCGAAGAGGAGCGAGAGCGGATGCAGAAGGAGCTGACGGTGATCCTCGCTCATGCGGAGAAGATCCAGTCGCTCGAGCTCGACGACGTGCCTCCGACCTCGCATGCCTTGCCGTTGAGCAACGTGATGCGGCCGGATCGCGCCCGGCCTTCGCTTCCTCCGGAAGAGGCTCTGGCGAACGCGCCCGAGACCGAGGACGGCCGCTTCCGAGTGCAGCGGATCATCGAGGATTCCTAGATGACCGCCGAGATCGTGTGGGCCTCCGCCACGGAGCTGGCGCGGCGACTCCAGGCCGGAGAGATCTCCTCACGCGAGATCACCGAAGCGCTCATCGCGCGGACGGACGAGGTCGATTCCAAGCTCCACGCTTACCTGAGGCGGACGGACGAGCGGGCGCTCGACGCTGCCGAGGCCGCCGACACCCGACGAGCCGGAGGTGAAAGCCTCTCCGCTTTCGACGGCGTCCCACTGGCCTACAAAGACATCTTCGTAACCGGCGGTGTGACGACCACGTGCGGGTCGAAGATCCTGGAGGACTTCCTGCCGCCCTATGACGCGACCGTCGTCTCGCGTTGTGAGGCCGCGGGGCTTCCGATGCTCGGCAAGCTCAACATGGACGAGTTCGCCATGGGATCCTCGACCGAGAACTCGGCCTTCGGCCCCACGCGCAACCCGTGGAACCTCGATACGGTCCCCGGCGGCTCCAGTGGCGGTTCGGTCGCAGCGGTGGCCTCGGGCGCGGTGCCGTGGGCGTGGGGCACCGACACGGGAGGCTCGATCAGGCAGCCCGCCGCGCTGTGCGGGCTCGTGGGAGTGAAGCCCACCTACGGCCTCGTCTCGCGCTACGGGATGATCGCCTTCGCCTCGTCTCTCGATCAGGCGGGACCGATCACACGATCGGTCGAAGACGCGGCCGCCCTCCTCAACCTGGCGGCGGGCGGAGACGACATGGACTCCACCTGCCTGAAGGAGCCGGTGCCGGACCTGCTGGATGGCATCGACGGCGGCATCGATGGGATGCGGGTCGGCATCGTCCGGGAGTTCCAAGGCGAGGGATCGCAGCGGGGCGTGCGCGCGCGGGTCGACGAGTCGCTGACCAGACTGGAGAAGTTGGGCGCCAGCCTGGAGGAGGTCTCGCTCCCATCGTTCGAGCACGGGATCTCCGCGTACTACCTGATCGCACCGGCGGAGTGCTCGTCGAACCTCGCCCGCTACGACGGCGTGCGCTACGGGCGCCGCGCAGCGGGAGCCGATGACATCGTTTCCATGACCTCGCGGACTCGGGAAGAGGGCTTCGGAGACGAGGTCAAGCGGCGCATCATGCTGGGCACGTACGCGCTCTCCGCCGGCTACTACGACGCCTACTACGGCAAGGCGCAGAAGGTAAGGACGCTCATCGCGCGCGACCTGGAGCGGGCGTACCAACAGGTTGATCTGATCGTGTGCCCGACCTCGCCCACTACCGCGTTCCGCCTCGGCGAGAGGACCGACGACCCGCTGGCGATGTATCTCTCCGACGTATTTACGGTGCCGGTGAACCTGGCCGGCAACGCCGCGATCAGCGTGCCGTGTGGCTTGTCCGACGACGACGGGCTCCCCGTCGGTCTGCAGATCATCGCTAGGTCGCTGGACGAGAAGACGATGTTCCGCGCCGCCTACGCGTTCGAGCAGGACCTGGGATTCCATGAGAGGCCACAGCTGTGAGCCTGAAGGAAGACCTTTACGAGACCACCGTCGGGCTCGAGATACACGTGGAGCTTGCGACCGACTCGAAGATGTTCTGCGGGTGCGCCGTTTCTTTCGCCGGCGAACCGAACAGCCGCACCTGTCCCATCTGCCTCGGCTTCCCCGGGACGCTTCCGGTGCCGAACGAAAAGGCGGTCGAGTACACGATGAGGATCGGCCTTGCGCTCAACTGCCATATCGCCGAGCACTCGCTGTTCCATCGGAAGAACTACTTCTATCCGGATATGCCGAAGAACTACCAGATCAGTCAGTACGACTCGCCTCTTTGCGAGCGCGGTCACGTCGACATCTCGGGAGACTTCGGCTCGACCCGCGTCGGCATCACGCGTGTGCATCTCGAAGAGGACACGGGGAAGTCTGTGCACATGGGCGGAACGGGCCGCATCGCCGACTCGGAGTACTCGCTGGAGGACTTCAACCGTGCCGGAACGCCGCTGGTCGAGATCGTCAGCGAGCCCGACATCCACTCGGCTGATGAGGCTCGCGTCTTCGTCGCGGAGCTACGGGCCCTGCTGGAATCCCTGGGCGTGTCGGATGTCCGCATGGAGGAAGGGTCTCTGCGCGTCGACGCCAACATCTCGGTTCGGCGCCGAGGCGAGACCGAGCACGGCGCGAAGGTCGAGGTGAAGAACATGAACTCGATCCGCTCCGTCGGCCGGGCGCTGGAGTACGAGGAGCGGCGCCAGCGGGACGCCCTCGACCGGGGGGAGTCGCTCGTGCAAGAGACACGGCACTTCGACGAGAAGACCGGGACGACGTCGTCGCTCCGCACGAAGGAGTTCGCCTTCGACTACCGCTACTTCCCGGAGCCCGATCTGGTGCCGCTGGCTCCGTCACGCGAGTGGGTGCAGCAGCTGAAGGACTCCTTGCCCGAGCTGCCGGCCGCGAGGCGCGAGCGGTTCGCCTCCGAGTACGGCCTCGGAAGCGCCGACATCGAGGTCCTGACCGCGTCGACCAAGACCGCGGATTGGTTCGAGGCCGCGGCCGCGGCCTACGGAGGGGATCCGAAGAAGGTCGTGAACTGGATCATCGCCGACCTTTACGGGCTGCTGAACGAGGCGGGGCTCGAGCTGCACGAGACGAGGTTCACCCCCGCGCAGCTGGCGGGCCTCATCTCGATGATCGACGCCGGCAAGATCTCCGGCAAACAGGCGAAGCTCGTGCTGACAGGGATGTTCGAGAGCGGCGACGACCCGGAGAAGGTGGCCGCGGACAAGGGGCTCGAGCAGGTATCGGACGCCGGCGCGATCGAAGCCGCCGTTGACGAGGTCATCGCGGAGAACGCCGATGCGGCCGACAAGGTCCGCGGCGGTCAGATGAACACCATCGGCTTCCTGGTGGGTCAGGTCATGAAGAAGACGCGCGGCCAGGCCAATCCCGGGATGGTTAACGAGCTGCTGCGCCAGAAGCTCTCTTCGTAGATGGCGACGGTCATCAAGAAGGGATGGCCCGTCCTGCTCGAGCTGTCGGAGACCATGCCCGGCCCGCCGCCGGTGGTGTGGCGTCTGATCACGGACTGGGAGCACCAAGACGACTGGATGCTCGAGGCCTCAGACTTCGTGGTCTTATCCGATCAGCGGGAGGGCGTGGGGATGGAGGCCGAGGCGACCGTCAGGATCGGCGGCATCAGCACGCGCGACCGCGTCAAGGTGACGGCCTGGGAGCCGGAGAAGCACCTGGGGATCGCGCACGAGGGCTGGGTCTCCGGCTCGGGCGACATGTTCCTCACGCCGCTCGGCGGCGAACGGACCCATCTTTACTGGCGAGAAGAGCTCTATCCGCCGGTAGGCGTAGCGGGAGCCGTCGGCCTCACCGCGTTCAAGCCGCTCATGTACAGGATCTTCAAAAGAGACCTGAGGGTGCTCGCAGCCCTCGTCCGCGCCGCCACCCACCACTAGGTCCCTGGGTCTGCCGGGGCCGCACCTCCAGCGCCTGTCTTCTTTGTCGTGCCGTGTGGGCTCAGCCGACATTTTCACGTCGAGGAACGGTTGTCGGCTGTTGTGTCACTGCCGCAGACGCTTCTGCGGGCCCCCTGAGTGGCCTGTGGGGCGTGCAGGAGGGGGGCGACTGGGGGCGAATCCTGTCTTCAACCGAAAACGACCGAAGGGGACATCTCCACCATGAACCGACGCCTCGCCCTCGCTCTCACGCTCGGCCTCGTGGCCGGGTTGCTGGCGGCTCCCGCCGGTGCCCGTCCTGCCGCCGAGGAGGACAAGTCAGACAACGTCAAGCTCATCGAGCATTTCCCGTACGAGAACAAGAAAGAGGACTTCTTCGCGGGCGGGACCGACATGGCCTTCTCCGGCAAGTACGTCTACGCCATGCAGCAGGGCGCCGACGGCGGTGTCCACGTGATCGACGCTTCCGGTCCGAAGCCGAAGAAGGTCAGCTTCATCCCGTGCCCCGGCGGCCAGAACGACGTTGCCGTCGTCAAGCCCGGCCTGATCGCCCTCGGCTACCACTCCACGCAGTGCGGCGGCGAGGGCGGCGGCGTGCGCCTGATCGACGTGAAGGACCCGAAGCGGCCCAAGCTCCTCGGCGCCGTTAACGACCTCCCGGGAGGCACCCACACGCTCACCGTCTACCCCGGCAAAGACATCATCTACGCCTCACCCGGGGGCCTGGCCAACGGCGGCGGCGTCGAGCAGATCCTCGACGTCTCCAACCCAGCGAAGCCGAAGGTGGCGGCTACCTTCACCCCCAGCCGCGCCGGGTGTCACGACCTCGAGTTCTTCGTGACCAAGAAGGAGGCCTTCGCCGGCTGTGCCGGCGGCGGCGAGGCGCAGATCCTCGACGTGTCCGACCCACTGAAGCCGCGGACGATCGCTCACGTGCCGGTCGCGGCGCAGTTCCCTCACTCCTTCGCTTTCACGGACGACGGCAGGTACTTCGTGATCGGCGACGAGGCGATCGTCGGCAACGACTGCGAGGGCGGTCCGACCGGGGCCATGTTCATCTACGACTTCACCGTCCGCCAAGCGCCCGTGTTGGTCGGCTATCAGGGCCCCCAGCGCGGCCCTCTTCCGGCGGGATCTTCGAACTACAACCGAGACACGTGGTGCAGCGCCCACCTCTTCAACTTCATCCCCGGCACCTACACCCTCGTTGGCTCCTGGTACGCCGGCGGGATGAGCGTCGTCGACTTCTCGAACCCGACGCAGCCCAAGGAGGTCGCTCACTACATGACGACGGGCGATGGCAACACCAACTACTGGTCCGCCTACTGGTACGACGGCCGCATCTGGGCCAACGACCGTGTGCGGGGCCTGGACGTGTTCGAGGTCAAGGGCCTCAAAGAAGGAAAGCACAAGCACTAGCCGCAAAGAGGGGAACGTGCGGCCGCGTCGTATCTAGCGGCAACGGCTGCACCTAAGAGGAGGACACGACAGATGAGAACCGTTCGGACTTTGATGGCCTCGGCCCTCATCGCGGGTGCCGTGGTCGCTCCCGCTCTGGGAGCGGACGCTCGGCCGGCGCCGAAGATCGACAAGAGCAAGAACGTGACGTTGCTCGACGACATCAAGTACACGGGCGGGTCCGAGGTGGCCGCGTCTGGAAAGTACGTCTACACCGGCCAGATCGACGGCGTGACGCACCGCGGTGAAGACAAGGACCAGGGTGGTCTGCACATCTTCGACGTGTCGGGCGCCAAGCCCAAAGAGGTGGGCTTCCTCCACTGTCCGGGCAACGACAACGACGTAGAGGTTGTGAAGCCGGGTCTGGTCGTCATGGGCTTCCACAGCAACCAGTGCGCACCCTCGGCGGGCAACGGCTTCATGACCGTAGATGTCCGCAACCCGAAGAAGCCCAAGATCCTGGGCTCCATCAACACCGGCAAGAACCACACCCTTAAGCCGGTTCCGGGTACGACCCTCATCTACACCGCCGGCGGCGGGCTCGCCGGGGGGTCCAACGCAGGACCTGCGATCGTCGACGTGAAGAACCCGGCGAAGCCGGTGCTCGTCGCGAAAGCGAAGACGATCACGTCCGACTGCCACGACATCTCCTTCGTCGTGACGAAAGAGAAGAAGCTCGGTTTCTGCGCCGGTGCCATCGGCACGGGAGAGGTGCATATCTTGGACATCAGCGATCCCATCAACCCGAAGCCGGTGGGCAAGATCGTCAACCCGCTCATCCAGTACTCGCACTACGCGACTGCGAGCTCTGACGGCAAGCTCCTCGCTATCGACGACGAGGCCTTCGCGTTCCACGAGTGCCACACGGGCCAAACGCCCACCGGGCGTGTCTGGATCTACGACATCTCGAATCCCTCGGTGCCCGTGGTTCAGAGCAGCTACGCGGCTCCGCGCGGGGGCGATGGCACGGTCGGCACCTATGTCGGATGGGTCCCCTCATGGTGCCTCTCGCACGGGCTCGACTGGATGCCGGGCACGCACAACCTAGCGGTCACCTGGTTCACCGGAGGTGTCAGCGTTCTCGACCTATCGAACGCCGTCACTCCGAAGGAGGCTGCGTACTTCCAGGCCGAGGACTCCGCCACCTACTCGGCCCTATGGCACAACGGCAACCTCTACACGAACGACATGTTCCGCGGCCTCGACGCCTTCAAGATCACGGGGCTCCCCAAGAAATAACAGCCTGCAGCAAGGTTCCACGAGCGCCTCCGGTGATCCCGGGGGCGCTCGTCGCGTCTGGACTTAACCTCGCGCAGTGATCGACGCTCACCTCTACATGGCGTGTCTCAACCTGAGGGGCCGGCGCGCGCTCATAGTGGGCGCCGGACCGGTCGCCCTCGAGAAGATCGAGGGGTTGCTGGCATGCGAAGCGGACGTGACCGTGGTCGCTCTGAACGCGATAGCGCCGGTGATGGAGCTCGCCGAGGCCGGGAAGATCCGCCTCCTGGAGCGCGCCTATAGGGCGCAGGACCTCGACCGATGTCTCTTGGTGGTGGCGGCGACCTCCGATACCGAGCTCAACACCCGGATCTACAGGGACGCGGAGGCTCGTTCGATGCTCGTGAACGTCGTCGACGTCCCGGATCTTTGCAACTTCATCCTTCCCGCAGTGGTCCGAAGCGAGTTCCTCACCGTCGCGATCTCGACCGCGGGAGCGAGCCCGGCGCTCGCGAAGCGGATGAAACGGGAAGCAGCGCCGATGTTCGGTCCGGAATACGTGCAACTGGCTTCCTTGCTCGACGGGGTGCGCGAGTGGGCGAAAGCGACGCTTCCGACGTACGAGGAACGGAAGGTCTTCTTCGAAGAAATCGTGAACGGCGATCCCGATCCCATCGAGCTGTTGCGCCGCGGGGACGTGGACGCGGTGAGAGAGGTCATCTCGTCGCGGCAGCAGGTGGCCCTCACTCGGACAGAAGATCTCCTATCCGATTGAGCCCTTCCACCAGGTCGTCGTCTCCCAGCGCATAGCTGAGACGGGCATAGCCGGGGGCGCCGAAGCCCTCTCCGGGAACTATCGCTACCTTCGCCTCTTCGAGGATGACCTCGGCGAGCTCGTGCGCGCTCGAAACGTACCGGCCGCGGATCGTCTTGCCGAGCACGCCCTGCAATGAGGGGAAGCAGTAGAAGGCGCCCTCGGGCTCGTGGGACACCACGCCCGGGATGTCGTTGAGCAGCTTGTGCATCTGTTGGCGCCGGCGGTCGAACGCGTGCCGCATCTCCGCTACTGCAACAAGATCGCCGGCGACCGCGGCGAGAGCGGCGGCCTGCGCGACATTAGACACGTTCGACGTCGCGTGCGACTGCAGCGACGAAGCGACGGCCACCACGTCCGCAGGCGCGATCATCCAGCCGACCCTCCAGCCGGTCATCGCGTATGTCTTTGCGACCCCGTTGATGACGATGCAACGATCTGCGATGTCCGGAACCACCACCGGCATCGACGTGAACTCGGCGTCTCCGTATACGAGGTGTTCGTAGATCTCGTCCGTCAGAACCCATAAGCCTCTGTCCGCGGCCCACCGTCCGATCGCCTCGACCTGATGGCGTGGATAGACGGCTCCAGTCGGGTTCGAGGGAGATACGAACACCAGCATCTTCGTTCGCTCGGTGACCGCGTCCTCCAGTTGTTCGACGGTCACCTGGAAGCCGTTGGACTCCGTTGTCGGAAGCTCCACTGGGACGCCGCCGGCGAGCTTGATCATCTCCGGGTAGCTCACCCAGTAGGGGGCCGGAACGAGAACCTCGTCGCCCGGATCGATGACCGAGAGGAAAGCGTTGAAGAGGGCGTGCTTGCCTCCGTTGGACACCAGCACTTGGGTCGGCGAGACGACGTAGCCGGAGTCGCGCTCGGTCTTCGTCGCGATGGCGGCCCGCAGCTCCGGCAGACCTGGCGCCGGTGTGTACTTGTGATACAGCGGGTGCCGGGCCGCCTCGACCGCCGCCTCCACGATGTGCGGCGGCGTGGGGAAGTCGGGCTCTCCGGCGCCGAAGCCGATCACGTTCTCGCCCGCGGCCTTCAGCGCCTTCGCCTTCGTGTCGATCGCGAGGGTCGAGGACTCTGTTATCCCCGTGGCTCGGGTAGAGAGTCGTGCGTGGGGCATGATTCGCACCCTAATCGTGACCACGAGGAGTTCGATGAACGATCCGACGACGATCCTGATCCCGCCGGAGCTGAGGCCCGCAGACGGCCGCTTCGGCTCGGGGCCCTCGAAGGTCCGTCCCGAGGCGGTGGCGGCGCTCGCGAACGCGGCGGGGGGCTATCTCGGAACCAGTCACAGGCAGCCCACGGTGAAGGACACCGTCGCTCGGCTGCGGGCGGGGTTGCGGGAGTTCTTTCGGCTGCCGGAGGACTACGAGGTGGTCCTCGGGAACGGCGGGTCCACCGCCTTCTGGGACGCGATGGCCTTCGGGTTGATCGAGCGCAGGAGCCAGCACCTCGTCTTCGGTGAGTTCTCCGCCAAGTGTGCCCAGGCCGCGTCGCTGGCTCCACATCTTGCCGAACCCCGGGTGATCGAATCGGAGCCGGGGACGCACCCTCTGCCGGAACCGGCGGAAGACATCGATCTCTACGCGCTGACGCACAACGAGACGTCGACAGGTGTTGCGATGCCGGTGCGACGGCCATCGCCGCGAGCGCTCACCGTTGTGGACGCCACCTCTGCCGCGGCCGGGCTGCGCGTCGATCCGCGCAACTTCGACGTCTACTACTTCGCCCCGCAGAAAGGATTCGCTTCCGACGGGGGGCTGTGGATAGCGCTGTGCTCACCGGCGGCGTTGGAGAGGATCGAGCGGATCGCGGCCTCCGAACGCTACGTGCCGCCATCGCTCGATCTCAAGGTCGCGCTCGACAACTCGACGAAGGAGCAGACCTACAACACGCCCGCGCTCGCGACGATCTTCCTCATGGCCGAGCAGCTGGAGTGGATGCTCCACAACGGCGGCCTCGAATGGTCAACCGCCCGCTGCGACAGGTCGGCCGACATCCTCTACTCGTGGGCAGAGTCGTCCACGGTGGCGGTGCCCTTCGTGAAGGAGCCGTCGCAGCGGAGCCATGTCGTCGCGACCATCGACTTCGGCGAGGGCACCGACGCCTCCAAGATCGCGAAGGCGCTGCGCGCGAACGGAATCGTGGACACCGAGCCGTACCGCAAGCTTGGCCGGAACCAGCTTCGCATCGCGATGTACCCGGCTATCGAGCCGGACGATGTCAAGAAGCTGACGCGTTCCATCGACTTCGTCGTCGAAGCCCTCTCCTGACAGTGAAGCTCCTCATCGTGCTCGGCATCTTGGTCGCCGGGTTCTTCGTCGCGGACACCGTCGCGGAGAACACCGCCGAGAAGCGAGCGGAGGAGCGGATCGAAAGGTCGATCCCCCAGGGCCGGGGCATCTCCGTCGACGTGCAGGGCGGCTTGTTCCTGCCGCAGTTGTTGGGCGGAGGCTTCGAGACCATGCTCGTGACGGCCGACGAGGTGCGTCGCGGAGGCCTTCCGGTCGAAGACCTCTCGATCACGTTCCGCGACGTCTCGTTTTCGCCCTCTGACCTCATGGCCGGTGAAGGGGCTCTCAGGGTCTCCGGGGGGCGAGGGACCGCCGCAATCTCCGAGCGGGCGCTCAACGCGGCCCTCGCGGACGAAGGCGTGGAGGCCGAGGTGGTCCTGGATGGTGAAGCCGCGCTCTCTGCGGGCGGGAGGTCCGCGGCGCTCGACCGGTTGACTCTGGACGATGAGGGGAGACGCGTCGTCTTCTCGGCGCCCCCGCTGGAGCCGCTGTCGCTCGCCCTCCCAAGCGCGTTCGCGAGCGTCAACTACAGCGACGTTCGGGTCGAGGGCGACCACCTCGTAGTGGAGCTGACCGTCGCGCGCGGGAAGGTCGAGCTGTGACACCCACTTGTACGATGAACTCATGAGGGTCCTGGTCTCCGAGAAGCTGTCCGGAGGCGGTCTCGAACGCCTTCGGGAGCATCTCGACGTCGACGTTCGGACGCAGATGACGCCCGACGAGCTCCTCGAAGCGATCCCGGTCTACGACGCTCTCGTGGTGCGTTCGGCCACGAAGGTGACCGCCGCGGTGATCGAGCGCGGCGAGAACCTGAAGGTGGTGGGGCGGGCCGGTATCGGCCTCGACAACGTCGACGTCGAGGCTGCCACGCGCAACGGCGTCCTGGTCGTGAACGCTCCTCAGTCGAACGTGCTGTCCGCGGCGGAGCAGACGATGGCGCTGCTCCTGGCACAGGCCCGCAACATCCCGCAGGCCCACGGCGCGCTGGTGGCGGGGTCGTGGGAGCGGGAGCGGTGGTCGGGGGTCGAGCTCTACGGCAAGACCCTGGGGATCGTAGGACTCGGCCGCGTAGGAACGCTGGTCGCCCAGCGCGCGAGCGCCTTCGGCATGCGCCTCATCGCCTACGACCCATACGTCGCGCCCGGCCGGGCGCAGCAGATGGGGGTGTCGCTGGTGGATTCCGTCGAAGACCTCTGTGCGCGCGCCGACTTCATCACGATCCACATGCCGAAGACGCCCGAGACGATCGGCTTGATCGGTGCGACCGAGCTCGCGCAGGTGAAGCCGGGCGCTCGCATCATCAACACGGCTCGCGGTGGCCTGATCGACGAGGATGCACTCGCCGCCGCCCTCGAGAGCGGTCGTGTGGCCGGTGCCGGCATCGACGTCTTCGAGAACGAGCCGGTGACGGACCACCCGCTCTTCAAGCTGCCGAACGTCGTCGTCACACCGCACCTCGGCGCCTCCACCACGGAGGCGCAAGACAAGGCAGGACTGACGATCGCGGAGCAGGTGCTGCTCGCGCTCAGGGGCGAGTTCGTCCCATACGCGGTCAATGTCGACGTCGGGGCCGACATCCCCGAGCTCGTCCGTCCGTACCTCCAGCTGGCGGAGCGGCTCGGGCGGGTCGCGGTCGCTCTTGCGGGTCATGGGATCGAGTCGTTGCGGTTCGAGTACCACGGCGGGATCGCGGAACATGACACCAGGGCCGTCACCTTGTCCGGCCTGAAAGGAGCCTTCTCGGCTGTCGTACACGAGCCCGTGACGTTCGTGAATGCGCCGTTGATCGCGAAGGAGCGCGGCATCTCGGTCGAGGAGTCGAAGTCTTCGCAGTCGCTCGACTACGTGAACCTGGTGGAGGTGCATGCCGCCAGCCATGGCGAGACGGTGTCGGTCGCGGGAGTGCTCGTTGGCAAACGCGACACCGAGCGCCTCGTCCGGGTCTGGGGCTACGACCTGGACATGTCCTTCGCGCCGATCATGGTGTTCTTCCGGTACGACGATCGTCCAGGCGTCGTCGGCATCGTTGGAACCCTTCTCGGCGAGGCCGGCGTCAACATCGCGAACATGCAGGTCGCGCGCCAGAGCGAGGGGGGCGAGGCGCTGATGTGCGTCGCCGTCGACTCGCCGATCCCCGATCACGTGCTCGCCTCGATCAAAGACGGGGCGCGGCTGCGAGACGCGCGTTCGATCGTAGTGGGCGAGTAGGCTCCCCCGACAGTTCCGAGCTAACAGGGGATAGGAGCGGGCATGCCGA
>JADDQX010000025.1:0-997 GCA_016781115.1 Actinomycetota bacterium | reverse complement strand
CAACATCATTCCGCCGAGCGCCAAGGCGACCGGTGCCTACATCAACGCGTCGATGGCGAAGCTGGAGGCAACCCAGGCGGGCTTCGACGAGGCGTTGATGCTGAACCCGCACGGCCGGGTCGCAGAGGCAACCGGACAGAACCTGTTCCTGGTGAGGGACGGAGAGCTGCTGACTCCGCCGCTCGTCGACGGGCCACTTCCGGGGATCACCCGCGCTTCGGTGATGCAGATAGCGAGAGACCAGGAGATGCCGCTGTACGAGCGGTCGCTCACCCGCAGCGACGTCTACACCGCCGAGGAGGCGTTCCTGTGCGGAAGCGCGACCGAGATCATCCCGATCCGTGAGGTCGACGGTCGTAGGTTCGAACCTGGTCCGATCACGCAGACGCTGCAGGCCCGCTACGCCGAGATCTGCCGGGGCCGCGACGAGAAGTACCTCGACTGGCTCGACTTCCCCCACTGACATGGGCCTCTTCGGGCGGGAGGAAGCGACCGAGTACGAGATCATTCCCGGGCAGAACCTGCGCTGTGAAATCTGCCACCACGGGCGCTTCTACTCGAGGGAAGGCAAGATCCAGACGACAGGCATGACCTTCCTCGACCTGGATTGGGCGAACGCCAGCGCGACCTGCCTCGTGTGCGAGAAGTGCGGCTACGTGCATTGGTTCCTTCCGACCTAGCTCTATGCCTCTAGAGCCGGCGGATCCGCAGCGGCCCGGCCGTCGGCTGCGCCCGGACCCCGGTCTATCGCGAGCGATCCCCTGGCTGATCGGGATCGGTGGGGCATCTCTGCTGGTCACCCTGGCGGCCTTCTGCGCGGCCGTGGGTTCGTCCGACGTGCAGACGGATCATTCCTTCGACTTCCCCGCAGGTTCTCGAAGAACGGAGGGTCTTCTGAGCACGCGAGACGCTCTCCAGCAGGCCGGTCGTTCGTAGAAGACCCATCGCGCGGAGCACGGGACCTACACGACGAGCTACGAGGTGCTAACCGAGGAAG
>JADDQX010000109.1 GCA_016781115.1 Actinomycetota bacterium | reverse complement strand
CGGTCCGAGCATCCATGGACGCGCAGGACTCCCCGGTTGACCGGAGGAGCGGCCGCCCTAACGTGCCGGAGCAGAAGAACGTCTGCTGCAGTTACGCAAGGATGGGCATGAGCTGGGTGCCGCGCGGCTGACGAGACGGTTAGAGCTCGAGGTGCCAATTCTGCGCGACGAGATCGTGGCCGAAGCTGTGCTGCCTCTCCTCCTCAATCAGGCAGAATCGCGCTCCTTCGTAGATCCGGCGCGTCCTGGCCAGGACGTCGTTCGTCCAGAGCATCGCGCAGAGAGGTGTGGTGACGCGTTGTCGGCTTCGTCGCCTCACCGGCCCGGACGTGAGCGATCAGGCAGCGCTGCGAAGAAACGAACCAGCCGAAGTCGCCAACGCCTCCTGCAGAGCGGCAACCGCGGGCGGATGTGAGGCTCCCTTGCGCGTGACGCTGTAAACGGAGCGCACCGGCTCGTCCCCCCGCACACTTCTCACCTGAACACTCTCGGGAACCGACGTTAGCGCGAGCATCGGAACCATCGCGACCCCGAGCCCGGCAGCAACGAAGCCGACGGTCGTTGCGAACTCATCTGCCTCGAGCGTGAAGCGCGGCGTGAAACCTGCCCGTGCACACGCGGTCATCACCGTCTCCAGGCAGTTGCAGCGCGCAGACGCGGTGGAGATCCACGCATCATCTCGAAGGGCGGCGAGGTCTACCGCCCCCTCGGTGGCCGCGGGATGCGACCGCGGCAGGACCACCCGGTACGGGTCGTCCAGCAGATGCGAATGGAGGATGTCGGGCTCGTTTCCTCCGACCTTCTCGTGCGTCGCGACGACGGCGAGATCGATATGGCCGGCGCGTAGGACCCGCAGCGCGTCGTCGGTCTCGGCCATCGTTACGTCAATGTCGATCCCCGGGTGGTCTTGCGTGAAGCGCGCCAGAGCTCGGGGAACGAGAGCCGCTCCCGCAGTGGCAAACGCGGCGAGCCGGACCCGTCCCGCCTGCCCAGAGCGCAGGGCGTCCAGAGCGGCCTCCGCATCACGCAGCTGCGCGATGACCGCATCGGCGCGCTCCGCGAGAAGTAGACCCGCCTGGGTGGGGCGAATCCCGCGACCCGCCCTCTCAAACAAGGGCGTCTTTGCCTCGCGCTCGAGCGCGGCAAGCCCCTGGCTGACGGCCGACGGCGTGTAGCCGAGCCCAGCGGCCCCACGGGTCACGGAGCCCGTATCCACAACGGCCCTCAGCATCTCGAGTCGGCGGACGTCCAGCACGGGCGGACCATACAGCACAGCTTAATCGATGTAAAGCAAGTTTCGCTTGTGCTAAACGCTGCTCCCACGGACGATGAACGACACAAACTCAACCCGAGGAGGCGCGAGATGCCAGAGTGCGTGGAAGCAGCGACCGGAACGTGCGTCGCCGGCCGCGATCGCGGTGGATCGCGGGCTGCGACGCGGCCGACAACCGTGTCGCCACTTGCGGCGCGAGCCGTCCGTCTCATCGCGGGGCTATGGCTGTTCGCTATCGGTCTGTCGTTGATGGTGCGCGCGAACCTCGGGCTTTCGGCGTGGGACGTCCTGCACGACGCGCTGCGTTCGCTGACGCCCCTCACGTTCGGCCAGGTCGTGATCGTCGTGTCGGTTGCCGTGCTCGGAGCAAGCCTCGCGCTGCGCGTACGACCAGGACCCGGCACGGTCACCAACGCTGTACTAGTCGGCGTCTTCACCGATTCGGTCCTGCGGGCGCCGCTTCTCACAAACCTGCCGGACGGTCACGTCCTGCCACGCCTCATCGTGATGCTCGTCGGCATCGGCGCGATCGCGCTTGGAACCGCCCTCTACATCAGCGCCAACCTGGGCGCCGGACCTCGCGACGCGCTCATGCTCGGTGTCGCTCGTCATTCCCACCGCTCTACGGGCGCCGCCAGATTTGCAATCGAGGCATGCGTTCTCATCGTCGGCATAATTCTCGGCGGCACCGCAGGCGTGGGCACGCTCGCGTTCGTCGCGCTCATCGGTCCGGCAATCAACCTGTCGTTTCGCCTCTTCGGCATGAAACCGCCACGACCGGAGGAACCGGGGCGGGTGCGGGCCATGACGCGCACGCTTACGAAGTGGGGCCGACGGGGCCAGCTCGGCGCATCTTCAACGACGCAAGCGTCGCGCGACACAGGCGCCCGGATCTGAGCGCGATGAATACGCTCATGTTCGGTGTCAACGTCACCACGACCGCGGCCGCTGGAGACAACCCGATCGCCGCGGCGATGCGAGCCGAGGCGCTCGGATACGACTTCATCTCCGCGAACGACCACCCGTGCGGAACGCGCCCGAGCTACGAGACGTGGACAATGCTTTCGTGGATCGCGGCGAAGACGACGCGCATCAAGGTCGCCACACGCGTCCTCGGTGTCCCTTTCCGCGCGCCGGCAATGGTGGCGAAGATGGCCGAGACGCTCGACCGGCTCTCCGGCGGACGGCTCATCCTCGGGCTGGGGGCAGGCGGTTCCGACGATGAGTTCCGAGCGTTCGGGCTGCGCGTCGCCTCACCGAAGGAAAAGATTGAAGGACTCGAGGAGGCGGTGACGATCATCCGCGGGCTGTGGACGTCCCGCGCGTTCAGCTTCACCGGTAAGCACCACCACACCGATGCCGCAGATATCGAGCCCAAGCCCGAGCACGAGATCCCGATATGGCTTGGCACCTTCGGAAAGCACTCGCTTGAGGTGACCGGCCGCGTCGGAGACGGCTGGATCCCAACACTCGAGATGGCACCACCCGAGACGATCCCGGGGATGCGCGATCGCATCTTCGACGCCGCCGTCGCCGCAGGGCGCGACCCCGAGCAGCTCACCCTCGCCTACAACATGGAATTTCGGGTGGGGAAGGAGGTCGACTTGCCAGCCCACGTGGTCACTGGCCGCCCTCAGGAGCTAGGAGAGAAGCTCATCGGCTTCGTCGTCGACCTCGGCTTCAGCGCGATGAACTTCATCCCTGCCGGCCCTGATCCTGAGCGGCAGGTCGAAGTTCTCGCACAGGACATTCTTCCTGGAGTGCGAAGCGCGGCGTCCGAATTAGGGTCCAGCGTATGAGGATTCACGGCGCATATCAGCCCCGCCCGATTCGCTTCCTTGAGCTGTGGCAACCGAACGAGTGGCGGATCAAGGTGTACGGGATCGCGTATGGCGCTCAGTCACCCGACGAAAAACTCGTCACGGCGATCAAGCGAGCAGCTCACGAGGCGCTCCCGGAACCCGCTGTCACCGACAGCCGCTACGGCCTCGGCTTCGTCTGCGCCCATCAAGGCCGCACGGTGTCCGTCGCGTTCGTTGACTGGTGGGAGAATGAAGACGAACTCCACCACAAGATGTTCATTGCTGATGAACCCGACCTGGGGCGCATCCGGCCGGCAGGGGCAGGCGAACTTGACGGCCTGCAGCTGGGATCTCGCGGTTATCGGATTCGAGAGGAACGCGTGGGTTCAACACATCCTCCAGTCGCCCGAGCCCGACGTGGATGCTTACCTGCGCGCCATTTGAACGACGACGTCTAGTCCGGCCGACTCCGCCTGAGGTCCCAGCCGGAAGGAAACGACCGAGACCGGATACCACTGGCTCTCTTCCTGGGCGCTGTCTCGCTGCGCCCGAAGCCGTTCCGACGCCACCGGTCAAAGGGAGGCGGTCGTGCCGTCGTCACCGGACGCCGCGGGCGACCCGAGCATCCATGGACGCGCAGGGTCGCCGTTGACGTAAGGCGTAGCGGCCCTACGGTGGCGTCATGAGGAATGGCTGCTGTCGGTCAGCCGTGCCCAGAAAGGTTGAGCCAGGTCCGCGACAATCGAGCCATGGCGACGACCCTCCGGACTCCACGAGTGACCCTTCGTGAGTTCAACGCAAGTGACCTAGAGGTCCTCGTCAAGCTGATGGGCGATGAGGACCAGATGAGCTTGTATCTGCGACCGAGGACGCGCGATGAGACCAACGCATGGCTCGACCGACACATTTCGCTGTATCAAGAGCATGGTTATGGCCTGTGGTTGATCGAGAAAAACGTCGGCGGACATTTTCTGGGCTACTGCGGGATCAGGCCCCGCACAATCGAAGGTCGTGAAGAGACCGAGATGGCGTGGCACATACACAAGCTGTTTTGGAACCACGGTCTTGCTACCGAGTCAGCGGCCGCTTGCCGAGCCCTCGCATTCGCACGCTTCGGCATCTCGCGCCTCGTGGCGGTAATCGACCCAGTCAACGAACCCTCCCACCGAGTAGCTCAGAAGATCGGAATGCGCGCCGAACGAGAAATGGTCTTGGACGATTGGCCTTGCGTCATGTACTCGACCATGCGTCCACCGCTTGCTGCATTCGCCACGATCCTTGACGACCACAGACGAGTCCTGCTTGTTCGTCGGCGTGACATAGATGTCTGGGAGTGTCCCGGCGGCACTGCGCAACGGAAGGAAGCGCCGTCGGACGCCGTCGTGAAACCCGTGAGGAGACAGGTCTCCGCATCGGGCCTAACGACATCTCGGGGCTGTACTGGCGACCGATTAAGAACACCTTGGTCGTCCACTTCCTCTGCGACGTAATAGATGGCTCGCCTCGACCAACTGAGGAGGCGGCCGAGATCCAGTACTTCGAGATAGATCGGCTTCCCGATCCTCTTACCCCCGTGGTCAGGCAACGGATTGAAGACTCCGTGACGAGTCCCGGCATTTTCAGGACGCAGGAAGGACCCGGAGCAAGACATTTTCTCGCCTCACTGGGGTAACGCTCCTGCCGACCGAGGTCGCAGCGCCGCCATTCAGGCGCCAGCACGCCGAAGTCGCTCCTCTCGCTCCTTACGTAGCGCTTCAAGAACGAGCGGCGGCTTCCCGTACAGGATCTCCATGCGGGCATTGTGGGCCGCTACCCACAAACCGGCCGCCCAGGCGACTTCGTGTTCTTCGCGCGTGAAAGGTCGTCCACGCCGGTGTTCGTATGACTCAACAAAGCGCTCCGAGGCGCCAAGAGGCGCCAGGACAGGCTGGACACGTTCACTCCCGAACGTCGCTGCGGCGGCGCCGACGAGCGCCGCCTCGGGACGAGAACACAGGCTGTCCCAATCGTGGACGATCCGGATCTTGTCGGCCCGCCAATGTAGATGTTGAGTCTCCCAGTCCCCATGGCTCACAACCTCGGGAAGGTCACATGAGGCCATCCGTTCGCGAACTCGCGCCGCCAGCTCTGACAACCAAGAGGGGATCTCATCCTCGCGGGCCTCAACCGAAGCCTCGGTTGGGAACACCTCCGCTTGCGGGTGATCCCACCAAAGCCACGGTGGAGGCGGCTCGGGAGGTTGAGGGTTCAACCGCTCCAGCCTTTGAGTCAGGTCTACCAGCAGTTCTCCAAACTTAACGACGACTTCGTCGCTCGTTCCGAGATATTGCTCTCCGTCTGGCACATAAGACTCCGCGTGAACCGCCAGGCCGTCGACCTCATGCACCTCCGACAGCGGCTCGGGACACGGAAAGCCATCGCGATGAAGCATGTGTTGAGCCGCGACACAGCGGGCAGCTCGTTCAAGCCCAGGGCGCGCTTTGACGACGATCCCGCGCCCGTCCGACAATCGATAGCCCACTACGTGAGAGAGGTGGCGCGAGGAGAAAAACTCGTCAAGTCCGCTTACTCCCATCGTCCCGGCGACCCAAGAGCGCAGACTTTCACTCAACCGACTCGGCACTTTCGCCATGAGCAATCATGGACCAACACCGACTGTCCTCGCCGACCGAGAGCGCACGCAGCGAAGCGAGAACGATCCAGCGTCGGTTCCTTCGCGCAGCGTGCGGTTGCGTGGAGGAGTTAGCGGACTACGGTCGCGTCAGAAGGAACCGCCGACCTCGGCGCGCAGCGGTGCCCAAAGAGGGGTTGAAGAACCAAGGAAGATGAGCGGATGCACAGATCTGCGTAGTCGGTTGCTCCGGTGGAGGTAAGACAACCTTTGCCGCATCGCTAGCTCAGCGACTCGGCCTTCCCCATCTGGAACTGGATTCCCTTTACCACCAGTCAGAGTGGAGGACTCTGCCAACAGCAGAGTTCCGCGCGCGGGTCGAGGAATTCACGAACCAGACTAGGTGGGTCGTAGACGGCAACTACATCAGCGATGTCGGCGACATCACCTGGGGGCGAGCCGACTCAATCGTGTGGATGGATACGTCACGGCTAGTGGCAACTGCTCGGGTGGTCAGGCGAACCCTCGGTCGTCTGCTTCTCAAGACAGAGGTATGGAACGGCAACCGAGAGCACTGGCGTCGGGCCCTGTCTCGCGCCCCAGAAGCGTCGATCGTCATGTGGGCCTGGAAGATGCACGGGAAGTACACGGAAAGGTATGAGACCGCGATGGAGGACCCTCGCTGGCGACACATTCGGTTCGTCCGCCTCAGCACCCCTCGCGAGATGAAGGCGTTTCTACGGTCGGTGGACTGACCATGTTCGGATCTTGACCTTCGGGCGAAGCCCGACCTCCGGCCGAAGTCGCAGCCGAGCCGCGAGCCCACTGAGGACGGCTCTTCAGCATCCATGGACGCGCAGGACTCACGGTTGACCCAACGAGCGACCGCCTAACGTGCCGCGCTAGAAGGAGTCTGCCGCAGGCCGAGATTTGACGAACTACGTCGACCTAAGTCGCGTCGGAGCCTTCAGCGGAACCACCCTCGCCCTGGCCACCGGTCCTTCCCAGCCTTCCGGTAGCGATCGCGTGTGTCACCTCAGCGGGTTCAGGCAGAGGCTCGGCCGCGGACACACTCCCTTGCGGAACCAATGGACGACGCGGCTCACGTACATCGTCTTCTCCGCCAAGCCCTTCACCGAACGACCCAGGGACTTCGCGTATCGCTCGATGCTGGCGCCGGATCGCCATCAAGAGCAAGATGAAAAGCGCCACAGGCGGAAGAACCGCTGCAGCACCGGCAAGCCATTCCACAAAGCAAATCGTACTGCTGTCCCTTCTCCAAACCACCTCGCGTCGGCCGAAGGCCGACCTACCGACCGAGGTCGCGGCGCCCCGGAGCGAGAACTACCCCGCGTCGACCATTCAGCGTCCATGGACGCGCAGGGCTGAAGGTTGACCGACTGGGCGATCGCCTTGGCGCGTCGCCTAGCAGAATGTCTGATGCGTACTGCCTCGCGGAGAGAGGAGACCACCTACAACGAGTAGCTTCGGCTGATGGGCTCCGACATCGTCATCCGAGCTGCTGTACCCGACGATGCCGCTGGGATCGCCACGGTCCACATCGCCTCCTGGAAAGCTGCGTACGCCAACCTGCTCTCCGCTGAGATGCTTGCTCGGCTGGACATCGACGAGCGCGAACACGTGTGGCG
>JADDQX010000024.1:5190-22062 GCA_016781115.1 Actinomycetota bacterium | reverse complement strand
CCCTCTCGACCGTGGAACGCTCGAACCCCATGTCCTCGATATCGGCTATCCCTAAGTCGTTCTCTATGTAGGCCTCCAAGATCGGGTCCAGCACCTCATAGGGCGGGAGCGAGTCCGAGTCCTTCTGGCCGGGGCGCAGCTCCGCAGATGGTGCCTTGGTCAGGATGCTCTCGGGGATAACCGGCGATATCTCGTTGCGGTACCGGCAGAGGTCGTAGACCTCGCTCTTGAACACGTCCTTCAACAGCGCGAAGCCCCCCGCCATGTCGCCGTAGAGGGTGGCGTAGCCGCAGGCCATCTCCGACTTGTTGCCGGTAGCGACCACTAGATGTCCGTAGCGGTTCGATATCGCCATCAAGAGGTTGCCGCGGATACGCGCCTGCAGGTTCTCTTCTGCGAGTCCCAACTCTGCCGGGCCGAACGCGCCCTCAAGCGTGTCGACGTAGGTGTTGTAGACGTGAGCGATCGGGATCTGGACGAGCTCGATCCCGAGGTTCTCCGCGAGCACCTTCGCGTCGTCGACGGAGTGCGAGCTCGAGAACTCAGATGGCATCGCAACACCCATGACCGCATCGGGCCCCAGTGCATCGGCCGCGATAACGGCGGTGAGGGCAGAGTCGATCCCGCCTGAGAGACCGATCACGACCTTCGTGAACCCGTTCTTGGTCGCGTAGTCGGCGAGGGCGAGCTTCAAAGCTTCGTACACCTCTTCGATGGCAGGTGGGTCCGCCACCTCGATCCGGTCCGCCTCCCCGCGGCGTTCGGGAAGGGTGACCGAGACCCGACTCACAGATGGATGACGTGTTGTTCCACCTGCGCCGAGTGGCAAGTCGACGAGTGCGACCGCTTCGTGGAACTGTGGCATGCGGGCGACGAGGGCTCCTTCTGGTCCGACCGCCAACGAGCCGCCATCGAATACCAGCTCGTCCTGGCCCCCGACCATGTTCACGTATGCGATCGCGGCCTGCGCTCTGCGTGCCCGCTCCGCCAGTAGCTCGAAGCGCGACCCGATCTTGTCTTTGTGGAATGGCGACGCATTGATGTTGACGATGAGCTGGGCTCCAGCGTCGCCTTGGCGGGTGACTGGGCCCCTCTCGCTCCACGCATCTTCGCAGATGCATACGCCGACGACGCCTTCGGTCGTCTCGAAGAGGAAGTGGCCGCGGCCCTCGGCGAAGTAGCGACGTTCGTCGAACACCCCGTAGTTCGGGAGGAGGTGCTTCCTGTAGACCGCGAGGAGTTCGCCGTTCTGGCAGATCGCCGCGGCGTTGTAGAGGCAGCCGTGGCCTTGCTCGACGAATCCGAAGATCGTCAGCGCGCTGCCGCTGGCAGCCGCCACGCGGAGCGTGGCTCGGACGTTCGCCTCGACGAAGGCGCGTTTCAGCAGGAGGTCTTCGGGTGGGTAGCCCGTTATGGCTAGCTCGGGGAAAGCTACGATCTGCGCTCCGGCCCGGCTCGCGCGGTCCATCTCCTCCTCGAGCCGCGCCGAGTTGCCCGCGATGTCTCCGACCGGCAGGTTCAGCTGCGCGAGAGCGATCCTGATCACGATGTGAGCCTAGTGGGAGCGCGGGCTGACCCCCCGGGCGTTAACGAGTCGGAAACCTTGACGGCGTAAGGTCTGGGCCCATGGAACGCCAACAGGATTACGTGCTGCGAACCGTGGAGGAACGCGGGATCCGCCTCGTCTGGCTGTGGTTCACCGACGTACTGGGGTTCCTGAAGTCGTTCGCGGTCACCGCCGAGGAGCTGGAGCAAGCCTTCGACGAAGGCATCGGTTTCGACGGCTCCGCGATCGAGGGCTTCGCGCGCGTTCAGGAGTCGGACATGCTCGCTCGGCCCGACGCGGCGACCTTCCAGATCATCCCCAACCGCCGCGACGAGGACGGTGGTGTCGCGCGCATGTTCTGTGACATCTATACGCCCGATGGGAGGCCCTTCTGGGGGGACCCTCGCTACGTGCTGCGCCGGAATCTCGAGAAGGCAGCGGAGCGAGGGTTCACCTTCTACGTTCATCCGGAGATGGAGTTCTTCGTATTCAAGTCGGCACAAGAGCCAACCCCGATCGACGTCGGCGGCTACTTCGACTTCACGCCCGTAGCGGTAACTCAGGAGCTGCGACGGGAGACGATCGCGGTGCTCGAGCGCATGGGCATCCCGGTCGAGTTCTCCCACCATGAAGTAGCCCCTTCACAACACGAGATCGATCTTCGTCACGCGGACGCTTTGACGATGGCGGATTCGGTCATGACCTATCGCTTGGTGGTCAAAGAGACGGCCGCGAACCGCGGGATGTATGCGACTTTCATGCCGAAGCCCAACACGGACCTGCCCGGTTCGGGGATGCATACACATCTCTCACTGTTCGAGGGGGACGTCAATGCCTTCTACGACGGCTCAGACGAGTACCACCTGTCGAAGGTAGCGAAGGCATTCACCGCCGGATTGCTGGTTCACGCACGCGAGATCACCGCGGTGACCAATCAATGGGTGAACTCGTACAAGAGACTGATCACCGGCCGCGGCTACCCCGTGATGGAAGCTCCCGTGTATGTCTGTTGGGGTCGCCACAACCGCTCCGCATTGATCCGTGTGCCGATGTACAAGCCGCGCAAGGATCAGTCGACGCGGATCGAGTTCCGATCGCCGGACCCCGCCTGCAACCCCTACCTTGCTTTTTCCGTCATGCTCACCGCCGGTCTGAAGGGGATCGACGAAGGCTACGAGCTGGCGCCGGAGGCCACCGACAACATCTACGAGATGACCAGCAATGAGAGGCGAGCCAAGGGGATCGCTCAGCTGCCAGACGACCTCTTCGAGGCGGTTCGCGAGATGGAACGTTCGGATCTAGTTGCAGAGACACTCGGCGAAGAGGTGTTCGAGTACCTGCTGCGGAACAAGCGGGCGGAATGGGATCAATACAAGTCGTACGTGTCCCCGTACGAGGTCGAGCGATACCTCCCGCTTCTCTAGCGGTCCTTGATCATCGATGGGACCCTGGTCCCAGCAACGAAGCGGCGGCCCCAGTAGTAGGGGTCGTACAGCGACCGAACCCGGACCCCATCGGACGACGTCGCCGAGATGAACTTGCCCCTCCCGATGTACACACCCGCGTGACCGACGCGAGCGCTGGTGGTCTTATGGAAAACGAGGTCGCCGATCCGGAGGTCTCTGCGTTTCCAGATGCGCCGGTAGCCGCGGCGGTCGCCGAGCTCGAACTGGTCCATCGAAGAGTGGGGGAGGTTGGCACCATGTTCCTGGAAGGTCCAGCGCGTGTAACCGGAGCAGTCGAACCCATTCGGCGACGTGCCCCCATAGGAGTAGCGCGCTCCGAGCTGCGCCCGCGCGCGATCTTTGATGTGGGAACGCTGCGTGCGGACCTTCTCTCTCGTGTGAGCACCCGCCGGCGCCACCGGCGCCAACACCACGAACACAGCGGTCGTGACCGCGGCGAGCTGCTTCAACGTCGCGCGTCGTCGTTCGGTCGTCATGTCTACCTCCGTCTCGGAGGACAGCCGGTTCCCGGCCCGCGCCCGGATGCCATCCGCGAAGGCATCTCGATATGTCCTCTGGCTTCCGGTCTTTCCCGGGGGATGTCTGTCTTGCGACAACCCGCGATCCCGGGGACCGGCTCTCGGCGTGCGCTGCTGCGCTTCGCCCCTGCCGCGCTCGTGGCGCGATCGAGGCATCACCGTAGAGGCCAAGGCCGGGTCGGTCCATCGCACGGGACCGAGAAGATGCGGCGGATGTTTGTGGACGCGCCCCAAAGGGATCGCTCCCCGCGTTCGGCCTGCGACGTGTCGCGCTCTTGAACCCCACCCAGCAACAGCAGCATCATCCTCGGCTGGCCGCGTTGTCCGGCGCGAGCCGCTCGCTGACGCAGTTCACGCTCGCTGATGAGCGGGCTCTAGCGCTCGTTGTGGACGATGCAGCCGTCCCCGGCGAGGCCAGGTACGCGCCGGTTCTCGCGGCCGCTGCCTCCCGCGGTGGCTTTCCTGAGGTGCGGCTCGAAAAGAGACGTCTGCTGGCAGCGGTGGCGGCCCGAGACCTGGCAGGCGAGCTGGACCTAGCGGCGGTGGGGCGGCACCTCTCGGCGATCGCGGATGCGACGCTGTCGACCGCTCTCGCCTACGCGGAAGCACCGACCAGCTTGAGCGTGATCGCGATGGGGAAGCTCGGAGGCTCAGAGCTCAACTACTCGTCCGACATCGACCTCATGTTCGTCGCGCCGGACGATGAGGATCCCGCCCAGCTCACTGCGGCAGCGACGCGCCTGCTGCGTGAGCTGGGGTCGATGACTCCCGAGGGGCAAGCGTTCCGCATCGACATGAATCTCCGGCCCGAGGGCCGGAGCGGTCCGCTCGTGCGTTCTCTCTCCGGTTACTTCGAGTACTACAAACGGTGGGCCGAGACGTGGGAGTTCCAGGCTTTGATCAAGGCGAGAGCCGCGGCCGGGAACGTGGAGCTCGGCGGGCTGTTCGTAGACGGCACTCGCCCGTTCGTATTCGAACGCGCGGCCTCGAGTGACGGCGTCCAGAGCATCAGGAGGATGAAGGAGCGCGTCGAGGAGCATGCTGTTCGTGCAGGCCGCCGCAGTAGCGCGATACAGCACGATGTGAAGCTGGGGCCCGGCGGTATCCGCGACATCGAGTTCTCGGTTCAGCTACTGCAGCTTGTCCACGGTGGCTCCGATCCGACGGTGCGCTCGCCGAACACGCTGCGCGCGATCGATGCCTTGGTCGATGGTGGCTACGTCGCGGAAGACGACGGTGCGGGGTTGTCGGTCGATTACAGGTGGCTGCGCAACGTCGAGCATCGGATCCAGCTGTGGCAGGAACGGCAGCTGCACATTCTTCCCGAAGCTGTCGAGGAACGAGCCCGCATCGCCCGCTCCCTCGGTTTCCGCGACACACCAGACGTCAGCGCCGCCGAGCGTTTCGATGAAGCGCACCGGCGCGTGTTGGCGGACGTGAGAGGGCGTTTCGAGAAGCTGTTCTATCGCCCGATGGTGGAGTCGCTTGCGGACACGGGGACCTCGCGCCTGCCGCAGGAGGCTCTAAAAGAGCGGCTGCGGATACTTGGCTTCCGTGATGTAGACCGCGCTGCTCGGACCTTGTCCGGACTGGTCGCGGGAAGAGACCGCCGAGCCAAGCTCTTCCGGGTCCTGACGCCGGCGATGTTGCGATTCCTGGCGCGGACGCCGCAGCCAGATCAAGGTCTATTCGCCTTCCTCCGTCTCGGCGAGGCGTTGGAGGGACGGGTGGACGCGCTGGGTGCGCTGCGAGACAACCCTCCAGGGATCGAGTTCCTGGCGAACGTGCTCGGCAGTGGCCGCTTCCTCGGCGACGTGCTCGCCCACGTGCCGGAAGAGCTGTCGGTGATCGCGGACCCGCGGGGGCCGGGGCATGCCAAGGCACCGGAACAGCTCGTGCGGGAGGCATCGTCATCGCTGGGCTGGCGAGAGCCGGAGGCGCGCCTCGACGGGTTGAGGAGATTCAAGAGAAGAGAGACCTTGAAGGTCGCTCTCAGCGACCTTGCGGGTGTCAGTGATGTCGTCGAGGTTGGGGCGTGGCTGACCTCGATCGCCGCGGCATGTCTCGAGGCTGCGCTCGAAGACGTGGCGGGGTTCGCCGTCATCGGCATGGGCAAAGTCGGCGGACGGGAGCTCAACTACTCGTCCGACATCGATGTCATGTTCATCCACAGTGGTGATCCGCAACAGGGCGAGAAGACGGCGGAGCGTCTGCTGCGTGCGGTGGGAGAGGTAACGCCCGAGGGACAGGCATTCCGGGTCGATCCGGCGCTGCGTCCGGAAGGTAGATCCGGCCCCCTCTCGCGCTCTCTCGAGTCGTACCTCGAGTACTACAAGCGGTGGGCTGAGCCTTGGGAGCACCAAGCTCTGATCAAGGCTCGCTTCCTGGCCGGCGATGCGGAGGTGGGAGAGGCTTTGGTCACGTCGACGCGCGACCTTGCCTTCCCGCACCGTCTCAGCAGTGAAGCCCTCGACCAGATGCGTCACCTCAAGGCGCGCATGGAACGGGAGCGGGTGCCGCGCGGCACCGATCCCCGCCGTCATCTGAAGATGGGGTCCGGCGGATTGGCAGACGTCGAGTTCGCGGTGCAGTTATTGCAGAGGTTGCACGGTGCGACACAAGAGGACCTCCGAGCGACCGGAACGCTCGATGCGCTCGCCGCCGCGCTCGCAGCCGGCTGCGTCGGCGTCGAGGAAGCGCGGCGAATGGAGGACGCGTTCCGCTTCCTCATGAAGTTACGCAACAGGCTCTTCTTCATCTTCGGCAAGCCCGTCGATGCGCTGCCGACACGGCCCGAGGAGCTAGAGGCCCTTGGTGTCGCTATGGGCTTCAAGAATCAGCCACGGCAGGAACTAGAGGAGCGCTACCTTCGGCTCACACGACGGGCGCGGAAGGTAGCTCAGGCGCTGATCTACGGCTAGCTATCCGTCCGCGATGATCGCAAATACGGCCGCCATCACGATCATCAGCGCGATCGTGAACGCCATCTTCCCCACCGCTTGCACGGCTTTGTGCCGGTCGCCCGCCATCGATGCAACCACCGCGACCAGGACGACCCCGAGCAGCAAGAGGGGGAGGAACCTCATGGGAGAGCGCCCAACACCTCGTCTACAGGGGGATTCTCGGCTGCTACTGAAGAACGGAACTCGTACGTGACGCGTCCGTCGTTATCGACGACCAGGACGCCGCCCATCTGGAGAGGGTCCTGCTGCGGCTTGTCCACGCCGTGCCCAGACAAGATCCCCTTGATGTAGCGCGGCCAGTTCGGCGGGCCCATGACCTCCCATATGTTGCCGCGTTTCATCTCCAGCGCGCGATAGGTCTGTTTCGTGCGATCCACGAGCAACGGGAACGGCACGTCTCGGCGGTCGCGGAAGTCTGCAGCCATCTCGGGGATGCCCATCCCGATGGCGGCCACGTTCGCACCTTTGGCGGTGAACTCGTCGTATCTACCGCTCAACTGAGCGGTGTACTCGCGGCAGAAAGTTCAGCCGTAGTGCCGCAGCCAGACGAGAACCACCGGCTGGTCTTTCCAGAGGTCGCCGATCCTGCGCTCCTGGCCGAACGAGTCCGGAAGCACGGTGTTCTCGATGTCTCGCAGGTTCGCCATCTCACAAACCTAGCGCCTGTCCGACCGTCGGAACGAAAAGAGGGGGCCCGAAGGCCCCCTCTTCAGCAAAAGTCTCCCTATTGCGTCAGCTCGACGGTGATGAGCGCCCCCGTTTGTTCTGCTTAGATGTCGTAGTAGAGGTTGAACTCCCAGGGGTGCGGGCGCAGCCTCATCTCGTCCACCTCGCGCACCCTCTTGTAGTCGATCCAGTGATCGATCACGTCCTGTGTGAAGACGCCGCCTTCGAGGAGGTAGTCGTGGTCGCCCTCGAGCGCATCCAGCGCCGTGTCGAGTGACCCCGGGACCTGAGGAACCGCGGCCAACTCCTCCGGCGGCAGCTCGTACAGGTCCTTGTCCATCGGGTCGGCGGGCTCGATCTTGTTGCGGATCCCGTCGAGGCCCGCCATGAGCAACGCGGGAAAGGCGAGGTAAGGGTTGCACGAGGGGTCGGGGCAGCGGAACTCGATCCGCTTGCTCTTCGGAGACTTCGAGTAGAGCGGGATCCGGACCGCAGCCGAGCGGTTCCGCTGCGAATAGACCAGGTTCACGGGAGCCTCGTAACCGGGCACCAACCTCTTGTACGAGTTCGTGGTCGGCGCGCAGAGCGCCAGCAGCGATCCCGCGTGCTCGAGCAGTCCGCCGATGTACCAGCGCGCGGTGTCCGACAGCTGCGCGTAGCCGAGCTCGTCGAACATCAGGGACTCGCCGTCCTTCCACAGCGACATGTGCACGTGCATCCCCGAGCCGTTGTCCTGGAAGATCGGCTTGGGCATGAACGTGACCGTCTTTCCGGCCCTCAGTGCGACGTTCTTGATGACGTACTTGTAGAGCATCAGCCGGTCCGCCATCGGCAGGAGGTCATCGAAGCCCATGTCGATCTCGCTCTGGCCGGCGGTGCCGACCTCGTGGTGATGGATCTCGACCGGGATGCCAAGCTGGCGCAGGATCAGGACCATCTCGGAACGGAGGTCCTGGTAGTGGTCCATCGGCGGGACCGGGAAGTAGCCCTCCTTGTAGCGTGGCTTGTAACCGAGGTTCCGACCGCCTTCCTCGGCCCCCGAGTTCCAGGCTCCTTCGACCGCGTCGATGTAGTGGTAGGCGGAGTGCTGGTTCTGGTCGAAGCGGATCGAGTCGAAGACGTAGAACTCTGCTTCCGGACCGAAGTAGGCGCGGTCGGCTACGCCCGAGCCCTTCAGGTAGTCGCTCGCCTTCTTCGCGATGTAGCGGGGATCGCGGGTGTAGAACTCGCCGGTTACGGGGTCCTTGACGAAGGCGTTGAGGATCAGGGTCGGGTGCTGCCGGAAGGGATCCATCACGGCCGTGTCCGGATCCGGGACGAGGAGCATGTCGGATTCCTGGATCTCTTGGAAGCCGCGGATCGAGGATCCATCGAAGCCGAAGCCCTCTTCGAACGCCTCCTCGTCGAGCTCGTCGAACGGCATCGAGAAGTGCTGCATCAGACCGGGGAGATCCGAGAACCGGATGTCTGCGAACTCGGCGCCGCTCTGCTGGCCGAGCTTCAGGACGTCGGACGGGCTTGCTGCCATGTACGCGCCTCCTTGCAGGGGGTACGCGATCGTTCCTTGATCGCTGCGGGAACCCTAGCCAAGCGCGATTTCTCGAGGGTTTCGCGGGTGTTACAGCCCCGTTAAGTGGGAGAACGCGCTAACTACTTTTCGCGTTCCAGCCATTCCGCGAGTCGCTCGGCCTCTTCGTCGTAGGCCGCCCGGATGCCGTCGATGATCCACCTTTCGACCTTGGATCCGTACAGCGGGACCTTTACCTTCACCGTCCCCGACACCGTGCGGCTCGCGCCGGACTGCTTCGTCCGAACGTCGATCTGGCCCCCGGCTGCCATCAGTTCCGCCGCCACCTCAGGGTGGATGGTCCAGCTCCAGCGCCGAGCAGAGGGATCCCACAGCGCCTCCTCGACCCAGGCCGGTTTCGCATCCCCGAGGAACCTCTTGGCGGGCCCGCTCACCTCGAGGTCGAGCACGCAGCGGATCTGTCGCAGAACCGTCCCGTCCCGTCGCTCCTCTTGCAGGATCATCTCCCGCTCCGCCAGCGACCCGACGTCGGCCAGGGACGCCTGGAACTCCTCGTCCAGGAGAGCGGCCGCGAGCTCATCTACGCCCGCGTGGAAAGAGTGAGTGACCTCAAAGTCCATCCCAGCAGGATAGCCACCGCACCGGGGTGACCCGCAGGAGAAAAAGGGGGCATCCATGCTCAACAGTTGACTCCAGCAACACAGCTCCGGTAGCCTGTTCGGGCGCCTGCAACTAGCGGAGCGGGCGCGGCTGGTGGGGCAGCAGGTAGCGAAGCGACATCCAAGACTTTCGAGGCGCTTGCGGATCGAGTCCCGGTCGCGCGCTCTTTCCTTCGACCATTACGGGGAGTTGCACTGTGTATCGAACCAGCCGTTCCGTCATCACGGCCCTGTTGATCCTCATCGTCGTCGCGTTCTCGATCGGGACCTCGTGGGCCGATCCCGGCCAGGGGAAGGGATCAGACAACGCTCCGGCCCACGGCAGGGACGACAAGGACGACAAGGACGACCAGGACGCACCCGAAGAGGAAGACGCACCTGAGGAAGCCTCGGAGGAGGAATCCTCCTCCCATCAAGGATCCGAGGACGAGTCCTCCGGCGCCGGCTCGGCAAGCGACCAGGAGTCGGACCAGGAGTCCGACGAAGAGCGTTCGGAACGGCCGTCTAGGAGCGACTCCGCACAGCGCACGGGCTCGGGGAACGGGTCATCTGCCGAGCAAGCAGACGTGGTCGACGTCTCCTTCTCCGCCTCGCCCGCCTCGCTTTCCATCGGCGAGACCTCGATCCTTACCGTCGTTGCTTCCAACCCGGGAACGGATCAGGTGAGTAGCGTGGGCGTGTTGGTTGAGCTTCCGTCGTACCTGGACGTGGTCGGCTCCGATCCCGCGGCCCCTGCCTCCGGAGATCTGGTTTCCCTCGATCTCGGCCCCCTGGCTCCCGGAGAGACCTCTGAGGGCAGGGTGACCGTAGTCGCCTCCTCCGCCCCCGCGGGGGCGCAAGAGCCGGTGCGGTTCGCGGTATCGATCGACGATCGGGTCGTCCGCCACCAGCTCTACGTGGAGGTCTCGCCTGGCGGGGCCGGCGGGCTCAGCTTGACTCAGTCCTCGCCCCTTCTGGTGCAGGTGGGAGAGACGTCTGCCTTCTCGGCCCTCGTGGCCAACCAGACGCAAGCTCCCCTCGAGGATGTCGTCGTGATCACCGAGATCGCTCCGGAATTCGACGTGGTGGGCGTCGCGGCGATCGCCGAGGCCGATGCGGTGCAGCTCGGTGGCTCGCCCTCTAGAGAAGACATCGTCTGGATCTTCGAACGCTTGGCTCCAGGCGAAGAGGTGCAGTTGTCGTGGTCCGCGCGGGCAGTCGCTCCCGGGGACCTCGAGGCTCGGAACGATGTAGACGCCACCATAGGCGGCGAGCCGGCCGCCAGCAGCAGCCAGAACACGTACCTGGGATACGTGCTGGGTGTCCGGACCGAAGGTGGACGTGAGATAGCTCCGGTCGTCGAGCAGCGGACGGTGACGAAGATGGTGCCGGTCACCGTCGAGGTCGCGGCTTCCACCGGAGGGGTCCTCCCGGTGACGGGCGCCTCGCCGGGTGCTCTCGTGATGACCGGGTTGTTCTTGATCGCTCTGGGCGCGGTGCTCGTATCCGGATCTCGCGCTTCGGTCTCGCCACGGCGGGCGCTGGCGCTCACGGTCGTCGCGTTGATGCTTACCGGCGCCGCCTGCGTATCCGACAGCGGCGATTCGGCGGACACGGCCTCTGAGGCTCCGGCCCCCGCGGCGAGTCCGACCCCGGCTCCGGATGATCGATCACCCAAGGAGAAGGATCAGGTGTTGGGCCTGCGGCTCGACCGCAAAGCTCCCGAAGGCGGTGCCCCCTTGCCGACGGAAGGTTCCGATGGCTCCACGGCTGAGGATGCCGCGACCACGACCGAGGTGGTTTTCGAAGAGGTGACCTCGGTGGTCTCGGTGGTCGTCCCCCCCGAGGATCTCCCCGCAGACTCGATGCAGACGCGCGGCGGCGACAACACGATCTTCCTCGAGTGGGCGGAAGGGGGCGTGGTGACGCAGACATCGGGGCGCATCCTGACTCCCGAGATGACACAGGAGCTCCTGGTGTCGCTTCAGACGGCAGGTGACGACCTGACCTCGACGGTGACGCTGGCGAATCTCAGCGAGGACAGGAGGCTCGTGGTGCGGGGGCGCCTCGTGCTCGAGATCGTCGCGGGATCGGGGCGTTCATCGACCCTCAGCTCGGACCACATCGACGTGGTTCTGGAACCGGGGGCCACTACGGCTGCCGACCTGTCGTTCTCGCTGCCACCCGGCACCTACAGCCTTATGGGTGGATTTGTCACAGATTGACCAGGAAGGGATTGCCTGGTTCTATACCAGCGGGTGGACGGCCGGTACTCGCCGGCCTGCGCGGAAGGCAGGTTGTTTGTCGAGCAACGAACGCGACGGTGCGATGGAAAAGCTGCAGCGGACGATCCCTCCGTCGATGCAGCCCCCCGCTCCGGATGAGGACTCTGCGTCTCCAGATCTGGTCATGCGAAGCGGACGTCTTCAGATGGATCTCTCGCGCCTGCGCGGGATAAGGGAGGCGAGGGTGGTGGCGACCGGGAGGGGCGTCGAGGTCACGGTGCTGACGCTTCCGGAGCGGCGGGAAGACGACACGGTTTCCGACGTGCGGACGCTGGCGGAGCGGGTGGGGATCGACCCGAACGCAGTGCGGGTGAGGGTCCTCGGCGCAACCCCTCACCACAACCCGTTGCCGCGGCGCAAGCTGTCTAGCCTGTCTACCAAACGTTACGGCCAGCGTTTCACCGCCCAGGTGACGCTCGAGCTGGAAGGCGATGCGCTGGTCGGGGAGGTTGACGTCCCGGTGGGGCGCCGGTTCGAGTACCGCTCCGTTGCTCGAGCGGTATTAGAGAGCGTTCGCCGATTGATCCCATACCCGCTTCAATTGGAGAACGTCGAGATCTTCAACTACGGCGCCGAGCGCCTGGCCGTCGTGTCCGTCGGCTCCCGCGACGACGTCCTGATCGGGAGCGCCCTGGTAAGGGGGGCCGAGCTCGATGCCATCGCGAGGGCGACGCTGGACGCCCTCAACCGGGTGTTGAACCTGACCCCGATCGACCTGGCTCGGGCCGAGACCGGGAGCCGATCCTCTACCTAGTGGATCAAACCTCGGCGGAACGCCTCGGCCACGGCTTCCGTTCGATCTCTCACCTGTAGCTTGCGGAAGACCTGCTTCAGGTAGGTCTTGATCGTCTCCTCCGACAGGTGCATCTGCGACGCGACCTCCTTCGTGGAGAGGCCGTTGCTCAGACCCTGCAGGACCGACACCTCACGGTCGCTGAGGCCGCGCGCATCGCGGCCGCCTAGCCGCCCGAACACACCCTCGGTAACGGTGGAGTCCAGAACAGAACGACCCTCGGCGATATCTCTTATCCCCTGGAGCAACGCGTCGCGCGACGCGCCTTTGGACATGTAGCCGTCCGCCCCGGCCTTGATGGCCTCCGCGACCGTGGCGGGGTCGGTGTACATGGTTAGGACGAGGATCTTCGTCTCCGGCTTCGTCTCCTTGATGCGCTTCGTTGCCTCGATGCCGTTCATGGCTCCACTCAAGCTCACGTCCATCAGCATGACGCCGACCTGTTCGGTTTCGCTCGCCGCGATGGCGTCCTCACCGGAGGTGCGGGTCCCGAGCAGGTTCACGTCGTCCACGCCCGCGAGCATCGCCTCCAATCCTTGCGATACGACCGTGTGATCTTCGACGATCAAGACGTTGATCGTCATCTGGCGGCGCGTCCCGGAAGAACCGCTTCCAACCTGGTGCCACCACCTGGAACCGACTGCAGCTCGAGCCGTCCTCCGACGCGGGCCGCACGTTCCTTCATCAGCTTGAGGCCGAGGTGTTGGGGTCCGGGCTCAGCCGATACGTCGAAGCCGGGGCCTTCGTCTTCTACAGAGATATGAACCATCCCGTCATATTCACTCACACGCACCACCACCTTTCGCACCGTTGAGTGCTTGAGCGCGTTGGTAAGGCCCTCCTGCAGGATCTGGAACGCGGCGAGCGATACCGGTATGGGAGGTTCTTCCTCCGTCTTCCCTTCGATGCGGATGTCGGCGGACCACAGCACCCGCATCTGCTCGGCGAAGGTATGAATCGTCTCCATCAATCCCCCCTCCTCGATCGAAGAGCGGCGCAGGTCCGTGATGGACGATCTGAGGTCGGTGATTGCGTCTTGGATGGCGTCCTTCGTGCTGCCGAGCGCGTCACGGGCATCTTCCAGCCGGCCTTCCTCTAGGTAGTGACGCGAGTTGGCCGCGGCGTAGGCAGCTCCGACCAGCAGCTGCATTGACGAGTCGTGGATGTTCTCCGCGATCAGGTTCCGCTCTTGTTCCCGGTCCTCGAAGACTTTCTCGGTCGCGTCCAGCAACGCGCGTTGTTGGATCTGGACCTGCTCCGCGAGCTCCTGCTGAGCCCGGGCACCCAGCAGGCTGAGCCGCGCGAAGAGCAGAGGTATCAAGAACGCCGCAACGAAGAACTCGATCTCGCGGTAAGCGGCCGCGGTAGCGACTCCGAGCGCTCCCAAGACACCTTGCGACAGGAGGAACCCGACGACCGGCTTCGGTAAAAGCGTTCCGAAGGCCTCCCCGATCCCGACGCCTCTGTCTCTGTGCAACATCAGCGCCACCGATCCCAGGTTGATGCCGACGAACAGCAGGATGGCCGCGGCCGTCATCAGTGGGCCGGTGGGGAAGCGGCTGATCGAGTCCGGCGGGACCTGATGGATCAGCCAGGAGGCTGCGCCGATAGCGAGGATCACCTGGCTTCGGTTGAACACCGAGCGCCACAGAGGTATCGCACCCCGTAGCTCACGCCCGTCGAACCCCCCCAGCACGGCCATCGTCATGGCTACAGCGGGTTCGAACAGGAGCGCTATCGCGATCATGATCGGCAGCGACATGGTCACGCGGGTGTCGAACCTCAGCGACACCGGAAGAAGGTCCGCCGCCAGCAGCAGCGCGACCCAGAACAAGAAGTCCGGGATCTCGGGTACGTCCACAGAAGTACGCCAGGCGGCGATCAGTGCGACCGAAGCAACGACTCCGCTCAACCAGGCAAGTGAGCGTCCCCGCGACATGCTCTCAATGGTAGGCGACGTCGCCGGTCGCGACCCGGTGCTTGAAAAGCTAAAGGGAGGGGATCTTCGCCCCTCCCTCAGCGGTGCGTGTTCCTAGTACCTCCACGTCGCGCCGGCGACTTGAAAAAGCGCGAGCAGCGTGCTTGCTAGAGCGATGAGACGGACCTTCATGCGGACCTCCTCTCGAGTGATCGAAGGTGTTGGAAACCGATCCCGAGGGATCGCCGCTCCGCTCGTGTTGTTCGTTCGTTCGTCGCTTCGCTATGGTTCTTTCCCCGAAGGGATCATCAGCGTAGCGTCGTCGACGCCGCGAAGCAATGGTTAAACCTCCCAGCGATACCCGCTCAGGGAGTCAGCTCTGCCCTGCTGGGGGATGACCCCGCATAGCCGCGCCCGGTCTACTAGTTGCAGGGGCCGAACTCGGTCTCTGCAGCGAGTCCAGCGCGGGCAGGGAGACATGACGCTTTCTGAGAATGCGGCGATCCGGGTGTTGATCGCGGAACGACACAGAACGTTCGGCGAATCCCTCGCCACCATCATCCGCGCCGGAGGCAACGCAGACGTGACCGCGCAGGTGACGTCTGCCGCCGAGGCGTTGGAGTCGGGGCGAAAGTCCGCTCCCGACGTGGCGTTGATCGACCTTGCGCTGTCGCCGGATTGCTCTTTGGTCTCGGCCCTGCACAACCTCTCACCCGAGACGCGCATCGTGGTGATGTCCGAGCGCGCAGCGCCCGCGACGGGTGTGATCGAGGCACTCGCCTCGGGTGCGGTCGGCGCCATCTACCGCGATGCGTCTATGGAGGAGCTCACCCGCATCCTGACGTCGTCGAGCCGTCACAACCCTGCTGTCCCGGGCGAGGCCACGGCCATACTCCTGGAGTCGTATCTGACCTCGCTCGCGGATCGGAGACAGAGGGACCTGGCGACGATCGAGGCGCTGGCGTCCGCGGTCGAAGTGCGAGACAAGGGCACAGGCAAACATCTGCGCAGAGTGACGTCTCTTGCAACGCGCTGCCTCGAGAAGATCGATTCCGACCTCGCCAGCAACGAGGAGGTTCAGTTCGGCTTCACGTTGCACGACGTCGGAAAGATCGGGGTACCCGACGCGATCCTAAACAAGGCGGGGGCGCTCAACGAGCGCGAGTGGGAGAGCATGCGGCAACACCCGGAGCTCGGGGTGAAGATCGTGGAGCCGATCGGGTTCTCCCCCGCGGCGACCGACATCATCATGAGCCACCACGAGCGTTTCGACGGCGGGGGCTATCCGAGGGGACTGAAGTACGAAGAGATACCCATCACGGCCCGGGCTTTCGCCGTGGTCGACGCCTTCGACGCGATGACGTCGGACCGGCCCTACCGAGCGGCGCTGACGACGGAGCGAGCGCTGGAGGCGATCCAGGACAACACAGGAACCCAGTTCGATCCGGAGGTAGCCAACGTCCTCATCGACCTGACCGACTAGCTCGGGCTTGCGGTCCTTGACCCCCCGCCCCTCGCGTGGAAGCGTGAGGGGCTATGAACCGCGCCGAGCTGGAAGCCGGGTTGAAGAGGATCTCGGGCATCACGGGCGTCCGGGTCGTGGGTGAAGACCAGCCGACGGAGATCCACGTGGTGGCGTCCCCGGAGCGGTCGCCGAAGCAGGTCGTGCGGGATGTCCAGTCGCTAGCGGCTGCGGGTTTCGGTCTCTCGATAGATCACCGGATCGTCTCGGTGGTGCAGGTAGATGAACCCGCTTCCAACGGGCACCGGCCGTCGCGGATCCTGATCGAGCGCATCGAGGTCTCCAAGGGCCCCGGGTCGGAATGGGTGAAGGTGATGCTCCGGCATCCATCCGGCGAGGTCTCTGAAGGATCCTGCACCGGTGGCGGCTCGCGCCCCTCCCGAGGTAAAGCAGCCGTGATCGCGACCCTGCGCGCCTTGGACCCGGTGCTTTCCGAGCGCAGAGCTACGGTTGACCTCGAGAGCCTGTCGCTTCAGAGCGTCGACGCACAAGATGCCGTGTGCGTCCGCGCGGCGTTCTACGAGGATGGTGTGGCCCTGTCGTTGATCGGAAGCGCGACGATCGAGGACGACATCGCGTCCGCGGCGATCAAGGCTCTGCTGCAGGCGCTGAACCGGAAGCTCCTCTAGCCGCCCTTCGCCCTCCGGGCGGGCGGCGCGCCGCGCGGTAGACGAAGAGCCCCAGCCCCAACGCCAGCACGACGTCTCCCAGACTTAGCACCGTCCGCAGTGGCTTAACCGGGATCGCGTCGCCGAGCCAGGGAAGCCGCGTGTGGTCGTCCAGCACCTCGTGGCGAAGGCCGCTGCTTTCGGGCGAGATCGGTCTCCCGATCGATCGCGCCGCTTGCGGCAGCACCGGCATGGCTCCGTTGGCTCCGATGACCGCGAGGTTCAATAGCAACCCGACACCCGCGAGCGCCATGCCCGGTAGGCGCAGGTTCACGACTAGGAACAGCGCGATGAGAGCGTTCGCTGCCATCAGCGCGACGAAGGCGCCGCGCTGATCGATCAAGCGCGGGCTCGTGAGCCC
>JADDQX010000024.1:3256-5009 GCA_016781115.1 Actinomycetota bacterium | reverse complement strand
CTTCCTGTTCTCCGCGGGTGTTGGCCTCGATGCCGAGGTGGTGAAGCGCGTGGAGGCCGATCCGGCAGCGAAGCGCAGCCGGGGTGAGTGGTTCTTCTTGAGCAACGCGCTGAAAGCGGCCCTGACTCAGTACCGGGGGCTCGATCCGTGGATCGAGCTTCAGGTCCCGGGCAAGGACGTGGAGCGGGTGGTGCTGGCGGTGTGCTGCAACGGGAGGCCGTTCAGTTTCTTCAAGCGTCTGCCGGTGGACGTATGTCCCGAGGCTCGACTGGACGCGGGGCTGGATGTCTTCGGCCTCACCCGGATGAGCTTATTCACGATCCCGCGCCTCGCGTGGGCGTTGCTCGTCAGCAGAGCCCACACGCGCTGGCGCAACGGCCGCTACTTCCACGACCAACCATCCTTCTCACTGGACTGTGACGTCCCGCTGCCTCTGCAGGTCGACGGCGACTACGCGGGCACGATCCGAAAAGCCACGATGTCGCTGGTGAGAGACGGCCTGCGCCTGCACGTGTAGAGCCTCGCACCCGCAGCATCGCTTACCCTTGGAACCTCGACCACCGCAAGGAGTGACCCTAGATGCCCATGCCCACCGAACAACAGATATCAGAGGTCCTCGGCCAGATCCAGGATCCCGAGTTGCATCGCGGGCTCAACGATCTCAACATGGTGCGCGGGATCTCGATCGACGGCTCGGAGATCTCGGTCCTGATCGCCCTGACGATCCCGGGCTGCCCGCTGAAGGACTACTTCCACACGGTGATCCCGGCGAAGCTCAAGGAGAGCTTCCCGGATGTCTCTCACGTCAACGTGGAGCTCACATCGATGACCGAGCAAGAGCGAGAGGCGCTCGTGGGGAATCTCCGCAAGGACACGCCGGCTCCGTTCGCCCGCTCGGACTCGACGACGCAGGTGATCGCGATCGGCTCGGGGAAAGGCGGGGTCGGAAAGTCGACGACCACGGTCAACATCGCAGCATCGTTGGCGAAGCTGGGGCACTCGGTCGGACTCCTGGACGCGGATGTCTGGGGATTCTCGATCCCGCGGATGCTGGGGATCCACGAGCGCCCCACGGTCGTCGGTGAGATGATCATGCCGCCCGAGGTCTTCGGGATAAAGGTCGTCTCGATCGGGCTCTTCACGCCGGAGGACAACCCGGTCGTGTGGCGAGGCCCGATGCTGCACAAAGCCCTTCAGCAGTTCCTCAGCGACGTTCACTGGGACGAGCCGGATTATCTGCTGATCGACCTTCCACCAGGCACCGGTGATGTGGCCATCTCGATCGCTCAGTTCCTTCCCGGAGCAAGCATGGTGATCGTCACTACCCCGCAGGCGGTGGCGGAGAAGGTGGCGCAGCGGGCCGGGTTGATGGCCGAGAAGACGAACCTCGATGTGATCGGGGTCGTGGAGAACATGTCTTACTTCCGCGGCGACGACGGCAAGGAGTACAGGATCTTCGGCGAGGGTGGCGGCGAGGCTCTGGCCGACAAGCTCGACGTCCCTCTGTTGGGTCAGATCCCGTTGGAGCCATCGACGCGGCACTTCGCCGACGCAGGCGCGCCCATCGTGCTTCAGGATCCCGACGCGGAGGTCTCACAGGCTTTCGTCACCACGGCGAAGGAGATCGTCAATCTGGTGCCGCCTCGTCCTCGTCCGGCGAAGCGCATATCGCTGCCGCTGGTGCAAGGTCCGATGGGTCACGGGGGACACGCTCACCAGCACACGCACTAGTCACGTGTCCGTCGCTCCGCCG
>JADDQX010000024.1:0-3112 GCA_016781115.1 Actinomycetota bacterium | reverse complement strand
ACGACCTTGGAGGGGGCGGATTCGCTGGGGAAGATCCGGCAGCTCGCGGCCAAGGCGCTGCGCCCCGCGCCGGGCGATCCATCGGTTCCCCACGTCGCCGCGTTGTGCATCTACCCTCGCTTCGTCCGGCTGGCGGCGGAGGTCCTGGCGGCGTCGGGGGTGAAGGTGGCATCGGTCGCGACCGCGTTCCCCGCCGGGCAGCTTCCGCTGGATCTGAGACTGCAGGAGATCGAGCGAGCGGTGGCGGACGGTGCGGACGAGGTCGACATCGTCATCAGTCGGGGCGCTCTGCTCGCGGGAGACGAACAGGCGGTGTTCGCGGAGGTGTCTGCCTCGAAGGCGAGTGCCGGAGCGGCTCACGTGAAGGCGATCCTCGAAACGGGCGAGCTCGGCTCCTACGAGCGGGTCCGGCGGGCGTCGCTCGTCGCCATGGCAGCGGGAGCCGACACGATCAAGACGTCCACCGGCAAGATCTCCCCCGCGTCGACGCCGGCGGTCGCTCTGGTGATGGCGGAAGCGATCAGGGACTTCGAAACCTTCACCGGCCGAGTCGTCGGCCTGAAGGTGGCGGGGGGCATACGCACGTCCAAGGATGCGCTGCGCTACCTGGTCATAGTGAAGGAGACGTTGGGCGACGAGTGGCTGACCCCGGAGCGCTTCCGCATCGGCGCCTCGTCACTGTTGAACGACCTGTTGATGCAGAGAGACAAGCAACGAACGGGGTTGTATTCCGACCCCGACCGCTACACGATCGACTAGCTATGGCTTCCTGGGATTACTCACCTGCTCCTGAGTCGACCGACGTCGTGCGCATTCGCGATGACTACGGGCTGTTCATCGGCGGAGAGTTCGTCGAGCCTGCCGCCGGCGAGTACTCCAAGACGATCAATCCCGCGACCGAGGAGGTGCTCGCCGCGGTGCCGGTCGCGGACGAACGAGACGTCGGCCGCGCCGTCTCTGCGGCGGCCAAGGCGTTCAAGAGGTGGTCGGCTCTGGCGCCGGGCGAGCGTGCGAGGTACATCTTCCGCATCGCTCGGGTGATCCAGGAGCGGAGCCGGGAGCTGGCGGTGCTCGAGACGATGAACGGCGGAAAACCGATCCGGGAGAGCCGCGACCTAGACGTTCCGCTCGCGGCGGCGCATTTCTTCTATCACGCAGGCTGGGCCGACAAGCTGGAGTTCGCGTTCCCGGGTCGGACGGTCGAGCCGTTAGGCGTGGCCGCGCAGATCATCCCGTGGAACTTCCCGCTGTTGATGCTCGCGTGGAAGATCGCGCCCGCGCTCGCGACCGGGAACACCGTCGTCCTGAAGCCGGCGGAGACGACCCCTCTCACCGCGCTGGAGTTCGCATCGATCTGCGAGGAGGTGCAGCTGCCTGCGGGCGTCGTGAACATCATCACGGGAGCGGGCGCGACCGGGGCCGCGCTCGTGCGGCACCCGGATGTCGACAAGGTCGCCTTCACCGGCTCGACCGAAGTTGGAAAAGAGATCCAGCGCGCGGTCGCGGGGACGAACAAGAAGGTCACGCTGGAGCTCGGAGGCAAGGCCGCGAACATCGTGTTCGAGGATGCGCCGCTCGACCAAGCGATCGAGGGGATCGTCAACGGCATCTTCTTCAACCAAGGGCATGTCTGCTGCGCGGGGTCGCGCCTCCTCGTTCAAGAATCGATCGCGGAACGGCTCATGGACAAGCTGAAGCGTCGTCTGCAGACATTGAAGCTCGGCGACCCCTTGGACAAGAACACCGACATCGGCGCGATCAACTCGCGCGAGCAGTTGAACAAGATCAAGAGCCTGGTCGGGAGCGGCGTCGACGAGGGGGCCGAGCTGTACCAGGCGGAATGCGAACTCCCCGAGCGCGGCTTCTGGTTCCCGCCGACGGTATTCACCGGCGTCTCGCAGTCTCACCGGATCGCGCGCGAAGAGATCTTCGGTCCGGTCCTTTCGGTCTTGACTTTCCGGACCGCGGAGGAGGCGGTCGAGAAGGCGAACAACACGCCCTTCGGCTTGAGCGCGGGGGTGTGGACCGAGAAGGGATCGCGCATCCTGTGGATGGCGGATCGCCTGAAGGCCGGCGTGGTCTGGGCGAACACCTTCAACCGGTTCGATCCCTCGTCTCCCTTCGGCGGCTACAAGGAATCCGGGTACGGCCGCGAAGGCGGCCGCCACGGCCTCGAGGGCTACGTCAGATGACCCCCTTCTGTCAGCACACCGGCCCCCCCTACGACCGGTTCTGGGGGGTCAGAACGTGACCAGGGTGGACGTACGAAAGACCTACAAGCTCTTCATCAACGGTGGCTTCCCGCGGAGCGAGTCCGGTCGCAGTTACGAGGTGAAGGACGCGAACGGGGAGCTGATCGGGAACGCCGTGCGTGGATCGCGCAAAGACGTCCGGGACACTGTCGCCGCGGCGCGCAAGGCCGCCGGATCGTGGGCCGGGATCACCGGCTACAACCGCGGTCAAGTGCTCTATCGCGTTGCCGAGATCATGGAATCCCGCCGCCACGAGCTGATCGCAGAAGTGACGCGGGCCGACGGCAAGAGGGGAGCCGCGGCTCAGGTGGACCGGGCGATCGACGCATGGGTGTGGTACGCCGGTTGGACCGACAAGGTGGCTCAGGTGATGGGTGGCGTCAATCCCGTCGCGGGGCCCTACTTCAACATCACGTCGCCTGAGCCGATCGGAGTGGTGGGCGTGGTCGCGCCGGTGACTCCTTCGCTGCTGGGGCTCGTGGAACGAGTAGCGCCCGCTCTCTGCGCGGGCAACGCGGCGGTCGCGATCGCATCAGAAAAGAGGCCGCTGGCATCGATCGCGCTGGCTGAGTGCTTCGCTACTTCAGACGTTCCCCGCGGTGTCGTCAACATCATCACGGGACTCGGCTCCGAGCTCGTTCCGACCTTGGCGTCACACCTTGACGTCGACGCGCTGGACGTGGCGGGGGTCTCGCCTGGGTCTCTCGCCGAGGTGGAGACGGCGGCAGCGGGGAATCTCAAGCGCATCGTGAGGCCCGCAGCGCAGCGGAGCCCCTACGAGGTGACGGCCTTCATGGAGATGAAGACCGTGTGGCATCCCAAAGGGACCTGAACCGCGGCCTCAGAGGGCTGCGATGACC
>JADDQX010000108.1 GCA_016781115.1 Actinomycetota bacterium | reverse complement strand
CACATCAGTGTTGTTTACGCGGTGATCCACTAGGGGTGCGCCAGCTTTCGAGCTCTTCAGCGTTTCGACATTCCGAATGCAGTGCACCCGCGCCGGGCTAGGTGACGGCGGCACGGATGTCGCCAGATGGCGCCACCGATGGCACCTCGGCGTTGAGTTCGCCGCGGACGTCCGAGACCAAGTCGAACCCCGTGCGGGTGATCTGGCGACGAAACTCGTATCGGCAGAGGACGGCGCCCGGTTCCACTGAGATGTGGTCATCTGGGATCAGCACCGGGCGCACACCTGCTGGCACACGAGCAAGGTATTCGGCCCGCCCCGGGTGGCCACGGCTGTCGGCTGGCGGTTGGTGACGGATGAGGTGTGACGACGGCGGCAACTCCGCGAGCCAGTCCGACAAGGTCAACGACTCCGCAGGAGGGAGGTCTAGGAACGCTGCGAGGTGGTCCAGGCAGATATCGACGTGTCGAGTTTCTGCGGCGAGGGACGCCGACAGTGCGGTCGATCCCTGCATTCGCGGGTTGACCTCAGCGAAGTACAGCTGGTCGTCCGTTGACAGGTAGTCGACACCGAAAGCTCCTCGGTAGCCCATGGACGCCAACCACCGACCGACGAGCCTTGTAGCGCGGTCAAGCTGTGTTAGGACTGCCGATTCGAGGTCCGCTATGGCCGCAAAGTCGTTTCCGCAGTAGCCGAAGCGACGATTGGTGAAGCCGTCTATGCCAATGAGTTGCACAGAGGCCGGGTGAAGTGTGATGGCGGTGGAGTCGAAGACGCAGGCACCTACGTTGATAGGTACGCTCGGGTGGACGTACTCCGAGATTCCCATAAAGTGATCGTTGAAACCAGGCGGCGCTGGGGAGGCGATCTCCGCGGCCCACCGGGTCGACAAGTCGTCGGATGTCTGGATGAGGGAGATGCCCATCCCGCCGCTAGTCCGGTTTGGCCTCAGGATCACCGGGCCACGCTCGAGGAGCCGTTCGACTAGACGCTTATCCTCGAATGCGACGTAACGCCACGGCAAGATCTTGACCCCGACTTCCAACAATTGGTCCCTGAGCTCCGTCTCGACCCACGGCTTATGTTCAAAGGCCAAATGGCGGTCTTTGAAGAGTCCAAGGTAACGGCATGTCGACTCGCGACCCTCGGGTATTGCAGAAGAGCTTCCACTGGTAACGAACGTAAGAGCGGATAGGAAGTGTGAGGGCCGGTAGGTGGTCATAGCGACAGGCCGGTTCATCGATGCCAGCAAATAGCGGCGCAGAGTGTCGACCTCCGGCCTGCTATCGAAGTCGATGTCGTAGGAATCGAGGTCGACTCTGACTCGCGTGAGTTCCTCGAGTGTCTCGCTTCGAGTTAACTTCGCCGCGCGCAATGGTCCCGTGATCGCGAAGGACTGCGTGAACTGCGGGATCGTCAAAAAAGGAGCCGCATCCGTGCCTCGAATGCCAAACCACACGAGTTCGCGATCGCCCAGTTCGGAGGCGATCTGCCGTAGGCGGTCGTCGCGCGTCACGCAGCGCAGCGAACGTCCCAAGGGAACGTGAGGGTGTTGTGCTGGCAGGGCACACATGATGGACCAAGAGACACGCCGTACTTGCTGACGATCTGTCGGCTCTCGGCCAACAGCGTCGTGAGATCGTCCTCGGACGGCGGCGGATGGCTCTTGAGCTCGACGTCCGAGGCGGGCCGGAACGGGCTCAGTACTGGATCGCATCCGAGCGACGCTAGATACTCGACACCAGCAATCGTGCTGGACAAATCCTCCAAGCCGGGGATTATGAGCGACCGTACTCGCCCGCCGCGGCCGAGCAGTTCGACCGCGCGTTCCACCGTCGGCTCAAAGTGCCTGCGGGTGACTCGATACTTCCTGGGAAGCCGGCGCTCAGCGGCGGCGTCATCGAAGACCTCGAGGTTGATGGACAGGGCGTGCACGCCAGCGTCCACGAGTCTGTCGACCACTTGCCCATCGCTGTCCATTGGCGAGAACATGACGTCCACTGGAAAAGGACTGTTCCAAATGACTTCTTCACAGGTGCGTGTGAATAGGTCGTAGTGGAGCTTTCTGGGCGATCCACCGCTAATAAGAACATGGCGGACCGCCAGCACGGTGTCTTCAGCCGCGATTCGGAGGGCCGCAATAAGCTGATCGATGGGCCGACACTCATAGGGTGGGGTCGCCAAATCGCAGAAGTGGCAGTCGTAGGCGCATCCATAGAATGGCGAGAGGCGAAGCCGGTCCGCATGTGACATAGCTACATCCACAACAGGGCGGTCTTTCTCATCGCGTGTTTCGAGATAGCCCGGCAATGGCAGTACTCGCTCCACAGGAACGACACCGGTCGACGCACGAAGCACGAGGTTGCTCTCGCAGAGTTCCACACTGACCGACGCATCCGCGCAGAACCACTCGTCGAATGGAGCGTTTACGTAGACGTCCTCGGGAAGGACCATCGTGAGACCGCCAGTTGTCGGGTACTCATGGAGTGACAGAGGTTGTGACCCGCCGGCTGAGAGGTAGTGCAAGACATCCGCCGGGGCACGCACTCCGCGGCTGAGGCAGGCGATCTTCGTTGTCTCGGTGACTTTGCGATCAATCGTGTTGGCGTTCACGGCCTTCCCGGGATCGAGCCATCCGATTCGTGCACTGAGTAGTCGTATGACGATGCATGAGCTGTCAGCACGATCTCAACGACGACCTCGACGTCGACAATCGCGCGAACTGCCTTGGCCAGGGCCGCAGCCACCGTCGCCTGCGACGCCCGTCTGCGTGGTTCCTCCCGGGCTAGCAACGTCACGAAGATAGGCGCCCGGACGCGATCCAGTGGCCCGAGCCGGGTAAGCTGCGAGTCGATCATCCCGTGGGTAACAACGTGTTTTGGGTCCTCCGCCGTGAGGAGCGCCGCCGCCTCGGACGCCACCAGATCTCGCACGTGCGCGATCGTCGATGTTGTGACACGGTCTGCGTCCCACAGGATCTGGACGAAGGGCACCGCGACTAGCGTAGGACGACGCTGGCAGAGGATCGAGATGGCTAGTCGACGACACCGGAGATCCAGCTTCTCGAGCGACGTGTTCCACGAGACAGTCCGGAGGCTTCGCGCGGTACGCCACTACCGAGACGCGTCTGTGCCTGACAGCGCGGTGGCGGAGTGGTTGGAGTCGGCGAGGTGGTGCGGCTCCAGCAAGAACAGCCAGCCGTGGCGTTTCATCGTAATTCGGTCACGACGGACGCTAGACGCACTGTCAAAACTCGGAACGCATGCAGGACATCTGGCGACTGCAAACGTAGCCGTAGCCGTTGTGATGATGGAGGGTCCGTACAGGTTCTCCACCATCTTCGATCTGGGTCGAGTTGTGCAGAACCTCATGCTGGCGGCCCACGCTGACGGTGTCGGATCCTGTGTCGCCGTCTTCGAGCCCGCCCAGAACATCGCCCACGCGTGCAGCATCCTCGGGGTACCCGCTGACGCGCGGCTCGATCTCGCTGTGGCGTTTGGATTCGCCGAAGAGCGGTATGCGGCGACGAACGCGCGTCCGTCGCCACCCGGAAGGCTTCCGCTTGGCCGACTGGTTTTCGTGGAGCGATACGGCATCAGCGCGGAAGGAAGATTCAGCTCATCGGCTTCCACTTGATCGCCTCTGAGGGATCAAGAACCAGCGTGGAGGGATCGTCGGGTCGGTCGATCTCTACGGAGCCAACCACAGGTCCAAGGATAGAAAGATGTCTTAGGGCAGGGCTATCGGCAACCGAACCTGGTCCGAGGCCATTGCCAGCACCAGTCATCGAAACGTGCTGGATCTCGCAGCGATCGAGCGCCCAAGGGCCTCCTTCAACCCCGTCCAAGAAGAGGCCATACCCTCCCAGCGATTCAAACCGAATCCCTCGGCCAGAGATCGTAGATCCCCTTCCGATGGTGAGGGTCTGGACACGGCTACTCGGCTCGCCGGTGGCTGGACGCCGTGTACTGCGAAACGTAACCCCCTCGTCGCCTTCGAAGATGCAACCGAGGAACAGGGCGCCCCACATGAGACAGTCTTCGAATGCGACGTTTCGGAACCGACAGCGGTTGAAGATCGTGCCACCAAAGTTGCAGTTCCTGAAGTCGAGGCCATCAAACAACGCCGTCACGTTGCATCCGACCCACCCAAGTCGCGTAACCTCGGGAAGCTCCTCCGGACCGAGCGCAGCATCGTCAACGGCCGGCTCCGCGAGAACCTGCTTCCCGACCGATGCGACAACTGCCGCGATTCCAATCTCGGGAACGCGAAGAGTCTCCTGGCCCCACCGAATGGTGGCCTCGCCGAGTCGATCGTGAACTAATGCGATCGTGCGGTCTCCGCCGATCCCGTCCCGGCTGACCGACCGCGCTGTCCGCACCAATGCACTGGCCTCGAGCCACTCAACCGCTCGCTCGAACGTGACCACTAGTTCGCATCCTGTCCGGAGGGCGCTCTGTCCGCTCATTCGGCCGGTAGCCATGCCCGCATCGCCCCAGTTTGCGAGATCCGGGTAGCGCTTGATGACCTCATCATGCAAGCCATCGGGATCGTCCGGGTACCCATCCCGGCAGCGCTGCGCGAGGAGTCCCGCCACATCCTGGGCGCGGCGGGAGCGCCGTTCAGTTGCGGCGGGCTCTTGTTGAGCGGCTGGCGCGAGAGCGGGCGAGGAGCCGACAAGATCAGCTTCGATGACCCCATCCCGTACCGAGCGACTCGCCACTAGATCCTCGAACGTCTGGAGCTCGTTGAACCCGGTGAGTACGAGAGCCGCCAGTTCATCCGTACCGCGTACCAGTTTGAACCCGGCGGAGGACAGATGCATGGGCAGTGTGGCGGCGATGGCAAGCGTTTCGCTGGTCATCAAGCGTGCAACAGGGCTGCCGTGCAATCCTGACGTCTTCTCGCGGAACGCGTTGGCTTGTTCTTCGATCCGGAGTTTGACGTAGTCCTTTAGTGCAAAGGCGAAGCACCGCCTGCCCGATTTCCTACTGGTTGGCCAAGGCATCCCTAGGACGTCGGCAACAGACCTCGCAGTGAGGACGTCGCCGTCGTCGGGATCGGCCCGTTCGAACATGGCGAAGAGGAAGGCTTGCAGGTGAAGCAATCCAACATTGTCTTCCTCGCTGGGGAAGAGACCATCAGCGGCAGCGAAGGGTCCCTGGTCTGAATTCGCTGCCGTGGCCCAGGCAGATGCGATGGCATCGACTAGGTCCGGGGTAGCGGTGACCGAGAATTCGTGGTCAACTCGGAGTCGTTCGAGAGGTCGTACGATCAACTGGGGTATGACTGAGATTTCGATCGGCTTGATCTCCTGAAACCAGACAGCGTTGGGATGCAACTGCTCATCGATGGGAGCGAGAGCGAATTTGTACTCGCGGCGAAGCGATACAACTTGTGTCATGCGTTCGGGATAGACCGCCGCTACCTGGGCGATGTTCTGAACGAACCTTCGGCCGATGGCAGGATCTGCCCGAAGTAGTTCCTCAAGCTGATCAAAAACCACGACCAGCTGTGACCCGAGCCTCTCTTGTACGTCGTCCACGAATCCTTGGGGGTCGCTGAGGGGATCGATGGTGGCTGACGCGAGGTCGCCGATCGCCAAGGCGAGCGCGTGAGCGAACCACTGACCACCTGTGGAACCCCGAACCTGATCCCAGCGAGAGAACAGTCGGACGTACAGGCCGCTCTCGTCGTTGAGTCGAGTCCGGATACCTGCTTTCAGAAGCGAGCTCTTGCCGACTCCTGATGGCCCCGTCAGCTCAACGACATCGCGCTGGCGGATCGCGTTGGTGAATTGGTTAAGGATCGACTCTCTGCCGAGCAGGAGGTCAGCGTGGCGCTCGGTGAGCGGGCTCGCGCCCGGATAGGGGTTGGGCAGCTTGCTCATCGGGGCTACACGGCTTGAGCCGCGGCCTGCGACAGCTGCGAGAGCCGTCTTGTGAGTAGACCACAGTTGCCACGTGCGAGTTCGATGCCCAACCACTCGAAGAACTGAAGGCGATCCTCGTCGAAGCGCATTGAAATTGCGACTCCTCTCCCTGGCACTCCGCCGTCCTGGCCGAGGAGAGTGAACAGCAGCGACCTCGTTGTCCAGTCGGAGAACCGCTGACCGAGGAGAAACCACGCTCTACTGCGCCGCGGAAGCTCATCGCATAGCCAGCGGGGTAGGCCGTGAACGGTTCGCGATTCATGTCCCATCGCCCCGACCGAGGCTGCGTCGCGTTTGTTGTCGAATGACCAGTGGTGCAGGCGCATGATCTGCAAGAAGTCGTATTCCCCAAGCGCAACTGCGTGAGCGATTTCGAGTGATCCTGACGTGGTAGATTTGTCCGTGCGCCGGAAGTCTGGGGTCGCGGTTCGGCGAGATGTACTGGCTTCGACCTGAAGTTGTGCGAGGTCGCCGGGAACACGATGGAGCGGTGAACCACTGAGCTTGACCAACAAGGGACCCCTGAGGGCTGCCTGACCGTCGACCTCAAGATCCGCAAGCCATCGCCATCCTCCCTCCGGCTGGTCAAGGTCTTCGAGCGCGGGGCTCTGCGATGGCGAGGAGAACGACCCCACAATCCATCGCAGGTCGTCTTGGCTCGGATCGGGTTCGGGACCGGTTTGGCCGATGTAGATGGGGACGGCCACGTGAAACTGTCCTCCTGATCGGGCCATTCCTCGCTCGACCTCCAGGTCGAGGTTCGTGGTCAGTGCGACCGGTGCTGGGAGCACGTCGCGGGACCGTGACCGAGAGCGCTCCCAGGCCTCGAACTGGGCATGTTGGAGCGCGCCGAGAGCCTTAAAGAAGTCGCTGCGCAGCCCCGTCTCCGCAGCGTCGAAACCGCGGCCTACAGCCATCGCCGTCGCCCGGCCAAAATCGCGGAGACCTTGGCGTACGACTGCCTCCGGTGGTTCCAACCTACGGATCGGACGGCTCGAGTCCTCCTCCTTCATCAACGACACCTGAAGCGCGAGCTCGTCGACGTGAGGATAAAGGGGCGACTCAAACACCATCGTGTGCCAGAAGAGATCCGTTAGCCACTCGACTGCCGATCCTCGGAGTCCATCCGAGGTGGCCACCGCTCGGTCCGCGAACTCCTCAAGCCTTCGCTGAAGGTTTCGAAGGCCGAGCAGCGCGAAAGTGTGGGGCTCGACCGCTGCGCCAGCCAGCGCCTCGAGTTCTTCCAATGAGTTGCGGAGCTGGGAAACCACACTGGCGGACGGCTGGACGGTGTGCTCGTCCCAGCTGGTAATCGGGATCGAGTCCGATCCTGATTGCTCGACGAAGCACCGGGTCGCCTCATGTGCGAGCCGTGCCAACGCAACGCGTACCTTCGACAGGCTTAAACGGTTTTCGGGTTCGACTATGGACCGAACCCGGCGGCCATGGCAGCGCTTCTCGCGGATTGCCGCCAAGAAGTCGCCGAGGCGGTCGTC